>JASJDO010000142.1 GCA_030065115.1 Rhizobiaceae bacterium | reverse complement strand
GGCATGCCGATCATTTTCTCATGGTTTGTGGGCGGATTGTTGGCTGCAGGCGCTGCTTGGCTTGTCGGCAAGATTTCCCTTGGTTTGCGTTCTGACTATCTTGCAATCGCCACGTTGGGCATATCGGAAATCATCATTGCAATGATGAAGAACGAAGACTGGTTGACCAGAGGCGTGAAGAACGTCATTGGGTTGCCGCGTCCTGTTCCATATGAAGTCGATATTCAGCAGTCTGAGTATTTTCAGAAACTCGCCGCTGACTGGGGTATGTCGATCATTGATCTTTCTTCGATCATTGTGAAGCTTTGTTATGCTGGCCTTTTTGCGGCTGTTTTGCTTTTTGTTCTGTATTTGTCGGAAAAAGCGCTTAACTCCCCTTGGGGCAGGATGATGCGTGCCATTCGTGACAATGAAACTGCGGCTGAAGCCATGGGTAAAGACGTGAAGGGACGTCACCTGCAAGTCTTCATTCTTGGCTCTGCAGTTATTGGCATCGCTGGTGCGATGCTCACTACGCTTGATGGACAGTTTACACCGGCTTCATATCAACCCTTGCGATTTACCTTCCTCATTTGGGTAATGGTAATCGTAGGTGGCTCAGGTAATAACTGGGGCGCTGTCTTGGGTGGTTTCGTGATCTGGTTCTTCTGGATTGAAGCGGAACCTATGGGGCTTTGGTTGATGGATACGCTCACCTCAGGCCTTGCCGAAGATAGTCCGCTTCGAGAACACTTGTTGAAGTCTGCGGCGCATATGCGTTTGATGACCATGGGAATTATTCTTTTGCTGGTGTTGAGATTTACACCAAGAGGTTTGATCCCCGAGAAATAGAGTAGAGAAACGGGTCAATTCTGGCCCGTTTCCCTTTCTGAAACGCGACATTTTCATGCCGCAATTCAAGATGTGCAAATTCGAGTTTTCGGGCTAATTGGCGCACATTCAACTTGAGGTGCTGCCATGTTCTTTGTTTTCCCTAATGCACGTTTGATACCCTCACCTTTCTACAAATCTGTTGTTGCGGAAGGATTGACGACCGCATCCATTTACAATGGTATGATCTTGCCTGCTTCATTTGGGGATCCGGAAGCAGAATACTGGCGTATCATCGAAGGTGTGTCCCAGTGGGATGTCGGCGTTGAACGTCAGGTTCAGCTAAAAGGACCCGATGCCGGCAAACTGGCGCAAATCCTCAGCCCTCGTGATCTTTCAAAATGCAAAGAAGGCCAAGGCAAATATGTTCCTTTGTGCAACCACCAAGGCACACTGCTAAACGATCCAATTGTTCTCAAGCATGCAGATGATTTGTTTTGGCTTTCCATTGCGGATAGCGACATGTGGATTTGGGCCAGAGCAATTGCTGCGGAACGCGGATTGGATGTTGAAGTATCTGATCCAAAGGTAGCTCCCATGGCGCTTCAAGGGCCCAAAGCAGAAGACGTTGTAGCTTCGGTTATGGGCGATTGGGTTCGCGATCTAAAATACTTCTGGTTCAAGGATTCTGAAGTCGACGGTATTCCTGTCGCTGTCCAGCGCTCAGGCTGGTCCAAGCAAGGCGGGTTTGAAATATACCTCAAAGACCCAGCCAAAGGCACTCAACTCTGGAATATCTTCAAGGAAGCGGGAAAGCCTTACGGAATTGGCCCGGGTGGTCCAACTACTGCTGAACGCACGGAAAGTGGCCTAGTGTCCTTGGGTGGTGACACTGATAGCCGAACAAATCCATTTGAAGTGAGGCTCGGCTCTTATGTTAATCTTGATGTCGATGATGATGTAATTGGTATTCAAGCGCTCCGCAGAATTCATGAAGAAGGCCCGAAACGCCACCAGCTCGGCTTGAAGCTGGAAGGTAAAGAACCTGCGCCACTTGGATTTGAGTGGGAGAATATTGAGCAAAACGGCAAAAAAGTCGGCGATATGACCAATTGTGTGTGGTCGCCGCGTATGAAACAAAACATTGGCTACGCCTTGATTTCTGTTGAAGTCCAAGCCGGGCAGGAAGTTCAGGTTAAACGCGAAGGCGGCGTTGTAAACGCAGAATTGTGCGAGTTGCCCTTTCTGTAGGCCGGCCCAATTTTCGAATGACAATTAAAACGCTTGGCTGCTTGTCGGTGTAATGATACGCTTTTGTTAACTTAGAATATGAACAGGGTGGTTTTTTGCCCTGGAAAAAGGATATTCGGCGTGAGCGATCTTTCCAATGGTGCTGAAGCACCGGGAGGAGAGCAGGACCCGAACAGCAAGGGAAAACGGTCGAAAGGCCGGAGACGCAGGCGGCAAAATGCGCACCAAAACAGAAAAGGTGCAGCAACCGTAAAAGCTTCTCAACCTTCCCACGTTAGTGATGCTGGCCATGGAAACCATGGCGGCGGAAACCGGTCAGGCTCTCAAAATCCGTCCAACTACGGAAACCGTTCTGGTGTTCAGCCAAACGGCAAGCATGCGCATTATCCGCAGCGAAGAAACGATCGTTCACATCATCAACGACCTCTTTATGCCGCGCTTGATCTGGGAACCAACAATTGCCGATTGTTGATTGCGTGCCCTCAAAAGCCGGGACGTTTTCGGGTGGTGGATGGTTTCTCACGGATCGTGCGTTTGGGCGAGGGGCTTGCCGGTACAGGGCGATTGAGCGAACAGGCCATGGACCGTGCCGTAGAGGCACTGAAAATCTGCTCCGATAAATTGCGTAACCGCAAAATCAAGGCGCAGCGGCTGATTGCTACTGAAGCGTGTCGACGTGCCGATAATGGGGAAGAATTTCTGAGCCGTGTAAAGGAGGAAACCGGTCTCGATCTTGAAATCGTTACTCAGGAGATGGAGGCGCGTCTTGCTGCAGCCGGGTGTGGTGCGCTGATGGATCGGAAAAGCAATGGTGCGGTTTTGTTCGACATAGGTGGCGGATCATCTGAACTTGTGCTTGTGGATCGTTCCAATGGCAGACGGCGAAATATTGCGGAAAATATCGCTGGATGGACGTCATTGCCTTTGGGAGTTGTAACCTTGGCGGAGCAGTTTGGTGGGCAGGATGTAACCCGTGAATTGTTTGACGAGATGGTCGAAAGCGTCATGGAGAAACTTGAGAGTTTCAGCGAACGTCGTGCGATTGATCACCTGTTTGCCAGTGGTGATGCTCATCTTCTGGGGACTTCGGGAACGGTTACCACGCTTGCGGGAATTCATCTTGAACTACCAAAATATGACAGGCGTCAGGTCGATGGCATTTGGCTAACATCCAAACAAGTGGATACAATCATCGACCGGCTTCTCGGTATGACATATGAAGAAAGGGCCGCCAATCCGTGCGTCGGGACCGAGCGGGCTGATCTGGTGCTGGCGGGCTGCGCGATCTTGAACGCTATTCGCAATGTTTGGCCTGCTGAAATGTTGCGGGTCGCTGATCGCGGTTTGCGGGAAGGACTCCTGACTGACATGATGCATCGTGACCGCAGTTGGGTTCGTCCTCGAAAAGGCCGTTGGTCACGGAAACGGCGCAAGAAAAGAGATCAAGCGCATTCAGGCAGTGGTGAGACGTCATGACCAAAAAACCAGGCTCACAGAAAACGAATCTCAGGAATATGCGCACTCGGGTGAAAACAGCGCGGGGACGCAAGTTGTCTTCAACTCTTTGGCTCGAGCGGCAGCTGAATGATCCCTATGTGCAGCGCGCAAAGGCTGAGGGCTACGCGTCCCGCGCGGCATACAAGTTGTTGGAAATCAATGAAAAGCATCCGATTATTCATAAGGGTGATCGCGTCATTGACCTGGGTGCGGCTCCGGGTGGATGGTGCCAGGTAGCTTCAACGATAACGGGGTCTACGTCAGATAACCCGTTGGTGGTTGGAATTGACTATCTGGATATGGCACCGGTGGCGGGCGCAGTAATCTTGAAAAAGGATTTTCTTGATGATGATGCGCCAGATGCAATCATGACCTCTCTTGGCGGTGAAGCGCCCAATGTGGTTTTGTCGGATATGGCAGCGCCGACAACCGGGCACAGAAAAACAGATCACCTGCGAACCATGCATCTGGTTGAAGTAGCTCTTGATTTTGCTCTTGAGGTACTCAAACCCGGTGGGCATTTTCTGTCAAAAACCTTCCAGGGAGGCACAGAAGGTGATTTGCTGACCTTGTTGAAGCAAAATTTCAAATCGGTTCATCACATCAAACCGCCGGCATCCCGCGATAAATCCGTAGAACTGTACTTATTGGCGAAAGATCGAAAGTGACCATCATCACTTGGATTGGCAAATTGAGCTTTCTAAATATTTCGCCAGTTTGATTAGAAGTTTTTTACCATTTCTCTCTAATCTGTTCCTTTGATGGGGATTTTTGGGCGTCATTCTGCGTTGATTTAGGTCCTCAATTTGTCAAAGGACCAGGTTCATGTCGATACAAAAAGCTGCCCAGTGGTTATGTCTTCTCTTCTTGTCTGCTTGTTTTATGGCCTATTTTTCTCCCGCAGCGGAGGGGCCGGTTGAACGCATTGCCTTGGCAGTTGGGTACCTTGCTCTGGCCTTTGGTACGCTTGGTTCAATCTTCATCTATTTGCGAGCAAGAGAAGGCGACCAAGTCCAACAACTCGTGGGTGCAGAAGAGACAGATGTAGCGGCTCCCATAAAGCAGAACGGTGCAGACGTTTCTGGGGGGTCACGAGAAGAATTGGTCACGCTTGCCTATACAGATCAGCTTACTGGCCTGGGCAATCAACGCCGCATGATCGAGAAGTTCAACTCACTTCGCAATGACCGCCGAAATGGCATTAAGGGATTTCTTGTTGGCTTCGCTGATATGGATGGCATGAAGCCTATCAATGACTTGTACGGCTTTGAAGGTGGCGACGAGATTTTGAAGCAGTGCGCCCAACGACTTTCGGCCGCTGTTGAACAGGATGGGTTTGTCTTTCGCAGTAGGGGTGATGAATTCGGTTTTCTTTTTCCTGATATCAAAGATGAAGCTGGTGCTTATCAGATTGGTCGAATTCTTCAGGAAGTCCTGCTTGCACCGTTTGATCTGGACGGCAGAACGGTTCGCTTGAGCGGTTCGTTCGGTTTTGCCTTGTACCCGGATTCCGGCAACGACTTCGAAGACGTGCTTCGAAACATCGAGAGTGCGCTTTATCACTCAAAACGGGGCGGTCGTGGCCGTATTACGGTGTTCTCCGGTGAAATCGAAGAAATGATCCTTGAAAATGCTCGGATGGAGCAAGCTTTGCGAAGAGCGATCGCAAATAATGAGGTTCAGCCTCATTTCCAGCCAATCATCTCTCTTCAAACAGGCAAGCTTCTTGGTTTTGAAGCGCTTGCGCGCTGGATCGATCCGGAATTGGGGTTCGTTTCTCCCGGTAAATTTGTGCCGCTCGCAGAAGAACGTGGTATCATCGCCCAGCTGACGGACAAATTGCTATTGCATGCAGCGCGCGTTGCCTCGGGTTGGCCTGATGACATTTTTCTTTCATTCAACCTGTCGAGTGTCCAATTGGTGGATCCGACCACAGCTCAATCGATAATTCACACAATCAACAAGGCAGGCCTGCCGCCGCAACGCCTCGAGATCGAAGTGACTGAAACCGCGATGATGACTGATCCGGAAACAGCATCGATGATTATCGATGAACTCCATCAGGCTGGTATTCGTATTTCGATGGACGATTTTGGTACCGGACAATCCAGCTTGGGGCGTCTGCGCGAATTGAAGCTGGATAAGGTGAAGATTGACCGTGCTTTCATTATGGCGATTGGTGAAGACAAACCTGCTGAACACATTGTTCGCGCAATTCTGGAAATGTGTGCAGGTCTCGATCTCACTGTGGTTGCAGAGGGCATTGAAGAGATGAACCAAGCTGAAAGCTTAAAGCGTTATGGCTGTCATGCAGGACAGGGCTATCTGTTTGGAAAACCGCAAGATGAGCACAAAACGATGGGTTATATCCGTGAGTTTATGGGCTCAGAACCGCAAGAGCCTGTTGCAGAAAAGATTTCTGCCTAACCGAAGATTTGCAGGAGAATGGAGGCTGGCATGGATTTTGACCCTACACTCCGAGGAAATTGCATACTGTGCGCTGAAGACAATGAAGTGAACCAGATGGTTTTGCAGCACACACTCGATGAGCAATCTCTGCCACACGTCATTGTTGATGATGGCAAGAAAGCATATGAAGCATGGAAAGCGCTCGACCCGAAAGTGGTCTTGATGGATATTTCCATGCCGGTAATGAACGGCATAGAATCGATAGCCCTAATCCGCATGGATGAACAGGCAATGGGTAAGCGGGTTCCCATCATTGCCCTTACAGCTCATGCGCTGAAGGGAGATGAGGAACGCTTTATCGAGGCGGGAGCAGACTATTATATGTCAAAGCCTGTAAATCCCAATTCCCTACTGGATATGATCGATCAAATCCTCAACCCTCCGACAACATCTGTGCTCACTTCCTGATAAGATATTGTCTTCTTATTGATTTGACCCTTGACGATGGTGTGCCGATCCTGAAAACTTCCGATAGTATGTTTTTGGGTCATCAGCTGGCCATTCAGGAGGTTTAATGTCTCACGATCATGATCATGACCACAGCGAATGGTCAGACATGGAACTCAAAGTGAAAACGCTTGAATCGCTGCTGTTGGAAAAAGGCTATGTGGAGCAGTCTGCCCTTGATGTGATTGTAGAAACCTATGAGCACAAGGTTGGGCCTCGTAACGGTGCTCAGGTCGTAGCAAAAGCATGGACCGATCCAGAATATCTTCAAAGATTACGCGAAGACGCAAGTGCTGCAATTGCTGAGCTGGGTTTCACCGGTCGACAAGGTGAGCATATGCGAATTGTCGAAAACACTGCTGAAATGCACAATATGGTCGTTTGTACCTTATGCTCTTGCTATCCTTGGAGTGTACTTGGACTGCCGCCTGTATGGTATAAATCTGCGCCATACCGTTCGAGGGCGGTAAGTGAGCCTCGTAAAGTGCTTTCAGAGTTTGATGTTGATTTGCCGGATTCTACAAAGATACAGGTTTGGGATTCTACCGCAGAGATGCGTTATCTCGTCATTCCAATGCGTCCTGAGGGCACAGAGGGATTTAGTGAAGAACAATTGGCGGATTTGGTTACGCGTGATTCCATGATTGGAACCGGTCTGGCACTCTCGCCTGAAGAGGCTGCAGCATGAACGGCCCGCATGATATGGGGGGCATGCAATTTTATGGCCCAGTGAAACCAGAGGCAAATGAGCCGGTTTTTCATGCGGATTGGGAGAAAAGAGCGCTCGCGATGACCGTGGGTATGGGGTTCACTGGTCAATGGAATTTGGATGTTTCCCGGTTTGCGCGCGAGAGTTTGGCGCCGGATTTTTACCTCACCAAGAGTTATTATCAGATCTGGGTAAATGGTCTTCAAAACCTGATGCTGGAACGCGGGCTTGTAACTGAAAACGAGATTGCGACTGGCAAGATGGAAACACATCCTGTTGAGGTTAAGCGGGTTGTGAGTGGTGAGGAAATGCCTGCCGCACTTGCTGCTGGTGGACCAGTGGCGCGTGATCCTGAAGGACCTGCCGCATTTTCAGTCGGTGATCGGGTAACAACAACAAACATTCACCCGACTGGTCATACGCGGCTGCCGCGATATGCGAGGGGTAAAACCGGTGAGATTATCGCAATTCATGGGTGTCATGTGTTTCCGGACAGCAATGCACGTGGTGATGGAGAAAATCCGCAATGGCTTTACGCGGTCAAATTTGATGCGCAAGCCCTGTTTGGTTCAGACGCAGAAGCGGGAAACACTGTGGTAGTTGATTGCTGGGAGCCGTATCTTGAACGTTCCTGAAACTTTACCCGGCCTTGTCACTGAATGCGGAGAGCCTGTTTTTAATGAACCGTGGGAAGCAAGCGCCTTTGCACTCGTCGTGGGATTGCATCAAAAGGGTGCGTTTGAATGGACAGAGTGGGCGGATGTTTTGAGCGAAACCATCAAAAATGGCCCTGAAGAAACTCCGTATTACCAGTCATGGCTTTCAGCACTTGAGACAATCGTGTCACAAAAAGCGCTCATTGATGAAAAGGAAATATCCATGCGAAAATCCGAGTGGGAAGCAGCACTGGTTGCAACGCCGCATGGATCGCCAATTGAACTGGAAAACGGAAAGTAGCAAAGTTTTGGAAAACGTTTAGACCTATCCAACACTGTAACATCTTAAAAACATGACGCTAAGTAACTATATGAGTGAAAACGTTATTTGCCGGAGGGAATATTTTAAATGGCAACACTGAAGAATATTGATCAGGAAATTGAAAAAACCCGTCAGACGGTCGAGGATATGAAGACCAAACTCGACCAGAGCGGGAAGGTTCTGGAAGAGTTCGCCAAGACCGAGACCATTGGTCAGACCGATTTTGATATCGAAAATGCCCGAATTCAGGACATCCTGAAACAGCAGAACGTGATGGAAGGCAATATTGCTGACCTGATCATCGGACTTGAAGATGCGACAAATGTTTTTGGTGCCGAATTTGAAAGCATGAAGAGTTATACGGGCTGGGAAAAGTTTGTCGGCGTATTCTCTAAACAACGCATGCAGCG
>JASJDO010000141.1 GCA_030065115.1 Rhizobiaceae bacterium | reverse complement strand
CATAAGCGCTGGGGATCGCCTCAAAAGGACCATCTTCGTATCGCGCGCCTTCGGCAACAATTGCCCTGCCATCAGCGTCATATCCAGTCGCCCAGTTTACGTCCACAAAAGGCTTGGCGGAGATGAACGAACAATCCTCACGGTCAGCAATATAGAAGAAACCGCTTTTGGGTGCTTGCATGAAGACTTTACGGGTTTCACCGTTCACTTCTATATCGGCCAGTATGATGTGCTGTGTAGCGGTGTAGTCCCAAGTGTCACCTTGAACACCTTGGTAATGGCAATGATATTCCCCGGTGTCGGGATTAAGAGCAACGATAGAGCTCAAGAATAGGTTGTCACCACCAGCTGGGCTTCTTACTTTTTGAGACCAGGGGCTACCATTGCC
Organism: Rhizobiaceae bacterium; assembly: GCA_030065115.1. Classification (GTDB taxonomy): domain Bacteria; phylum Pseudomonadota; class Alphaproteobacteria; order Rhizobiales; family Rhizobiaceae; genus JAALLB01. The sequence goes on along the minus strand of JASJDO010000141.1, from coordinate 8,193 downwards.
CACACCTACATACATCAGGTTCAATTCTGGGTCGAAAGCCATGGCATCCCAGATTGTTCCGCCACCGCCAGCTTTCCAATATTCAGCGGACGGATCCCAAGTTTGAGCTGCTTTTTCCAATTCCGGTTGCTCATACGGTTTTGTAGGATCGCCTGGAACTGAATACCAACGCCAATCCATTTCTCCAGACTTCGCATCAAACGCAGAAATGTATCCACGGACGCCATATTCTGCGCCGCCATTTCCGATCATGACCTTGCCATTGTAAACACGGGGTGCGCCCGTAATAGTGTAGGCTTTGCTTCGATCTTCAATCGTGTCGGTCTTCCAAAGCTGATCGCCTGTAGAAGCGTCGATCGCATGTAAATAACCGTCAAAGGCACCGACATAAACCACGCCTTCGTATACAGCGACACCGCGATTAACGACATCGCAACAACCTTTTTGCGCAAACTCCCCGGGAACTTTTGGATCATATCGCCATAGTTCTTTACCCGTTTTCGCATCCAGTGCATGTACGATGCTCCACGAAGAAGTAACAAACATGACGCCATCAACAACGATCGGCGTTGCTTCTACACCTCTTCTGGAATCGAGTGAGGTTGACCAACTAAGTCCCAGTTCGGATACATTTTCAGCTGTCACTTGATTTAGGGAACTATACCGTGTCTCACTATAGTTAAGCCCGTAGTTGAGCCAATTCTTATCCGTCTTATCGTTTTCGATTATCGTCTGTGTATTGACCTTGGAAGTAACCTTTTTGATCTCATCAGCAGATATTTCTTCAGCGTATGCCGGTGCCCAAATCAGAGCGGCAACTGCACAACCTGACAACCAGGATATTTTATTCATCGCATTCTCCTCCTTCTGAACCTAATTCACGTATTCATACAAACCCCTGATCAGGCTCTCTCCAAAGCCTGAACCATTTGCTCCTGCATAATAAACTTCTGAGGCTTGCCGGTTACTGTCATCGGCAAGGTGTCCTTCAAAACCACGTGGGTTGGGATTTTGAAATGGGAAATCTTGTCCTTGCAAAAATCGCGTACCGAATCCGCTTTGAGGTCCGGATCTGATGCGACTACCCAGGCGCATACGATTTCACCATATTTTTCATCCGGGATACCAAAAACCTGAACCTGAGCAATGCCGGGATGCGTGAACAGGAAATCTTCCACTTCTCGAGGATAAACATTCTCGCCACCACGGATGATCATGTCTTTTACCCTACCTGTGATGTCGCAATATCCATCTTCATCAATCACAGCAAGGTCACCTGTGTACATCCAACCGCCTTGGATAGACTCTGCGGTTCGTTCCTCATCCCCCCAATACCCCTGCATGACTGAATAACCTTTGGTTACCAATTCACCTTTTTCTCCAACCGGCAGAGTTTCCCCTTCAGGTCCGACAATCTTGCATTCCACGTGAGGATGAATTCGGCCAACAGTACTGACACGTTTGTCTAGTGGGTCATCCACATCTGATTGGAAAGAAACGGGCGAGGTCTCGGTCATGCCATATGCAATGGTAACCTCCTTCATATTCATCTTGGCTTGCACTTGTTTCATGACCTCAATCGGACATGAAGCTCCCGCCATGATGCCTGTTCGCAAGTTGGTTAGGTCAAAGGTATCAAAGTTCGACAGACCCAGCTCAGCAACAAACATGGTGGGCACACCGTAAAGAGCGGTACATTTTTCGTCAGAGACAGCTTTAAGTGTTTGAGCCGGGTCGAATCCTTCGCCGGGAATAATCATCGCTGCGCCTTTGGTGACACAACCGAGTGTGCCCATTACCATACCGAAACAATGGTAAAACGGTACCGGGATGCAAAGGCGATCATTCTCAGTAAAACGCATGGCAGCCGTCACATTCGCGGCATTGTTGACGATATTTCGATGGGTCAAACAAGCGCCCTTGGGACTTCCAGTGGTGCCGGAAGTGAATTGTATGTTTATTGGATCCGTATTACTCGCGGTCCAGGTGATCACATCCAATTCTTCCACCCCGATATTCTCGCCCATGGCAGAAACATCATCAAAGGAGAGGGTGCCCGCTGGTGGATGTTTGCCAATCGAGATGACTCGCTTCAAATGTGGCAGTTTTTTAGAAATCAGGTTGCCTGGTTCGGAAGTAACCAGTTCTGGTGCAAGACTATCCAAGATCTGGATGTAGTCTGAAGTTTTGAATGATTGAGCGGTGACCAGCGTGGAGCATTCAACTTTGTTGAGCGCATACTCTAGCTCATGACTTCTATAAGCTGGATTGACACAAACCAGTATGGCACCGATCCTGGCTGTTGCAAATTGCGTGAGCAGCCATTCGCTGCGATTGGGTGACCAAATGCCGACACGATCACCTGGCTCTACGCCCAGGCGAAGAAGTCCACCTGCAAATTTGTCAACCGCTGTTTGTAATTCTCTGTAAGTCCATCGAATGTTTTCTTCAACAAAGATCGCTGCATCCCGGTCAGGAATTCGCTTTACAGTTTCCAATAAGATCTGTGGGATTGTTGCTTCGCTTAGCGGACTATCTGTGCTGCCCGTGACATGAGACATGCCATTTAAAGGTTTACGATCGGACATGATTTAGTTTTCCCGTAATTCAACGCGTCTGATCTTGCCGGAAATTGTTTTCGGCAGGGCCGAAACAAACTCGATTTCGCGTGGGTATTTGTAAGGCGCAGTCAATTTTTTGCAGAAATCTTGAATCTCGCGACATAAAGAATCGCTGCCTTCCACACCTTCCGAAAGTACAATGAATGCTTTGACGATCTGTCCGCGCGTTTCATCTGGCACACCAACAACCGCACTTTCTGCAACCTTCGGATGTTCCAGTAACGCGCTTTCCACCTCAAACGGACTGATACGATATCCTGCTGACGAAATGAGATCATCTGATCGACCGACAAACCAGAGATAACCGTCTTTGTCACGCGAAGCTGTGTCACCGGTATAGTACCAACCATTGCGGAATGAATCGGTTACCAATTCACCATCCTGCAAATAACCGTGAAACAAACCAACCGGCCAATCCTCTTCGGTTCGTACCGCGATATGGCCAACTTCGCCATCGGGCAGTATATGACCTTCATCATCGATTACATCTACATCAAATCCGGGCACCGGTTTACCCATCGAGCCGTTGCGGGTCTCGACGCCCGGAAAGTTCCCAACGATGTTGATTGTCTCTGTCTGTCCATAACCATCCGCAATGGTGGTTCCTGTATGTTCCTGCCAGTAACGAATTACTTCCGGGTTTAGCGGTTCACCTGCTCCAAGACATCGTCTGAGCGAAGACAAATCATATTTTGATAAATCCTGCTGGGCAAAAAGTCGGTACACCGTGGGCGGAGCACAGAATGTTGTCACACCAAGTTCCTTGATTGTATTTAGGTGTGCTTCCACATCCATGCCCGGCGCATCGTAAAGCACAGTGGTACAACCGATCAGCATTTGCGGGAACAACATTCCCCAGGCAGCTTTCGCCCACCCAGTGTCCGTAAGGGTCCAATGCATATCGCTTTCGCGCAAGTCCATCCAAAACAGGGCGGTAGCGGCATGTGCCAACGCGTAGCCAAAGTTACGAGGCACCATTTTGGGCAGGGCAGTCGTCCCGGACGTAAAATAGATCATCATTGTTTCAGATGATTTGAAAGGTGCCAGATCTTCGGCTGACAACTTGCCATTTTGTGCTGCACACAAAGCTTCGAAAGAAAGCCAATCACCTGAGGCATCACCAATTACAATCACATGTTCAAGCGTCGAACATTCCGCACGAATGGCATCCACTTTCTCGACATGCATCGGCGAAACAATGGCTGCTTTTGCGCCTGCCTGATTGATTCGGTAAGCGAAATCCTTTGCTGTCAAAAGATTGGTGCCAGGCATCGAAATTACCCCCGCCTTCATGCAGCCGAACAAAACTTTATGCCATTCTGGTTGCCGTCCAACCACCACACATGCGGTATCACCGCGTTCCAAACCAAGTGAAATCAACGCCTGTGCGAAACGTGAAGAACCTTTTGAAAGGTCGGAATAGGTTACCGTTTGCTTTGTGCCTGCTTCAACATCAATCGCCAACAGCGCATCCTTGTTGGCAGAACACGCACGGGCATCCAGCACATCAAAAGCAAAATTAAAAAACTCAGGAATTTCCTGCTTGTAAGTCTCCCGGGCAACTTCATACGTCCGGTCAACATGATCAAATACAAACATATTTCTCTCTCTATTACATACATCGGAATGTATGTTCATTCAGATCGTCATTGTTGAAGGAAAAGTTGGTGCATATTGCTTGCTTGCAAGTATGTGTAATTTTGGCGTTGCTCACACATTCGCCACAAAAACATCCTGCATCCGCGTATATTATAAGGAGCCCACTCGCCGGTTGCTTCACACCAGGGCTGGATTCTTGTTACACGCCAATAGCTTGCCAACGAACAATAAATTGTTCATTGGCATTTCCTCCAAATGTTTAAATAGCGAGCCTACTTCAGGGAACAAATATAGCAATTGGCTTATCGCAGATTTCGAGCAGCAACTGTTTCACTCTGAAACAGTTCAACTAAACTGATTTTGTAAACCAAGTGTTTTCATTCGCCGGTAGAGTGTAGTTCGACCAATGCCCAACTGTCTTGCAGCAGCAGAAACGTTTCCTGAAGAACGGCTCAATGCACGCAAAATCGCTGATTTCTGGATCGCAGAAATATCACGAGCAGAATATTCCTGTTCCAGGAAATCTGCTGCCGGTTTGGGTTCGAGGATTGTTTTAATCGGCAAACCGAAAGCCAGTCTTACGGCGCGTGTCGCGCCCACGACAAGATCATCTGTATTGACCGCCATCAAAGCCACGCCCTCATGGCCTTGGAGATCAAGAGCGATGATACGCGTATTGGGATAGGCATTGCGAAAAGAAACTTCTTCAATCCTACGCGTGCTCTGCAAAAGGGCGTTTGCCATCAAGAGGTTGGTGCTCTTTGTTTGGTCATTTCGAGCAGTACTGATATCCAGTGCAGCAAGAATTTCTCCATCGGCTCCAAAAACGGGCGCAGCGATACAGGTGAAGGAAGTGTTGCGTGCGTGGAAATGCTCATTCCGATGTATGATAACGGTGCGCTGCTCCGCAAGACATGTTCCCATCCCATTAGTACCTTCTGCAGCCTCACTGCAATTAGCACCTGGTCCGAGTCCAACTTCGCCAAACTGACGCAAGTCGCCATCTTTGCAGCGATGATCCAAAACTATCCCGTCTCTATCGGTCAAGTATAGCCCACAGCCAGACTCGCCCACCAATCCAAACAATCGGTCCATTTCATAGCTGGCGGATTGTATCAAGGCTCCCAACCGTTCGAGCGATTGTTCAAGAACGTCGCTTTCTACTCTTGCGATCTTTTTTTGGTTTGATGGATCAAGCTCATAGTTCAGAAGTGAGCGCCTCCAAGAAGAAGCAACCCAAGATTGGGCTGCTGCAGACGGTGAGTTAACCGCTGTGCTAACAAAGTCAGTATGATGCTTCGATATGCTCACAATCTTTTCCCAATGCCATCAAGAGTGCTGCAATCACCTTTATTGGTCAAGTTATTGAGGGAAATTTGCTTTGATTTATATCGACCTTTCCTGCTCAATTAACGTCTGTAACGACATGGAATGCAAAAGTCCGAATGGAGTTTAGCGCCTGGCGCCTCAGTCAAATGTAGTCTGTTCAGTGGGGCGTGTGGGTTCCGAGGTGTTAACTGACTACCAGGCGATGCAGCCGGCCCGACAGTGGGGGATAGCCGTTCGGCCGGATTGTCCGACCAGCTGCATCTAAAGCAGCCATGACTTTGATATTTTCTTGACTGCTCTTCTGTAAGTGGAGCAATCCAAATGCCAAAGTCTCGAAATTACAAATGTTTAAGTGGCATTCTCGTGAATGCCCTTAATGAAGGGTAAATTGGAATGATGAAATTTAGGCGGCTTGATTAAGCTCTGCACGGAGCTCGGTAAATGCTGTATTTATCTGCCTGAACATTTCATTGATATATTTCTCAACCTCTGGCGGTAGTTCTATCCCGGAATAGTTGTCAGGATGATACTGTTTGGCCTTGTTGTGAAACGCAACCTTCGCGTCATTAAATGTACATCCGTCATGAAGTCCCAGAATTTTCCTTGCAGTAGCTACCCTTGGATCAATTTCAGGTCTCAGGGCAGGGACCCGCAACCGTTCGACCGGTTCAACATAGGCGATCTGGTGCTTTGAAAGGAATTTCCGTTGCCCGTCTTTCGAGATGAACTCGAGGAACGGGGTATCTTTTGAAAGGACGCCTTCTAATCCTGCCGATTGTCCCTTGGACAAGTGACCGCGAATAACGGCTCCGTCTAGCATGCGGACGGAAACTTCAATGGGGGGATTTGAACTATCAAACATATTGGGGCCTTCAAAAACTTTGGATCAGTTTAGCGATAAATGGTTAAGTCGAATTGATTGCCTAAGGTTAATTTTTACCTAGTAAATCCAAAGGTGCTTCAATCACAGATTTTGCTGTGATTTTGAAACTGAAACCTTTTTGGCCGCATTTCGTTATTAAGGAGGTAAGACAAAGAAAAAGGGTGCGATCATGAAGCAGATAGCAATTGCGATAATGAGTTTGACATTTCTTGGCGGCACGCACGCCGTCGCAAATCAGTTGAACAGCACGGAAATAAAGCAGGCCATCTCAGGTAAAAAGGTTTATCTCGCTACCCGTTGGGGAATTGAATTTCCGCTTACATATCGGACAAATGGCAGAGTGACTGGTGATGGTTCCGGCACTGGATTGGGCCGGTATTTTGCCCCAAAGGAAACAGGTCGTTGGTGGGTCAATAATAATCGTATGTGTCAGCAATTTCCCACATGGTATGACGGTCGTACATTTTGCTTCACCCTTCAAGAGAATGGTGATGACGGTCTTATCTGGAAACGAGATGATGGTGCATCAGGCAGAGCTCGGGTAGGATAATTTCCAATCCCTTCAAATTTTGTGCTGACACCTGCACCGAATATTTACATTCCCCGTGCCATAATTGCGCTGCTTTCTTGCCATAAACGCTAATTAAGTGTATCTCGTCGGCGTTTTGGGCCGTTGGCGGACGGACTTCATGGGGATAGTCAGTATTGTCTAAGATTTCTACAGACGTTCAATCTGAATGGTTTGCAATCAGCGGTGGTGTAGTGAAAGCAACGATTGCCGCTTTGGCGTTGCCCCTTGTCTTGTCTGCGTGTTCCAACTCAAACTCACCGACATCGCAACCTTCCCAAACTCCCATCGCAGGATTGGACTATAATCTCAGTTCAGGTGATATTGGTGTTCCGGTCAAAAAGCCCGTTGTTGAGTTAATTTCGAACGCTTCAACCACCAGCAACGTTTCATCTACGAGCATTGCAAACCAGAATTACGCTTCACTCTCTGTTCCCCAATCAACTGGCAATGTGATTTCCAATCAAACGAAGTTTTCATCAAAAGCATATGGTGTTGCGGGCAGTCCAAGAGTAACAACCAGCACCAAAGTCAGAAAAGGTGGCGGCCGCTACCAGATTGGAAAACCATATACTATTCGTGGGGTTCGTTATGTACCCAAGGAAGATCCTAACTACAGAGCTACTGGGCTTGCGTCATGGTACGGGCCAAACTTTCATGGTCGCCTGACTGCGAACGGTGAGGTCTATGACCAGTTTGCATTGTCTGCAGCGCATCCAACTATGCCGCTCCCGAGTTATGCGAAAGTAACAAATCTCGAAAATGGCGCTTCTGTAACAGTACGGGTCAATGACCGCGGGCCGTTTTCCCGCGGCCGGATCATTGATTTGTCGTCTCGTGCTGCTCAATTGCTTGGATATACCAAAAAGGGTGTCGCCAAGGTTAAGGTTGAATATGTCGGGCGTGCCCGGATGGATGGACTTGATGAACGCCAGCTTTTGGCAAGCTATAACTCTGGTCGACTGAATCCCAATTCGATCCCGGCAAATGTTCGACCTGTAATAGTTGCCAGTGCCAATCAAAAAACTGTTGTCAAAAAACAGGCACCAACTGTAGTCGCTCTGGTTTCCAAACCCGCTGCGACCCGAAGAACACTTGATGCGTTTGACAATTCAAGGTTTGGCGCGGATGCACCACGTCCAAAGTCGCTGGTAAATGGGTATTTGGCGGATCAAAATGCAAATATTGCAGGT
>JASJDO010000140.1 GCA_030065115.1 Rhizobiaceae bacterium | reverse complement strand
CTCCTGCTCCGCAAATGGAGTTTCGAGCCACAAAAACTCAAAGCTGATTTTTCAGAAGACAAGTTTGCGCCAGAGCTGCCATCAGATGAAATGATCAAATCATTGCTGGGTCGTGACCTCAAACAGGCCGATGAGTACGTGCAGGCAGACATCCCTGAGTGGGTTGTACCAAGCTTCGAAGCAAATTTTTCCGATGACTGGATTTCCGAAGCGAAGGCCTTTGCTGAACGTCCCTCGCTCGATCTTCGAGTGAACACGTTGAAGTCAACACGCCAGAAGATATTGAAGCAGTTGGCAAGAACGGGAGCGAGAGAGACAGAAATAGCGCGTCATGGTTTGCGCATCTTTTCTGACAAACCTTTTGCTCGCCAACCAAACGTCCAAGCAGAAGAGGCGTTCCAAAAGGGGCGGTTTGAAATCCAGGACCAGGGCAGTCAGATCGTATCCGATCTTATCTTCGCAAGCGCTGGTGAGACCGTTCTTGATTTTTGTGCCGGCGCTGGCGGCAAAAGCCTCGCCTTGTCTGCGGCGATGGAAAACAAAGGCCAAATTCACGCATATGATATCGACAAGTCACGTCTGGCGCCGATCCATGATCGCTTGAAACGTGCTGGAACACGCAATGTACAAGTTCATTCACCGGGTTCAGACTTGTCGGGCCTTGTTGGCAATATGGACAAGGTCGTGGTTGATGCTCCTTGTACCGGAACAGGAACCTGGCGTCGTCGGCCAGATGCCAAATGGCGGTTGGATCAAAAAAACCTGGAAGAACGTTTGCAGCAACAGGAAGAAGTGTTGAGCGAAGCAGCCCCGTTTGTTCGGCCGGGTGGTCACTTGATTTACATCACATGTTCGGTGCTGCCAGAGGAAAATGAGAACCAGGTTTACGCCTTCACGGAAGACAATCCGGAATTTGAGCTCGTGTCGGCGGGGGAAGTTTGGGAGGATTTGTTCGGGTATGACAAACCTGCACCGTGGTCTTCCGATATGAAAACGGTCACTTTGACACCAGCTTCCACCCTGACTGATGGGTTCTTTTTCGCGGTGATGGAGCGGAAGTCCGCTTAATCATTTGAATTCGAAGTGTGCAAAAAGTCACATTTCATGCATAAGGTTTTTGCCACTATACCAATCAATCCACCACCTGCTGGCAGCATAATATGGACGCATTTCTAACCGAGTTCTGGTCTGATTTCTCACGGCCTGAGAATTTTGTGGGCCACTTCGCCTATGTGCTTCTAATCATTTCCATGATGATGCGGAACATGAATTGGCTACGCTTTTTTGCGATCATGGCCGGGTCAATTTCTGCGGTGTTTTACTACACCATTGGCGACTTTGTTTCTATGTTCTGGGAGAGCATGTTCACCCTCGTCAATCTGGGTCAATTTGTTGCCCTGCAAGTAGAAAACAGGCGCGGGAAGTTCTCCGAAGAAGAGGCCATGTTTATTGAAACCTGTCTATCCGGTGTCGAGCGCGCCTATGCACGTCGGTTGATGAAACTCGGTGCGTGGACAGAAGTGCAGGATGGGGTTCTTCTCTTCGAACAGAATACGTGTCCTAGCCATCTGATGTTCATTGTTTCAGGAAATGCGAGTGTTAGGCGTGATGGCAAAATCATAGGCAATGTCAAACGCGGAGATTTTCTTGGCGAGATGAGCTATCTGACAGGCAAAATGGCGACGGCTACGGTGGTAACAACGGAGCAGACCCGCTATCTCGCCTTCGAACGAAAAGCACTGCAAGAACACCTCGAAAAGAACACTGAGGTGCGACATGCGCTTGAGGCGAGTTTCAACCGCAATCTTGTGTCGAAACTGGTTAGCACCAACGAGCAAAGTGTGGGTGGAGTAGAAGCTTAGGCGGATAGCCATTGCACCTCGGCTCGACTCGCTTTAAAGGCTTGCTATGAGTTCTCCATCTGACACAATCCTGATCATTGATTTCGGTTCACAGGTTACCCAGCTCATCGCACGCCGGGTTCGTGAGGCCGGAGTTTATTGCGAAATCATTCCGTTTAATTCAGCGCCTGAAGCTTTCGAGCGAATGAACCCGAAAGCGGTCATTCTGTCTGGCGGACCGGGCTCAGTTCCCGAAGAAGGAAGCCCACGCGCTCCGCAGGAAGTGTTTAATTCCGGTCTGCCAATCCTCGGGATTTGCTATGGCCAGCAGACCATGTCTGATCAATTGGGTGGCAAGGTGGAAAGCGGGCATCACCGCGAATTTGGCGCTGCAGATGTCGAGATCCACAAGGCAAGCCCCTTGTTTGAAGGCATTTGGGAAGTGGGTGAGAAATACCCGGTTTGGATGTCTCATGGTGACCGGGTAACGCAATTGCCAGAGGGTTTCGAGGTGATTGCCACTTCGCCCAACGCGCCTTGTGCAGTGGCAGTCGATGAGACTCGGAAGTATTATTCGACACAGTTTCATCCGGAAGTGGTTCATACACCGGATGGCGCAAGACTGATTTCGAATTTCGTTCACAAGATTGCCGGCCTCAAAGGCGATTGGACCATGGCTGCGTATCGGGAACAAGCGGTCAACGCGATCCGTGAACAGGTGGGTGACAAGCGCGTCATTTGTGGGCTGTCAGGCGGCGTGGATTCCTCAGTCGCCGCGCTGCTCATTCATGAAGCGATTGGTGATCAGCTTACCTGTATTCTGGTTGACCACGGATTGATGCGGATGAACGAAGCGGAAGAAGTGGTTGGCATGTTCCGCGAGCATTACAACATTCCGCTGGTTCATGTGGATGCTTCCGACACCTTCATTGGCGCTCTGGAGGGTGAAGCCGATCCGGAAGTCAAACGCAAGACCATCGGTAAGCTGTTCATCGATGTGTTTGAGGAAGAAGCCAAGAAACTCGGTGGTGCGGATTTTCTCGCCCAAGGCACGCTGTATCCTGATGTGATTGAGAGCGTGTCCTTTACGGGTGGGCCTTCGGTCACGATCAAGAGCCATCACAATGTCGGCGGTTTGCCAGAGCGCATGAACATGCAACTCGTCGAGCCTTTGCGTGAACTCTTCAAAGACGAAGTTCGCGATTTGGGCCGTGAGCTTGGGCTACCGGACAAATTCGTCGGACGCCATCCGTTTCCGGGGCCGGGCCTTGCGATCCGCTGTCCGAGCGGCATTACACGCGAGAAACTGGATATCCTCCGTCAGGCTGATGCGATTTATCTCGATGAAATCCGCAATGCCGGATTGTATGACGAAATCTGGCAGGCCTTTGCTGTGTTACTGCCGGTGCAGACCGTTGGCGTGATGGGCGATGGACGGACCTATGAGTTTGTTTGTGCATTGCGTGCTGTCACATCGGTCGATGGCATGACTGCTGATTTCTACCCGTATGACATGAAGTTTCTCGGCAAAGCCGCCACGCGCATCATCAACGAAGTCCGCGGTATCAACCGCGTTGTTTACGATGTGACGTCAAAACCACCGGGAACCATTGAGTGGGAATAGACAAATGCTATTCATACTGCGTTGAGATATCGACCAGAAATTGATGGACTTCGTGCCTTCGCTGTTCTTTCGGTGATTGCTTATCATGCTGCACCAACTTGGCTGCCTGGAGGCTTTGTTGGCGTTGACATTTTTTTTGTGATTAGCGGCTTTCTGATATCAGGAATATTATTCGAAGATCTGGATAGGGGCACCTTTAAGTTTGCTGACTTCATAGGCCGTCGAATACGACGTCTCTTTCCTGCACTAGCACTCATTTTAATATCGTCTTTGCTCATCGGCTGGATTGTTTTGCTATCCGATGAGTATCAGCAACTTGCGAAGCACATTGCAAGTGGTGCAACATTTGTGGCTAACTTTGTCTTGGCTGATGAGGTTGGGTATTTTGATAACGCAGCTGAAACCAAACCCATGCTCCATCTTTGGAGTTTGGCTATTGAAGAGCAGTTTTACCTTTTTTGGCCTTTAGCACTATTTTTTGCATTTAGCTATCGACTGAACATGAAGGTCTTTATTCTGATTGTTTTGGTGTGTTCGTTTTGCATCAATTTTTGGCTCCTAAAGACCGAGCCTGCCAATGCGTTTTTCTGGCCATTTGGTCGTGTTTGGGAACTTCTTTGTGGGGCTGTTTTAGCTTGGCTGAACTTTTCTCGAAATCATTTTCCTAATGGCAATGAGGTTTTCAATAGTTCCAGAACTGAAAATGCTCTTCTCAATAAATGCGGAAAGGTCATACTGAGTTCATCAAACTTCGTTGCAATTACGGGATTGGTCATGATTGTTGGCAGCGTCCTAAAAATCCATGATCAACTGGCTTTTCCAGGAATTTGGGCTTTAGCACCAGTAACGGGTGCGATCTTGATCATAGCCGCAGGATCAGCCGCTTCGATCAACAAAGTATTTTTCATGAGTCGTCCAATGGTTTGGTTGGGACTGATAAGTTACCCATTATATCTTTGGCATTGGCCAATACTCTCGTTTTTGAGAATAGGAGAAGGAGAAAAGCCAGACAATACTCTGATAATTGCCGCGATTCTGGTGTCAATTATTCTAGCGTGGGCCACTTACTATTTTGTCGAAAAGCCTGTCAGAGACTCTCAGCACAAAAATGCGCACACTTGCGCATTATCCATCGTAGTCTTTGCCATTTTTTTGTTCGGGATGGCGGTCTATTGTGGAAAAATTGACAATAATACTGGCAAGAATTCCCGCTTGAACTTTGATTTTTCAAGTTTCCATAGAGATTGCTCAGAGATCATGGAAGAACAAAAATTCGAATTTGTGAAACGTTGCTTTTCTCAAAGCAAGACTGGCAACTCGATCGCAATTGTTGGCGACTCCTATGCGCGTCAGCTGTTTCCAGGTTTGGTCGAACGTCTAAAGGAAACTACAGAACGGGTCGCAGTCTTTCCGGTAAGTTGTCAAAGTCCTTTGATCGATATTTCTTCGGCTTATAAGACCAAATCTGCAAAACTCCGCCGGGTACGTGAGAATGGCTACAAGTTCATAAAAAGTGCTCTCAGGTTCGCGGCCCAAAGTGATTCAATACATACGGTAGTTTTAGCGCATAATCCGAGATGTGATGTCCAAATTCGAGATGTATCTGATGCTTCCGCAATTGGTCGTAAGGCAATATATGAAGCCGGCTTTAAAAGAACTTTCGAACTTCTTGCAGATGCGGGTAAGAACGTGGTCGTTGTATTGGATAATCCAAACCTTGGATTTGACCCAAGAATTTGTGCTTACCGGGTTATCCAATTCTCCAAAAATCGAAAGTGCTCAATAGATGAGAAGTCACACAGAGACAATGCATTCGTAAAGACCTATGCTGACGTGGCACTAGCGGTTTCGAGAGATTTTCCAAACGTCAAAATCGTGGATCTTGCTGCTACTCTATGCAATGGAGAAACTTGCAAAATATTGGAGGATGGTACCCTGCTTTATAAGGATAAAGGGCATTTGTCTCTGTTCGGCAGCATTTACGTAGCACCTTCACTGTTGCAGGCAATCAGATAATGTGAAGCCGAGAAGGTTCTAATGTGTGTTTTTCTTGATCATCCCACCTTGCATGATCAGTGGCATGTGCGCGCCTTGGTTTGTCAGAAGTGACAGGTCGTCCAAAGGATTACCTTCCACGACAATCAGGTCGGCATGTGCACCGGCGGCAATAACGCCGATCTCACCCTCCATGCGCAGAACCTTGGCCGCGTCAACCGTTGCCGAACGAATGACCGCATCAGCCGGAAGGTATTGGCCTCGCAAGGTGAACTCACCGGATTGATGCGGATGCATGCCGCCGATCAGGTCTGACCCATAGCCAACAGTTATGCCCGCCTTGTAGAGTTTTTCGAGCCGCTCCAGCCCTGCCTCGCGAACATCCTCAATTTTCGCGACTGATTCCGGTGGCAGACCATAATCTGCGCCTTCCTTGGCCAAACGGTCATAGGTGATGTTTGTGGGCACGACGAACTGGCCTTCCTTGGCGATACGGGTGATAGTTTCGTCGCTCATACGATTGCCATGCTCAACGCATTCAATGCCGGCATCGAGCGCGCGAGTGATGCAATTATCATCATAGAGATGCGCGGCCACATAGGTGCCTGAACCTTTCGCCACTTCCACAATTGCTTTGAGTTCATCCATGGTGAAGCCAAAAAATCCGATTGGATCAGTAGGCGACGAAACGCCACCATCGGCCATGACTTTGATGAAATTCGCGCCGCCTTTGATCTCTTCGCGCGCGGCTCTGGTCACTTCCGGCACACCGTCGCAGATGCGTCCCAGTGCACCGAGCTTATGCAGGTAAGGTTCCATGGGGCGATTGTGGAAGGGCCCGCGTTGATCAGAATGCCCTCCTGTTTGCGAAAGCGCTTTTCCGCAAATCACCAGTCGCGGGGCATCCATCAATCCGTCTTCTTGTGCCTTTTGCAGACCACGGTCCGCGCCAGCCAGATCGCGCACAGTGGTAAATCCGCGCATCAGCATGTCTTTCATGATCTGCGCAGACTTAAGCGCAACCCATGAGTTGGGCAATTCCATGTTGATCGCCATATTCGCGTGGGTTGAAAGCACGTGCACATGGCAATCGATGAGCCCCGGCATGACAATTGCGTTTTTCAAATCAAGCGTTTCTGCCGCGTCAAACGAAACATCTTTGCCCACATCGGTGAATTTCCCGTTTTCAATGGCGATATTCACCGGGTCGGCAGGTTCAGTGCCGGTTCCATCCACAATGCAGGCGTTTTTGATGAAAAGTGAAGTCATGTGCAGGTTCCTGATGATCCTGCAAAGTGTGCCCCTCGAACTGCAATCGGATCAAGGGAAAAATCAGATTGTGTCAGGCGGTTTTTACGAAAACCAACTCGGCAATGTTGCCATGTTCATACACCCAGGCTTCACGATCTGTTTGCACGTAGCGGCGGTCAGGCGGGCATAGATCAGGATTTAAATCCGCAATATCCAAAAGAATGTCATCCATTTCTTCAGCAAATGAATCCGCGGCAATTGCATCAATCAGATCAACAGGCAAATCTTCATTGCTTTTGGGTGTCTTGGACATGACGGGCGTACTCCTTACGAATCGCATTCAACACACATGAGTGTCAGCGAGATTGGTAAGCAGGGAGTTAAACAAATCTGACCAAAGGGTTAATTGCTTGAACTTGCGAGATTTTTCGATTTTCCCAACACAAGCAGCCCCTCTCGGATGAGAGAAGCTGCCGTCCCCAATGATAGCTGGAAGGGGCGTTACCAACTACCGAAGAGAACTGTGTATTTCCAAAAGTCCTCTCGGGAAGGGGCGTTACCCGAGAGGACTTTTTCTACTCCGCCGAAGATTTTTGGGTCTTTGGAGCAGAAGCTCTGTGTTGAATTATGAATAACGCAGCCGTGATCGGGTTTCTGTGCGCTAATGCACACGCAAAACGCTTTTGTGAAGAAAATTTAATTTTGTAGCCGTGCTAGGGACATGATTGATTGAAACGGCTTGGTTTCTGTTTGCGTTTCTAAATTGTGTTCTTGCTAGCAGCCTGTTGCCGCTTTAGGTTCGCAATACATTTTCAGTGGAGATTCCGCACCGTGTTTCATTCGTTTTTTCCAAAGCCTAAGGTCTTCTTTCTAAGTGCTGTCTTATGGGCAGCGCTATGTATGTCTATTTGGTTTTTGGGTCTGTCAGACTGGCAATCAGCTTTGGAATTTTTCAAGGGTCTTGCACCGGTTGCTGTAGAAGGAGAAAGGCCGCCGTTTATTACGGCAGAACGCTTGTGGGTTTATCTCTACATAATGTTGAGCGGAATTGGATTTTTCCTGCTTTGGATGCGATTTTCCAACCATAGATGGCGACTTTGGTCCGTTGGAGGCAGCACTTTGATCGTGCTTTGGACCTACTACGAAGTTCAGATCTCGGTATTTAGTAATGATTGGTTTGGCGGTTTCTTTGATACGATTCAGAAAGCTATTTCGGAACCAAATACTATTCCATTGGAAGACTTCCTTGGACAAATTTGGCTGATTATTACTGTTTGGGGTTTCAGGATTGTCTCGCTCGTGTTGCTTGGATTCTTCACATCTCATTATGTGTTTCGTTGGCGCACTGCGATGAACGATTATTATATGCGCCATTGGTCGAAGCTTAGAGAGGTTGAAGGGGCATCTCAGCGCGTTCAGGAAGATACCAGGAGATTCGCAGCCATTATGGAAACACTGGGGTCGCGGTTCGTACAGTCTGTCATGACGTTAATCGCTTTCTTACCGATTTTGATCGCGTTATCTGCGCAAATTACGGAATTGCCCTTCTTCGGCAAGGTTGAAAACTCGCTTGTCTATCTGGCAATTTTTTCGGCCTTGTTCGGGACAGTGTTGTTGGCAGCAATCGGCATCAAATTACCGGGTCTGGAGTTCAACAATCAGAAGGTCGAAGCCGCTTACCGTAAGGAATTGGTGTATGGCGAGGATGATACCGAGAAAGCCAAGCCGGTTTCTATCAATGATTTGTTCTCTGCCGTCCGACGCAACTATTTCCGCCTTTATTTCCACTACATGTATTTCGATTCTGTTCGATATTTCTATCTGCAAACCTCTAACTTGTTGCCAATTATCGCGATGGCTCCATCGATCGTT
>JASJDO010000017.1 GCA_030065115.1 Rhizobiaceae bacterium | reverse complement strand
CAGCCACATATGTAAAAAGCGATATCCGCAGGTGCAAACCCTCCGGGAATATCAGTGACCGGCATCAACAACACCATGTTTCGATCTGTTGTAACCACTGTGATACACACCGCGATCAAAACGATGATTGAAAATGTGATAACCGCTTTCGGACCGAAACGGTCATCAAACTTGCCACCAAGCCAGGCACCGATCGCGCCGGTAACAGCAGTAGCAATCCCGAAAACACCAAGCTGTGTCGCTCCCCACCCAAGTACACCGCCAGCATAGATCCCTCCAAAGCCGAACAAGCCATTAAGCGCATCGCGGTAAAACATCGAAGAGCCCAGGAAGGCAAAGAGGCTTGGCCTTTCGGGAAGGGTACGGATTGTTTTCCCCAAGTCTCGCAGACCTTGCGAAACAGCGCCACTTACCTTTACCCGTCTTGGCGTATCCGGCGTAAACAGAAAAAACGGAAGAACAAAAACAAAATACCAGAGCGCCGTTAAAGGGCCTGTACCGCGTTCTCCACCACCGGGAATCTCTGCCAGACCAAGAATTGGCGTAAAACCAAGAAGGGTTTTTCCACTTCCCGGAGATGACTCGACCATCAAGCCGAGGACAATAATCAGACTAACGACGCCCCCAACATATCCCAATGCCCAGCCATTACCCGACAATCGCCCGAGTTTTTCGCGGCTTACCAAATCAGGCATGACTGCATTGTTGAATACGGTTGCAAACTCCACACCAATGAGTGCCATAGCAAAAAATATCAGAACAGGGAGCGCAGCCCCACCAGGCTCGGCCAGCCAAAGCATGGATGCACCAAACAACGCCAAAATCGAAAACCCCATCATCCACGGTTTGCGTGGACCGGTAGCATCGGCAATTGCGCCCATTACGGGTGAAAGGAATGCAATCGACAGACCAACAGCCGCCAGCATCCATCCCCACCAGATTTGGCCCGTCTCAGGATCAGGTGCAACTTCTGCCGCGAAATACCTGGCAAAAATGAAAGTAATCAGAAGTGTATGGAACGGCTGTGCGGCCCAATCGAACAGCATCCATCCAAAAATCCCCTTACGGTTAACCTTTGGTGATGGTGCAACGTCGAGCGCTTGCGATGGGTTCAAGTCTTCAGCCATTTTTGAACTGCCCTATTGAGACGATTATTTGACCCACGGTAGCCCGGACGTTAACTAGTTCAACCCTTCGTGTCTATAGCAAGAAATCACCGCGTGGTTTGCATTTCGGTCCCATTTCCTAAATTATGATCCGCACCTTACCGACGCAATATTGAAAGTCATTCTTTGATGAAACAAACACCAGAAGAGACTGAAGCTCAGAAAATTCTGGATCGAGTCGCCAACGATTCGGAAACAGTAGGCACATCCTCAATGAGACGGGTTGCTGAGCGTATGAAAGGCCATGTCTCTGCTGAAGATGCGGATCAAAATGACTGGGCGGAGAAATGGGGAACCAGGATTGGCAGAATTTTGGGACTGATCTTTGTGATAGCGTTGGTAACACATCTTCTCAGAACATATGTTTTGAATGGATAATACCACCAAAAAACCTGCAGTACTGGTGATTTCATCCCACGTCACACGCGGTTCGGTTGGAAACCGGGCAGCAGTATTCGCGCTTGAAGCTTTTGGGTTTCCGGTATGGGCTGTCAATACGATCCTGTTGCCATGGCATCCGGGGCACGGACCGTCCACTCGCATAGTGCCGGACAAGAAGGACTTCGACGGGTTTTTGGGCAATATCCAATCGGCACCCTGGATCGAAGAAATTGGCGCAGTTTTAACAGGCTACCTGGCGAATGAGTTTCAGGCAGAATCAATTGCCAGATTGATAGGGAAACTTAAAAGCTCTAAGCCGGAACTGACATATCTATGTGATCCAGTCCTTGGTGATGGAGACGCGCTATATTTAAGCGAAAATACAACCCGCTCCATTCGCGATCTACTGGTTCCAAAATGTGACATCCTCACGCCAAACCTATTTGAACTTGGTTGGTTAGTCGGCGAGAATACTCCACAGTCAGTTTCTGAAGTCACTCGACTGGTATCGAAAATTGGTGCGCCAGCAATGCTGGTTACATCTGTACCGGCAGAAACCACCAGTGACATTAGTAACCTGTATTCTGACAAGACCGGGAGTTGGCGCGCTAAGCACCTTAAATACGAGAATGTGCCAAACGGAGTGGGTGATTTGACGGCAGCAACATTCCTGGCAAGACGATTGTCAGGCATGACCCCACCTCAAAGCCTGCAACACACAACAGCCTCAGTTCTTGAAATCTTGTCACAAACTGCCAGCAGGAATAGCGACGAGTTGACTTTGGAAAGCGATGTTGCCAGCTTGCTTTCACCTCAAACCAATGTAGACGTGGTAAAACTGGAGCGCTAGCTATGCGGCAATTTCTTTGTATCACCTTCCTCTTATTATCTTCATTCGTTCCCGCAAATGCTGACGATGCACCGGTTGAAACCTGGTACAGGGCCTTGCGAGATGTAGACAGGGAAGCGTTCCAAAGGGTTCTAGCAGATGATGCGCGAATTATATTGAAAGAGATTCAGGTCATACAAAGCAAAGGAGAATTTATAGAATCCCTCGATAATTGGGAGGAAGCAGCAAAAGACCTGAGCCTGACATACGATGCTGATCGAAAAGGTGCCAACGAAATTGTTGTAGAAGTCTGCTATCGTTTTGCTTCAAACACGTATGCCAATCTTGAAGAATTCACCATTCTGAACGATAAGATAGTGCTGCAGACACAGGAAAAGCTTCGGGATGGTTGCTAAGCCACGCCAGACATCGCGTTCGAAGAAATCTGTTCCAAGAACCCTAACCTTGCGGGGTCGCAAGCTTGAAGACTTTCTTCCGCTCCTGCCTGCGGAGACAAAATTGCGAACATGCGCAGCTTCGGGAGAAGATTGTATTGTTGACGGTTTCAGCGGATCTTTCCCAAAAAAAGCCGGCACCAGAAATACCATTCGCTCCGAATTTCTGCGTTACATGATCCTTGGTGGATGCGAGAAATCTCCCGTAGCACGCCGAGGAATCTGGGTAGAAGGTGCATATGTAAAATGCAGTGATAGCAATGGCCTCGACCTCGAGGCCGAATCTGTTTCCATCGACATTGCGCTTGAAAATTGCCAAATCAATGGTTCGATCAATCTGCTGAAGGCGAGTTGCAAATTATTGAGCTTTGAGGGCTCGCACATCGTGGGCATTGATGGTGACGGATTGGAAACATTCGGAGATGTGCACCTATCAGGCGGGTTTCATGCCAGCGATGAAGTTAGCTTGTTTGGATCAAGAATTGGTGGCGAGCTTTTCTGTGATGACGGAACTTTCGGCGGAGAGTTGGAGCTTGGAAACGCGACCATTGCACAAAATCTGGAACTTTCCGGTGGTTTTTCATCCGAGACAACGGTTAGCCTCCGGGGGGTTAAAATTGGTGGGAACTTGAATTGTGAAGGAGCATCGTTCGATGATCCCGACAACGCCATCATCGCTAATCGCGCCAAAATTGATGGCGATGTCAATTTGGCAAAAGTAAAAGCAAGAGGCACGATTGCATTTACCGGCTCGGAAATTGGTGGTGACTTCATGCCGCAGGGCGCTGTGCTACATGGAACGCCTGCCCTCCAACTTCGCAATACAAAAATTGGCGGAACAATGATTTGGCGCGGTTTGGGGTTTGTGGACGGAGAAGTGGACCTGTCCGGGACATCCTGCAAAACACTAAACACCGGCAATACAAGTTGGCTACGCAAACGTGACAAGTATGCGAACCGCGGAGAAGCGCTTCTGTTTGACTCTGCAGACAGTGAAAAAAAGCTGATCGAGTATCACACCAAACTCGATAATTTTACTTATGAAGGGTTTTCGAACCTGCCTGAAAATTGCAAATCAGACTATTGGATTGAGTGGCTCAAACAACAACCGGACGAGCATCTGGGCAAAAAGTTCAAGCCGAGGCCCTGGGAACAATTGGCCAAAGTACTTGATAACATGGGGTATGAAGAAGAAGCCCGCGACGTCAGAATAGAGAAACAAAAGCTTCAAACCGAGTTTATGGCGAAGTATGAGCCTGCAGCCAATGATGCATTCAACATCTGGCATTGGGGCACAATTCTGTTTCGCCGCGTATTTTGGGGCCCGTTGGTGGGTTATGGATACAAACCCGGCAATGCATTGCTATTCCTGTTTGGTCTGATTTTGGTTGGATCCCTGATCTACAATCAGGCCGCGCGACGCGGTGTGATAACACCAACCCATCCACTGGTTTACAAGGAAGCTCGTACCGGCGGAAGCATTCTGGCATGGTGTGCAGAGAATTGGGTTTACTTTCCGGACGAAAATTGCGCTTCAGCGATGCCTTCCGAGTATTCTGAGTTTCAATCTTTCGTTTACGCAGCAGATGTCGCACTACCCGTAATCAACCTGCGCATGGAAAATGATTGGGCACCACGTGTGGTCTATACTGACGGAACCCGGGATTGGTTTGGCTGGTGGGTCAGAACTTGGGAATGGTTTTTGATTGCCGCTGGCTGGATCCTGTCGCTGCTATTTGTTTCCGCAATTGGTTCCAGTATCCGGCGTTAAAGCTGAACCGGCTCTCTCCTGAATCATATCATATTCGTCCCCGAGCAGCGCCCGGGGATCAATTTAACTAATCAGGAGGTGCGCATTACGCGGCCGCTTTTGCTTCCAGCAGGCCACGATTCACAAGAAGCTCTGCGATCTGAATGGTGTTGAGGGCAGCACCCTTTCTCAGATTGTCAGAGACGACCCACATGGCTAGGCCGTTTTCGACAGTTGCATCTTCCCGAATCCGGGAGATATAGGTCGCGTCTTCTCCAGCACACTCATAAGGCGTAATATAAGTCTCTTCTTCCGGGTTATCGACGACCAGACAGCCGGGAGCCTCACGGAGAATTTCACGAGCCTCATCAGGTGTGATTTCGTTTTCAAATTCCAGGTTCACTGCCTCTGAGTGACCCACAAAGACCGGAACCCGAACAGCGGTACAGGTGACCTTGATGTCTTTATCCAACATCTTCTTGGTTTCAGCCAGTACTTTCCACTCTTCCTTGGTGTATCCGTCTTCCATAAAGACATCGATCTGCGGAATGACATTGAAGGCGATCCGCTTCTGGAACTTCTGGTTTTCAATCGGATCAGCCACGAAAACAGCCCGGGTCTGGTTGAACAATTCATCCATGCCCTCTTTGCCTGCACCCGAAACGGACTGATAGGTTGAAACAACAGCACGCTTGATTTTCGCGCGATCATGCAATGGCTTTAGCGCAACAACGAGCTGAGCTGTCGAACAATTCGGGTTCGCAATGATATTCTTTTTACGGAACCCTTCAATCGCATCCGCATTTACTTCTGGCACGATCAAGGGAACATCAGCATCATAGCGCCATGCAGATGAGTTATCGATCACAACGCATCCTTGAGCAGCAATCTTGGGTGACCATTCCTTTGAAATATCACCACCAGCAGACATTAGAGCAATGTCAGTGTCCGAGAAATCGTAAGAATCAAGCGCCTTGATTGCCAGCGTCTTGTCTCCAAAAGAGACCTCTTTACCCTGGCTACGGCGTGAAGCAAGCGGCACAACTGTATCTGCCGGAAACCCGCGCTCATGCAAAATATCAAGCATTTCACGACCCACATTTCCGGTCGCGCCTACGATAGCGATTTTATATCCCATTGGATTGAACCCTTTTCCACTCTCACTTGAGGTCTGCTCTCCCGATATGTCCGGGAGAGTGAAAACGGACACAAGCGGAAGCAATCAGACCTTTGTGGTCTTCGTTGTGGTTTTGGTTGTCTTGGTAGCAGCCAAAGCGAAGAAAGCGCCACAAACCGGGTTTGCCGCGTTGGTCATGTCAGCAGGGATAATTCTGTCGAACATTGATCTCGCCATTTGCTTACTAGCGGCATCGTAATACGCGGTTTTTATTAAGAGTCAATGACTGGATTGCAACACGATCTCTTGATCCGATCCTCGTACTCAATCCAACAACCAAAGAGTTGAAAACTAAGCCAACAAATCCTCTTTAACAAATTGCAATCGGTCCTGCCCCCAATGCATGAATTTGCCCACGAAAAACGTTGGCGCCCCAAACACTCCGCGTGAGACAGCCTCCTCTCCCACAGCAACAAGTGCCTGTTTGTTTGAAGGGTCATTCAGCTTTTCCATATATTCAGCCTGGTCAATCCCGACTTCTGCAAGGATAGTTTCCATTACTGAAGGGTCGTTGATGTTCTGATTGGTTGCCCACATGGCATCAAACATCGCATTTCCTAACGGCACAAGTTTATCCGTGCCCACATAATTATTTAGTCCACGCATGGCGTAAACTGAGCTCAACGGAAAATGCTTGTTCATCACAAAAGGCACATCGTAGGTTTTTGCCCAACGATTGAGATCGTGAAACAGCCACTTGCTTTTTGGTGGCACTGTGATTGGGCTCGAACTCCCTGCGCCTTCAAATACTCCTGGCAAGAAAAAGGGTTTGTAAACAATATCGGCTCCAGTTTCTTCCAAAAGCTTTGGGATTTGTGTCCAAGCGAGGTAACTCGCGGGGCTAACAATATCAAAATAAAACTCAACCGTTTTGGCCATTAAAAATTCTCCATCCAGGGTCTCAAGTCCATCTCAAACGTCCAGCTGTCGCGCGGCTGGTCGTGCACGTTCCAATAATTCTCTGCAATGTGTTCAGGATCCAGAATGCCGTCCTGATCTTTCTTCTCATAGGCTTTGGGCCATATTTCCTTGATCCACTCAGTATCAATCGCCCCATCGATGATAAAATGAGCGACGTGGATACCCTTACCCCAAAGCTCACGTGCCAAAGCTTGGGTCATGCCTCGAAGCGCAAATTTTGCACTGCCAAATGCGGCACCTCCGGCATATCCTCTCACACTGGCAGATGCACCCGTCACTAGAATGCTTCCCTTCCCGCGCGGGGACATTCTTCGCGCCGCTTCCCTGCAAGTCAAAAAACCCGCAAAACAGGCAAGCTCCCATATCTTGGTGAATTTGCGCACTTCAATCTCTTCAAACGGAAAGCGGACATTTGCACCAATGTTAAAGACCACCACTTCAAGTTCGCCGATTTCATTTTCAATTCGGTCAAACAAGGCAATGATCTGATCTTCCTGCCGAGCATCACAACCAATGGGAACAACTTCACCACCCGCTTCTCGAATTTCGTTCGCCAAACCGTCCAAATGTTCGAGTTTCCGGCGCACCGGCACCGCAACATACCCCTCTCTGGCAAATCGCTTGGCGATTGCCCCACCTGTTGCATCTCCCGCGCCAACCACCAGGCACACCTTTTTTTGTTTGCTCATCCTACGCTCCTATAGCCAAACTGTGCACACAGGCCTAAAACAGGGTCAATAAAATTTTCCCGGAGCATTTCCCATGAAGCAAGGCGATCACCTGTTCCTCGTTGATGGTTCCGCCTATATCTTCCGCGCCTATCACGCCTTGCCACCCTTGACGAGAAAATCTGATGGTTTGCCTGTTGGGGCCGTTTCCGGTTTTTGCAACATGCTCTGGAAACTGGTTCAGGAAGCACGCGATACGTCTGTTGGAGTCGTGCCAACCCATTTCGCAGTTATTTTTGATTATTCCTCAAAAACGTTCCGGAACGAAATATATCCGGAGTACAAGGCAAACCGGGACGCCCCGCCCGAAGACCTGCGCCCCCAGTTTTCCCTTATACGTCAGGCAACGCGAGCGTTTAATCTGCCTTGCATTGAGACGGAGGGATTTGAAGCTGATGATCTGATCGCAACCTATGCCAAACAGGCTCGAGAAGCGGGCGGGGATGTCACCATCATCTCATCAGACAAGGATTTGATGCAACTCGTTGGCCCAAATGTCATCATGTATGACACGATGAAAGACCGGCGTGTTGGCGTCGAAGAAGTTCACGAGAAGTTTGGCGTTGGTCCTGAAAAGATGATCGATCTGCAATCCCTCGCCGGCGATTCAACGGATAACATCCCGGGGGTTCCCGGGATCGGACCCAAGACAGCTGCGCAATTGCTGGATGAATATGGAGACCTTGATACGCTGCTCGAGCGCGCAAGCGAAATCAAACAAAACAAGCGGCGTGAAAACCTGATCGAGTTTGCTGAACAGGCGCGTATTTCCCGCGAACTCGTGACCTTGAAAGACAATGTGCCGTTGGATATTCCGCTCGATGGTCTTGTTCTGGAACCTACCAATGGGCCACAGCTCATTTCCTTTCTGAAGGCGATGGAATTCACAACCATTACTCGGAAGGTTGCGGAAGTTACCGAAACAGATGCAAGTTCTATCGATGCTGACACAATTGCTGTTGACGGTTATGAGGCACAACGCGGGCCCGACCTTGATGCCCCTGAAACAAGCGGCAATGAGCCTGACAACAATTCGCCCACGGGAACTACCCCTTCTGATCTTGTCGAGGCACGTGCAGTTGAAGGCTTGGCCACGTCGATTGATCCAACCAACTATGAGTGCGTTCGAACTGAAGCAGACCTCCAAAGATGGGTTCAGGCAATCTACGAAGCAGGCCTGGTTGCAATCGATACAGAAACCAATTCTTTGGATCCCATGGAAGCCGAACTGGTCGGCATCTCACTTGCCACTGAACCTGGAAAAGCTTGCTATATCCCGATCACGCACAAAACGGGACAGGATGATCTGTTGGGTGGAGGATTGGCGCCGGATCAGATTCAGTCTGACAAGGCATTGGAAATGCTCAAACCGGTTCTTGAAGATTTGTCCATCCTCAAAATCGGCCAAAACCTGAAATATGACTGGCTGGTCTTTTCACAACATGGAGTAGAAGTGGTTGGTGTCGAAGACACCATGTTGCTCTCTTATGTTCTGGATGCCGGTCGTGGGGGGCATGGCATGGATGATCTCGCAAAGAGGCATCTTGGGCATACTTGCATTTCCTACAAGGAACTTACTGGCACCGGAAAGTCGAAGGTCACATTTGACTTTGTTGATATCGACCGCGCTACTCAATACGCAGCAGAAGATGCTGACGTAACATTGCGTCTATGGCGGGTGCTCAAGCCGAGGCTCGCAGCGGAAGGCATGTCTCATGTGTATGAAAGACTTGAGCGGCCATTGATTGACGTCGTCGCCAAAATGGAACAGCGCGGTATTACGGTCGACCGCCAGATCCTCTCACGCCTATCCGGTGAGCTTGCGCAGGCAGCTGCGAGTCTTGAAGCGGAAATCTATGATCTGGCGGGTGAAAATTTCAACATCGGATCGCCAAAACAACTGGGCGAGATCCTGTTTGGTAAAATGGGACTTCCGGGTGGCAAGAAAACTGCAACAGGACAATTCTCAACCTCTGCCCAAGTGCTCGAAGATTTGGCTGCCGAGGGGCATGAACTCCCCAGAAAAATCGTCGGCTGGCGTCAGCTCTCCAAACTGAAATCAACCTATACGGATGCGCTACCGGGTTTCATCAATCAACAGACCGGACGCGTTCACACCTCCTACTCCATGGCGTCAACATCAACAGGCCGGTTTTCTTCGTCTGATCCAAATCTCCAGAATATTCCGATCAGGACAGCTGAAGGTCGTAAAATCAGAACCGCCTTTGTCGCAACAAAGGGCAACAAACTCGTTTCAGCGGACTACTCTCAGGTGGAGCTTCGGGTTCTGGCACACATTGCAGATATTCCTCAGCTGAAACAGGCCTTCGCCGATGGGCTGGACATTCATGCGATGACCGCATCCGAAATGTTCGACACTCCCATTGAGGGCATGGATCCCATGATGCGCCGTCGAGCCAAGGCAATTAATTTCGGGATTATCTACGGTATTTCCGCCTTTGGCCTGGCCAATCAGCTGGGGATTGGACGCTCTGAGGCTGGCGACTATATCAAAACCTATTTTGAGCGTTTTCCGGGCATCAAGGACTATATGGAAGATACCAAAAACTTCTGCCGGGAGCATGGATATGTCGAGACCGTTTTTGGGCGTCGTGCGTATTATCCCGAGATCAAGTCATCAAACCCGCAGATGAGAGCATTCAACGAGCGCGCCGCAATCAATGCGCCAATTCAAGGGTCAGCAGCAGATATCATCCGCCGGGCAATGAGTCGAATGGACGATGCACTGGCGGATGCAAATTTGTCAGCAAGAATGCTGCTCCAGGTTCATGACGAACTGATTTTTGAACTCCCGGAAGAAGAAGTGGAGCCGACGATTTCATTGGTAAAGAACGTAATGGAAAACGCGACAATGCCAGCCCTGTCTTTGTCGGTACCGTTGCAGGTTGATGCCCAAGCTGCGGATAATTGGGATGAAGCACACTAGGAGGGTACCAATGTCTAACAATGCACCAGGCTTTGCCAAACACCCAAATCATACAGTGGAAATTTCCAAAGCCCTTGGGCCTGTCGCGGTGACCATTAATGGTCAGGAGATAGCACGGACCGGAGAAGCGCTGACGCTCGCAGAAGCCAACTATCCGATTGCATATTATCTTCCAAAGGATACCTTTCCGGATGATATGCTGCAGCCAAGCGATTACACGACGTATTGCCCGTTCAAAGGCACAGCGAGTTACCTTCATCTGGTTCACGAGGGAAAGGTATGTGAAAATGCAGTTTGGTGCTATCGAGAACCGTATGAAGAGGCTTTGGAAATCAAGGATCGCTTAGCAATTTACCCGAATGTGGCAACCGTCAGCCCTGTCTAAGGGTTCAAATATACTCAGAGTCCAGAAATCCAGATTGAAGAGCGATACAAACTCGGTTATGGAGAACGCAGGCACCCGTAGCTCAGCTGGATAGAGCGCTGCCCTCCGAAGGCAGAGGTCGCAGATTCGAATTCTGCCGGGTGCGCCAATGATCTCAAGTTTGTGCCATTAGCAAAATGATTGATCGGGCGCTCAAGACACGTTTGAGCTAGATCAAAACATCCTTCCATAAATCATGCATGTTTTGCTTAAGATGGAAGGAACTCTAATGTTTGACAAAATACTTGTGCCGATTGATCCGTCCCACATCGACGAGACAGAGGCCACTTTAAATTTGGCAGAACATCTTAAATCAGAAAATGGGCAGATCATTTTGCTCTCGGTGATTGAAGAGGTGCCTGCCTATGTCGCGGCCCAAATTCCTGATGGGTTGCTGGCGAATGCAAAAAGCAATGCAGTCAGTGGATTGAAGAATTTGGTAACCAAAAGAAATATGGATGCCGAAACAATAGTCCTTAACGGCCATGCCGCAAAAACCATTAGAGAGGTTCAGGACAAAAAAGAATGTGATCTGATCATCATATCATCGCACAAACCAACAACCATGGATTATGTGCTTGGATCAACGGCCAGTAAAGTAGTTCGTCGTGCTCAGTGTCCGGTATTGGTAATGAGATAGGGTTGGGAAAGACTATGACAAACACAGAGTATTACAGGAAAAAACTTCGTGACCGCCGCGCCGAGCTTGAAACCATGATTGCGAAGATAGAAGATTTGCTGGATGATCCACTACCTGCAAGTTTCTCTGAACAAGCAATGGAACTCGAAGATGACGAGGTTCTGGAAATTCGTGGAAGACATGAGCATGAGGAACTTAAGGCAATCGATGCTGCATTATCGCGAATCGACAATGACGTATTCGGTACATGCATAAGCTGTCAGAATGGCATATCAGATGAGCGTCTTGAAGCAGTCCCTTATGCTACACTATGCCGAAATTGCATGAGCGTTCAAATCTAGTCGACCGCTTTGTATCGGCTGCGTTGCACAATCATAACGGTTACAATTGGTGCTGTGATGCCGATTATCATTACAGTAATCAATAGCATGCCAACTTGCGTATAATCCGAAGGAATGACGACATCATTTGTGGCTGGGTCCGTTACTTCTCTGGTTATGATATAAATACGATTGAGATACTTGGTACCCAGACTGCTTGCCGAAAGTGCCAAGTTCGTAAAGGATGCCATTACTGCAAAATAGGTTGCTTTCAGGTGAACAGGAGCATTTCGTGCGATCCAAGCAAGCATTGGTATCATGGCGATCTGCCCAAGTGGCGATTCCAGCATCGTATCCAAAATTGCGATGAAGCGGGCATCCACAACTCCATTCGTCCGCGCAGAAGTCCATTCCTGAATACCGTAAAACAAGCCAATATTTGGAAGGGAAAGAAAACCACCGGCCAAGGTAAGCAACACTATCACATATGCTATCGAGCGTTTTGCAATTACTGGACGTATCAAGACCATGCCCACCAACGTGAGAATGGAAGTGACTACTGTCAAAACCGCCAGAAACTGTTGGTCAAAACCAAGTGCATCTACTTCCCACCAAGTCACACCTGCTCCAGGTAGGGGAATTGCACGAAATACAAAAATGATAGCTGCAGTTCCGATCAAAGCGTTACGTTGGGTATTCGGAAGCTCTTTTAAGAGGTGATGTATCAACAACAAGATGATCAATAAAGAGCCCACGAACACAATTTCCTGACCATAAGGAAATCTTCCCAGTCCAATCAACAGGGTGAAGCAAACAAACATGATGCTGCCGGCAAAAATCTGCCATTTCGGAGTAATGTCAGAAGTTGGAAAGTTTTCTACTGAATCTATTTCGCTCAAAGTTACGTCTTGAGCTTGATAGTATTTTACCTGTTTGAATCGCAGAAACTGCGCGAATGAGACACCTAATACCGATATAACCGGAATCACTAATGCCAAAAGATAAACCAAGGCATAGGTGTCTCTTATTTGTTGTTCTGTTAGTTCACTGACATCTGAAAACAAGAACACGTTGAGTAGGGCCACTGCCACAGTACCCGATACAATCGCGACACGACCCAGCAATTGCATCGTTGTATGCATAGCCTTATTTTCATCTTCACTGTAAAGATTACCTTCGTGGTCTCGGCTGGGAATTGCTTCTACTGTCATTGCATCGGCGACGACGTCCTGTATCACATACCCGGTTGGTGACAAAAGCGCACTCGTGACAAACCAAGTTTCGACAGAAGCAAACTTTGTAAAATACTGAGTGTGTGCAATCAGGCCATACATTATTGATAGGCTGAGCGCGATCAATGAAGCCCCCAGATAAACCAGAATGAACTTCCATCGCCAGATGAGATCTACCAATTGTCCAAGTGGCATTTTCATTATCCATGGCAATCCGGCCCAGAAACCCAGACTCGCCAGAAACTCGGCCGAGATACCGAGATACTCTTTCACAAAAAAAGTGCCGACTATGGCAGTAATGCCGGAAATACCTGCTGCGAAATATACCATTATTGGTGGCAGGTATGACCAACGGAACTGCCGCCCCAGATCAATAATAATCGTGTCTAACAGCCCCCAAACGGAAACTGACCGATACGGTTTGCACAACGTGTTGAATTTGGTTTTCATGTTGGATTCCTGATCCAAAAATATCAGGATGATAAGCAAAGCATTTTGATCCAAGACAAAGGAAAAGCAGTGTTATGATGTAGCTTTTCTATTCATAAACATGAGCAGAAAACGGAAATCCCATGGCCTACAAATCAATTTTGACCTTCTTGGCACTCGAGGAATCAAATGAAGCGCTAAACAACGCAATAGAACTGGCACAAGCATCAGATGCACATCTGGATATCGTAGTCCTGGGAACCCTTAGATCCCCTCCTTTTGCTATGCATGATGCAGTTCCAGCGGTGGAGTGGGTTCGCCATAACCGGGAAGTCATGGATCGAGCTTTCGCAAGGGTCAAAGAGATCGAACAATATGTTGCTGAAGAATCGATTTCCGCAGCCGTTGTTGCGGAATGTGATTATCCAATGCAACTACAAAAAGTTGCTGCTCGTTATGCGCTTTGTACTGATGTCCACATTATGACCAAAGAAACCATGAAAGCCAATGAGAGCATTCAAAGAGCTTTCAGTGGCACACTCTTTGATGCGAATTGTCCTGTTCTGTTAATGCCGACAGTAAAGAAAGATCTTGATGAAATGTCGAAGGTCGCAATTGCATGGAATGGTCGAGCGGAAGCTGCACATGCAGTGCGCAGTGCGATGCCCTTCTTGAAGCGAGCTGACCGGGTCCACATAATCGTGGTAGACCCGGTTAAAGACTATGTTGGCGATGATCCCGGAAGTGACTTGGCGGCTTATCTGTCTCGACATGACATTGATATTACCGTCGACATTCTTGCTAGTGGAGGAATGACCGTCTCTGAAAAGCTCATGCAACGGACAACGGATATTGATGCAGATCTGCTTATAATGGGTGGATATGGTCACTCGAAGCTATGGGAATGGTTTCTTGGCGGTGCCACACGAGACATGCTCGAAGCTGCAAACTTACCGGTTCTCATGGTCCACTGATTGGTTCCTCAAAGTACCTTTTTATGTTTGGTTAAGCATAAAAATCTCTGAATTCGATCGGCCTTTTTAAGTCCCGCTAAAACAAAAGCGGGCCTGTTAACAGGATTATACAGCTCGTGGCTCCAAGCATTGGAACGAAGATATTCACGGTGAAGGTATTTTCCGGTGCCGGTTCGTTTCTTAGCTTAATCAGCATCAGCGAGATGTTGACCAAGGCAAATATGAACAAGATCAACTGTGAAGTAAATTCAGCGAGCCTGTCCAATGGCACAAACAAAGCAAACAGAAGCGCGGCCACAGTAACCATTACCGTGGCAATTAGCGGAGTCCTTGTGAGTGGATACACAGATGCAATTTTTGCAGGCAAATAATTCTTTTTACCTAGTCCGTACGCAACCCGCGATCCCATAATGATCTGGATTACAATTCCATTCATGGTTGCCGCGATTGCAATCAACGTGATTGCCGTTGGAGAAATTCCGGTCAGGCGTTCGAACAGTAATCCGATTGGCGCCCTTGATGCAGAAAGCTCATCCATCGGAAGCGCATCAAGTGCAACGACCGAAACAAGAATATAGAGAACTGTCACGGTCACCAACGTGATGCCAATAGCCCATGGCATTATGCGGGCGGGATCAATCGTCTCTTCCACGACATTGACGACATCATCAAATCCAATAAATGCAAAAAATGCGATCAGACTGGCGCTCAGGATACTTCCCCATGCAAGTCCATCGGATAATGACGGCAACGCATGAGTTGCTTCAACAAACAACTGAGGATTGTTAACCCACCCGGCGGCAATGATAACAAGCAGACCAATGACTTCGATTACAGTGAGAACGGCGGCAATCGTAATGGACTCCTGAATGCCCCATACGGCAAGGGAACCCATTACAAGAAATATGATACTTACTATGACCGGAATAGGGAGTGGAACCAGTTGGGCAACATATCCTGCACATCCCAGCGAAATTGCAGCGGCAGCTACTACTGCGGCCAGGATAATCGCATAGCCTGAAATGGCAGCCAGCCAAGGTTTTCGAAAACCTTGATCTATGTAAACCGCTTCTCCAGCGCTTTGCGGAATTCGTCCGGAAAACTCAGCAAAACTGGCAGCGCTAAATGCCATGACAACCGCGGAGACCAAGAACGAAATTGGTGCATATATTCCGGCGCGGCCTGCAGTTTCTCCAACTAAAACATAAATGCCAGCGCCAATTGTTGTGCCAAGTCCGTATAAGACTAGCCTTGGCAGGCCAATAGCACGTTTTAGCGTGGCAGCGTAGTCAACAGTCTTCTTTGAGGATGCCAGTTGTTTGTTCTCGGACATCAAATACCCTGACGCTTTGGATGAATATCATACCATCCATTCCATTTACGGATGTTATGCAATTTGATTGAGATCAACATAACGAAAATAAACCCAGTCTTATAACCGAACTCAAAAAGCGTACCTTGAGCAAGGTAGGATGAAAGAAGCGGTCATTGCGAAGCGCCTTTCATGCGGGTTTGATCAATATCAATTATCAATTGCACTATTCCCATAGGCTGATTGGCAGCTTGGTTGTCCCGAGATCCGTATTCCAAGGGGAAAACAATATGTTCCGCTTAGCTGCAACAAAAGTAATGTTATCGCTGATATTCATTCCAGCCGCTATGGCACAATCATCAAATCCTGCTTGGATTGAGGATCTGATATATGAACTTGCACGACTACACGAATGCGAGGTCGCACTACTTCTGGATATGCAGGAAGACCAAATTGGTGGAAGAAACACCTATTTTGCAAAGGTTCAATGCAAAGATGGTAGACAATTCGATGCCTCAAGAATCGAACCAAAAGAGCAATTCGATATTCGTCTTTGCGAAGTAATTTCGTGCTGAATGAATTGATCGAGCTTCTTGTTCTGCTTGGTAATAAAAGCGATTAATAACGTATGTATGAGTTATTATCCCCATCGCAAATGGCGATAGCCGATCAGCTTACTATCAAAAATGGCATTCCAGGCATTGAATTGATGGAGAATGCCGGGCAGGCAGTCGTCGATACCCTGAATTTTCATTTTCCAAAGGCACAAAAAATTCTTGTTGTTTGCGGAATTGGAAATAATGGGGGAGACGGGTTTGTAGCAGCGCGCCTTCTCGCATCTCTGGGTAAAGATGTTCAAGTTCTGGTTTTAGGCGACGTTGGAAAAATTTGTGGTGACGCTGCACTTGCTCTTACGAAACTCAATAAAAACTCCTTGGTCGACCAGTGCTCGAGCTTTGCGGCTTTTGACGTAATAATTGACGCACTTTTTGGAGCCGGCCTTGATAGAGAGATTAAAAGCAATTTTTTGGATGTCATCAACCAGATTAACGAATGCAAAATACCGGTGCTTTCGGTAGACTTGCCAAGTGGCATTGACGGAAAGATAGGGAAGGTTATGGGCGGGGCAATCCGAGCTGACCACACTGTAACGTTTTTCAGAAAAAAACCTGGCCATCTACTCTGCCCGGGAAGAGTTTATTGCGGCGAGGTTCATCTGAAGCAGATTGGAATTGATAAATCGGTTTTGTCAAATTCAGGGTTGGAGGGCTTGGAAAATCAACCGGGGATCTGGCAAAAGACCTATCCGTTGCCTGGAATTAATGGTCATAAATATCATCGTGGGCACACTTTGGCTTTATCCGGCCCTCCAACATCAACTGGTGCAGCCAGATTAATGGCACAAGCCGCTCTTCGATCAGGAGCCGGGCTGGTAACCCTTGCCAGTCCACGATCTGCTTTGGATATCAATGCAGCCAACCTTACATCTGTGATGCTTCAATTGGCTGATAGTCCGTCAGAAGTAAAAAACTTACTTGCGGATAAGCGTTTTAATTGTGTTGCGCTTGGTCCTGGTTTGCCGCCTGACTCCAACACGGTAGAGATGGTTTCAAGCGTTCTTGAAATGAACCGTATAACAATATTGGACGCCGGGGCACTAACGGCCTTTTCAGAACACCCGGATCCGCTTTTTGAAGCGATAACGTCTTCTTATTGTAACGTTTTCCTCACACCTCATGATAGGGAGTTTGCCCGACTTTTTCCGCAACAAATGAAATTGCAGTCCAAAATTGACAGGGCAAGATACGCGGCAGAGGTAAGTGGCGCTACTATAGTTCTGAAGGGACCCGATACTGTCGTGGCAACACCGTTAGGACAGGTGTCTGTTTCTAATCACGCACCTCCTTGGCTTGCGACAGCGGGAAGTGGCGATGTTTTGGCAGGCGTCATTGCCGGCCTGGCCAGTCAGGGAATGCCTGCGTTTGAAGCCGCATCTGCTGCGGTATGGCTACATGGCGACGCAGCAAACCGGTTGGGACCAGCGATGATTTCCTCTGATCTCGATGAGGGCCTTAAGCGGAGTATCAATCATTTACTCCAACCACAAAATTATAAAGATTAAGCAATGCGACCCGACATAAAACATAGTGCGAGACGCAATGCTTATCTAGAAGCCCACAACTCTCATCAGCATTGTTTCGTTTTTTCCAATTCAGGCAGTAGAAATGGCCTCCTGATCAGAAGCAGAAGAACCGCTACTCGATTGTCTTTCAATAATGGCAATTGAAACGGCACCTAGCCCAAGAAAAAGGCCAAAAAGATTCAGTAACCAGCCAAGAACTGGAATCACATTCAGAATAGCAAACATAAATAGTCCCGCTATCAGAACGAGCAATCGCCCGATATTTGAATCAATATTTGCGAAATAATGACCACATATTCGATAGCTGATTGTATACACACCCAGGAAATAGCCGAGCAACCACGCGACCACTATGAAAAACAGTACTAATGGTAATAGGGGCGCTGCAACAATTGTGCTTGCAGTAACTGGTACCAATCCAAAGAGCGCGGCCAGTGTAAAAAACCCGAAAGTAGATGTTTTCTTGTAATTGCTGTCTGCGATTGTGCGTAACTTTTCTATGCGCCTCGGCATTATCGATAAGAATAGCATCGCCAAAACAATCACTGCTGCCAATCCGCCAAGGAACAGTGAAACCAGACTCCAAATCGATGGCCCGTGTTTGGAAAGTTGATCTTCAAGCGTGGAATTGACGTCTGCTACATTCCAGGGTTCCCAATGCACAAGATCATATTTCACAACAGTTGATGGAATCTTCAACTCTGAAGGAGTTCGATAGGTAAGTGCCCCATTTATCTTTGCATCATCAGAAAACGTTATGGTTCTGCCGATAAAACTGACATCTCCCATAACAACACCTTCAAGTATTAGAACATCTGCAGCAATTGAAGCTGATCCATTGATTGTTCCTGCCAGATTGACCTTACGACCTGCGAGTCGCGTGTTTCCTCCCACTTCGACATTCTGTCCTATGTCCACGTCGAAGCCGGTGGCTGTTACATCACCGAGCACAGGTGCATCAATGTCGACCAAAGCGCCGGAGGCATACAAGTTCCCACCAACCACTTCATCAACTTCCACCTGAAAACCAATGAGGTGAGCATCATCTTCTATGCGTTCATTTATTTCGATGGAAAACCCGGTAGCAAACAAATCATCGTTTATCGGCTCAACGGTTTTGACTTTCTGTTCCGCTTTGAAAATATCTTTGCTTGGCAAAAAGATTTCGGGCGAGACTTCCTGTGCAGACACCGGCATGCAAAGAAGTGCCAGAAATACCAATATACTTCTCATGGTTACATCCTTTCGCAAACGTGTGCGTAAAGGATAGTGAGTTTCTTTGATCAAGCTTTGATCAGTATCAATTTATACCTTTGGCAAATGGAACTTCTAGCAGGAAAAGAGCACTGGAACAGTCATGTGCTTCATAAGGTGTGGTGTGGTTGCACCAACCATGAAATCATATATTCTTGAATGGCCATACGCACCAGATACGATTAGGTCGGCTCCTGTATCAGCTGCTTCGTTAAGAATCTCATCACCAATCGGAAGACCAGTATTAACCCGATGAATCACATTTACCTTTACGCCATTCCGGTCCAACGCTGTTGCAATCTCATTTGCTGAATGTGCCAGATAGGTCTCTTGAGAGTTCAATTTTGAGATCCAGAAAACATTTGTTTTATTACCTGTTTGCATGAAAGGAATTGCATCATGAACAGACCGCGATGCCTCCTTGGTGGCGCTCCAACCCACTAAAATGTTGTCTCCAATTTTATCGAATTCACCATACTTGGGAATGACAAGCACAGGTCTGCCCGCAGCTTCGATGATGTCTCTTTGAAGCGTTGTTTGGTCGGGGCGATCATGTTGCTTATCAGCCTGTGGAACAACAATAAGGTCGGCACATCTTGCGTGTTCTATGATGCGATCAGCGGCATCCACTGAACCGGCTTCAACACACCTCCATTCCGATACAAAATCTTCACAGTCCGTATTCTCCCGAAATATGTTTTCAATTTGATGCGCCTGATCAAGCTGATCTTTTGTAAAATTCTCTTCGAATTCACTCGAAACAGGGACCGTAATACCGGGATACACATCAATCGATTGCAGCGTATGCAACCCAACAAGATGAGAACCGAACTTTCGAGCAAGGTTTGCACCTATTTTGCTCATGCGCTTGGCATTATGTGGGTTGGTTAGACATACCAATACTGTTTTGTAATTCATCAACGTGCCTCGAATAAAAATCTCATCACTTAGCGTTCTTGACGGTCGTGATGCCGAAAAGCTTGTATATCCCACACCACCCAAACAATCCGGTTGCCAGTGGAATTACTCCTAGCCACCCAATAAATGCATAGGGGAGGTCTGGGCGCATGTAGGCAAACAACACCATACCTATTCCTAGCCAGATCCTGATTGTGCGATCGGCTATGCCAACGTTTATATTCATTGGAAACTCCATTTTTATTGCTCCGGCATGCTTCAAGAATGACAAACATGCCGGCGTCCTATCGTTGCTTACGCGGCTTTACCGATTGGAATTTTTTTGGTTTTCTCAGCAATCGTCGCAGGCTTGGAAATCAGTATGCTGAGTACGCCATTGTTGAGGGCCGCCTCGACTTTCCCGTCATCCATGTCAAAACCGAGAGGGATCGAACGGGTATAACTTCCGTGGGACCGTTCGACGACATGATAGTCTTTTTCCTTTTCGTCGCGCTCTTGAGATTTCTCAGCTTTAATGACCAACACGTTATCCGTGACAGAGATATCTATGTCATCCTCATTAACGCCCGGTAGTTCAGCCGAAATCTCAATTGTGTCATCGCTCTCACTGACATTTATCTTGGGTGTCAAAATGCCACTTTTTTGAAACTCAAAAGTGTCACCAAGATCTGTGAAAGTTCCTCGAAAATCTTCGAACACACGTTCAATTTCATCATGCAAAGATTGAAACGCCGGACGATGCTTTTTGTTGTTACCGAAAATTGACGGAAGCAAAGAACGAGTCATTTGTTTCTCCTTTCGACTGTTTTGTTCTTTCTTGCGCTGGTTTTAACCCACTACTTCGCAACCTCTTTGAGCTAGATCAAAATCGAATGAACTAGATTGCCAAAACATCTTCGAAATACCGTGCAATCTCGTTAAGAGGTACGTGCGTGAGGTCTTTTGACATTTCTGCTATCACTATTTCTTTTAGAGATGCAGGCATGCGCTTACGGAAAATCCCCAGTGTTTGCGTAGCTACACAAATAATCAGTCGGTCAAACTCTCGTTTCTTGAGAGAAGTTAGAAGCAATTGTATTATCTCATCAACATGCTCGGTAAGGACCACATCATTATGAACCTTCGGTTCGATTTTGTGCCGTCTTGATGAGTAAGATTTGTAAGATCGCCCTTGCCCATCTCGGAAATCCTGGGTTCGATTGGATACGATGGTTCTATCTTCCAAGCGATGTATGCCAGCACCGATTTTTGTATGTTCGGCAATCCAAGCACGATTTGCATCGGCAACCAGTATCCATGTTTTCAACGGCCTCATTGTCAACTCCTTTTCGGAGATAGTGCCCTCAACATGAACGAGTGATATTGATTTGCGTCAATGCAGGAGAATGCTTTCAAAGGTGGCCAATGAAATAGCCGACCCCATACGCAATAGCCGCAGCTGAAGAGCCAATAAGCAGTGTTTCAATTCCTGAACGCCACCAAGGAATGAGCGACCATTGGGCTTTTGCGGCGCCAATACAGAAAAAGGTGAATCCTGTAGCAAGGGAAGAGTAAAAGAATGCGTTTTCCGCATTTGTGATGAACGGGAATATCGGAACAAGTCCGCACAAAAGGAACGCAATGAATGTCATCATCCCGGCATGAATTGGATTCTTCTGATTTGTCGGAACACCATACTCTTCGGACAACATGTAGTTTATCCAAGTTTCCCGGTTTTGCGTAATCGCCTCAACTGCTGCCTCGAGTTTGGGTTTGGATATTCCCTTTTTAGCTAATATCTGGCGGACTTCCTCACGTTCACCATCAGGTACTTCGTCAATATGGCGGTTTTCGATTTCACGTAACCTCTCCAAATTATCGAGCTCTGCTTTCGTACCCGAATAATTACTTGCTGCCATGGAAAATCCATCAGCCAATATGTTCGCAAAGCCGAGAACAATAATGATACTTTTTGAAAGCCCGGCACCCTCAATCCCTGCAACGAGAGCAAAGGTCGTGATTGTGCCGTCAACGCCACCATAGACAAAATCACCCAGATAATTTGGGCCTTTCTTTTCGCTTAATCTAAGACTGATTTCAGAACTTGTATGTCCATGTTCCATGACAGTGCTCCTTTTCCTGTGGAGCTTAAAATTGCTGAAAGAGATTTCTTTGATCAGGGTCAAAGGCAGATATCTAAAGCACGGTCATATTGAATAATCGGAAATCGCTGGAACCACCGTGCAAGAAATCCTTCTGGCTCAAGGCCTAGCTATCAATTTTCTAATATTTCTATTGCTGGCATGCGGGATTTGGCTTGTTGGTTCACGTCTGACGTATTTAGCAGACGCTATTTGTGACCGGTATAATTTGGGGGCCTCAACGGTTGGGCTACTTTTCCTTGCGCTATCCACGTCCTTGCCTGAAGTCGCAACCACGGTGTCAGCAGCACTAATACAAAATTCTGATCTTGTATTGAATAACCTCTTTGGCGGAATTGCTTTGCAGACAGCTGTTCTGGCTTTTGCAGATTTTTGGGCAAGAGGCGCAATTTCAAACTACCCACGAAAAGCCAATCATGCCCTGGAAGCGACACTATTGGTTGCATTGATGGCCTGTCTACAGGTCGTATTGATTCTGGGTGAACCAATTTCGATTTTCGGAGTTGGAATTGGCAGTATCCTTATCGCATTTGCATATGCGGGATCCATAACATTACTGCGTTGGTATGATGGTGGCTCTCATTGGATTCCTGTTGATCTTCCTGATCTGGAAAACGATAGAATTTCTCTGGTCAGCAGAAAATCAGTGTCAAAACTGCCTTCGCCGAACCTTATACTGATCAGTGGAATTGCATGTGTATTGATCATGGGTCTGGGAGTCGCAATCGTAGAAGTTTCTGAGGTTCTGGCCAAACGGAGTGGGATGGGTTCTGGCTTTTTTGGCGTCACATTTTTGGCTGCGGCAACTTCTCTGCCTGAAGTGAGTACAACCATTACTGCGGTTCGCATGGGGGCTTATACACTTGCAATATCAAATGTGTTTGGCAGCAATCTTATTATGATCGTCCTGATTTTTCCTGCAGACATTCTCTATTTTGAAAGACCAATATTGGATGCTGCAACTGCATCAACACAATTGGCGATTGCCTGCGGATCTCTCGTTACAGCAATATATCTGGTTGGACTAATTGTGCGAAGAAAACCCAAGATCGGACCAATTGGCGTCGACTCATTTTTGGTTTTAGTGGTCTATGCAAGCAGTCTGTTATTATATTATGGTTTGACGTAGTTAAACGGAAAGCCAGGACGATCTGTGGAGAAGAATATACAGTCCGAAATGCTGGAAGCAATTCTGGAAGCTGCCGTTGA
Organism: Rhizobiaceae bacterium; assembly: GCA_030065115.1. GTDB lineage: Bacteria > Pseudomonadota > Alphaproteobacteria > Rhizobiales > Rhizobiaceae > JAALLB01. Next base: position 5,399 of record JASJDO010000017.1, on the reverse strand, counting down.
CGCAATCATAACAATAGACAGCAATGGTGTGGTTCAGACCGTAAACCAGTCGGCCATCAAGCTTTTCGGCTATGAGAGGGAACAGTTTCTGAATAGGAACATTAGTTTTCTGATGCCGGAACCTTGGGCTTCTGAGCACGATGCATATTTGGCAAAGTATCAGAAGACCGGCGAAAGAAAAATCATCGGTATTGGACGCGAAGTCGAAGGTTTAAGGACCGATGGAACAACCTTCCCAATGCATCTTTCAGTCAGTGAGTTCGAAGTATCCGGTAAAACCTACTATACGGGCATCCTTCACGATATGACATCGCGCAAGAGAGCCGAAGATGCACTTCATCGATCGCAGCGAATGGAAGCAATTGGTCAGCTAACAGGCGGCATCGCTCACGATTTCAACAATTTGCTAACAATAATCACAGGCAATCTTGAGCTCTTGAGTATGAGACTGGAGGATGACAGTCATAAAGAATTTCTGAACGATGCACGTGAAGCCGCTGAACATGGCGCAGACCTTACAGAGAGATTATTGGCCTTTGCGCGACGCAGTGTTCTGACGCCTGAAGTTGTCAATCTTAATACCATTATCAAAACCACCAAAAGCATGCTCGCCAGAACTCTAGGCGAAAACATTGATATAGAAACTTCACTGGATCACGGTCTATGGGATGCGTTAGTTGATCCGGGGCAAATCGAAAGTGTCATACTCAATCTTGCCGTCAATGCTCGTGATGCAATGACCAATGGCGGTAAACTGCTTATCGAGACCAAGAATATTCAATTCGATTCCAAATATGTTGAAACAGAAATCGGATTGAAACCGGGCAGATATGTCTCACTCTCCGTTTCAGACACAGGACATGGCATGTCTGAAGCAGTTAGAGACAATGCATTTGAGCCATTTTTTACAACAAAGGAAAAAGGACGCGGAACTGGTTTGGGACTATCAATGGTCTATGGATTTGCCAAACAGTCTGGTGGACACGCAACCATATACAGTGAATTGGGTATGGGATCTACAATCAATATTTATGTTCCCAGATACGATGGCATTGACCAACCAAAAAAAGTGGCAAGAAGGGATGACTTGGAAATCGTCTCTGGAAACAATGAAACGATTTTGATTGTTGAGGATGATCCGAAAGTACGGGCGATAACTGTAAGCAGGATAAAAAGCCTAAATTATAAAGTCATTGTAACAAACAATGGCACAGAAGCCATTGCTGCCTTGCAGAACCACAACAACATTGATCTGGTTTTTACAGATTTGGTGATGCCTGGAGACGTATCTGGCTACGATTTAGTTGAACATGTATTGGAGAATTTTCCTCAGATACCTGTTCTCATGACATCTGGGTATGCGGAAGATTTACTCGGGAACGGAAAGCTTGCCTCGTTGAATGTGGAACTATTGCGCAAGCCATACCGTCAAGCAGACTTGTCTGAAAAACTTTCAGAGGCGATCCATTCCAAGCGTAAAAGTATTGACTAGATTTTAGCCACATCGGCAGTGAATGTGTAACCGATGCCACGTACTGTTTTTATTAGCTTGGGATTTGCGGGGTCTTCTTCGAGCTTTTTCCGAAGTCTTGCGATTTGGTTGTCAATTGTCCGGTCGTATGGTGCCCAATCGTGCCCATTGATCTGATCCATGATTTGTTCGCGCGATAACACCTTTTTCGGGTTTTCAAGGAGCACTTTCAAAAGCTTGAAATCTGCGGTTGTCAGATCACTTGGAACTCCGCCTTGCGACTTGAGTTCAAACGTTTCGAAGTTCGCAAGCCACTTATCGAACTTGAAACTTGAAACGCCAACAAGCGATTCGTCAGTAGCAACCTCTCCAAAATTTGGTGATTGATGGAGAGCTTTTCCGGATCTCCGCAATACAGTTCGTACTCGTGCAATTACTTCCCTTACATGGAAGGGTTTTGAGATGTAATCGTCTGCCCCCATTTCCAAACCAACAACCCGGTCGATGACATCACCTTTTCCGGTGACAATAATAATGGGAATATCGGATTTGGCTTTGAGCACGGAGGCAATCGTTAGTCCATTCTCGGGTCCGAGATTAAGGTCGAGTGTGATCAAGTCAATATCGTTTTCCGCCAAGCATTTTTCAGTTTCAGCGCTATTTTCGGCTTCAAAAACTAGATACCCTTCCGGTTCGAAGCAATTGCGCAACAAACGTCGGATCTGTTGATCATCGTCAACGACCAATATGCTTTTTTGGTTTTCGCCCATTGCAACACCCGTTCTGCCGGAAGCATTACATATTTATATCCTACAACCTTAGGGCAACAGGGTCCAATACACTTTGTTACATTCGGTTACATAAGCAAGATACTGAGGATACGAGAATAAGTTTTGATGCTCTCATCAGCAAAGACAAGGGAGCAAAGAGATGTATGTGACATCGCCGATCAAAACCATAGAGAGCCAGATAACTCTTTCTCCAGGCCACTGCGATGAGTTTCCTTCCACCCATGAGGTTACTTTCAGAGAAGGTGACAACCTCTTCTATACAGGAGACGAAGCTGATTATGTTTACGAAGTGGTCGAAGGGGTAGTCAGGAGTTCCAAGGTTCTTGCGGATGGCCGCCGGCAGGTTTTGAATTTTTGCTATGCTGGTGAAATGATAGGTCTCAGCCATGACAGTTACTATCACTGTGATTGTGACGCTGTATCAAAGGTTCGCGTCAGACTTCATCGAAAAAATGCGTTCATGAAGGATATAGAAAATGATCCTGAATTCTGTTTGAAACTTCTTCGAAAGGCAGCCGCGGAAGTCAATAATATGCAAGATCACTTCTTGATGTTGGGGAGAAAGAATGCAGTCGAAAAAATTTCCTCATTTCTGGTTGCAATAATGGATCGCCAAAACCTGGCAAAGCTGAATTCTGTAATTTTTGATCTACCTATGAATCGTTCGGACATCGCTGATTTTCTTGGCATGACGATAGAAACAGTGAGCCGAAATTTCACTAAGCTTCGTAAAATGGGCGTTATAGACTTGCCATCTACACATCAGGTTCGTGTCGTAGAACCCGCAAGACTTCGTAGTTTGGCGGAAAACAAAACCTAGTGGAGGCTGTTCAAGTAAGAATCGGGGCGGCTTAAGGTTTGATATTATTGCGACATGCCGTTATCAGCGTTTCGCGAACGATTTTTGTTGCCACTTTTCTTCCGAAAGTGTCGGTGAATCAATGCAAAATCAACACTGATAAAAGCAATTCCAACTGGCAGCATCCAGATACCAAGGATTGGAAGAAAAGCGAAGATGCCTCCAACTATCAGCAGAACGCCTAAAAGTGATCTTACGCCGAAAGTGATATTTTTTCGAGCGAACAGCTGTGCATGAAAAAAATACTTCCGTAGAGTTCTAAACAGCTTCATCGAACATATCCTGACATTATCAGGGCGTCGCATTACCTAACTTTGCCAATACAAATTCCCGAATCCTTGTCGTGTAGATATGGAGGCGTCAGGCTTTCTAGCATCACCAAAATTGTATCGATTGATATCGATCAATCGCAGTCGCTCTTTTCTTAGTAAGCTGATGAATAAGCTTTACGGAGATATTCGACATGCTTGAATCACTTAACATCACTCAGCTTCTAAGCCTTTTTTTCGGTTTATATTTTCTATCAGCAGGCGCAGGCATGCTTTTTGATCGTGATGCAATTCCATCAATGTTTACAACTATGCGCGAAGATCCTGCTGTTGGATTTCTAACAGGGCTTTTTGCTTTTGTAGTGGGGGCAATAATAGTTTCAGTTTACTCCCAATGGGATGGAATATTTGAAACCGTTATCTCGCTATTTGGTTGGATTGCACTCGCTGAGGGCATTCTTATGCTTGCAGTCAGGAAGCAGTTCCTGGGCATTTTCTCATCCATGTTGGGCAACCGGGGACTGATCACCAGTTTTGCGGTTTTAGCGGTTGCTTTGGGTGCAGCATTTGTCTGGGCTGGGTTGCAAGGTTTCTAAACATTACTTCGCGATCAGATTTTTGATTGGATTGATCCAGATCAGAAAATACATACCAGCTTTTTGTTAGGCTTATTTGGAATTTCAATATGATGGAGAGGTTTCATGCAAATACTGATTCTTTATTCCACAATCGAAGGCCATACTGCCAAAATTGCAAAAAAATTGGCTGATGCGTTCGAGGACCTCGACAATGAAGTGTTCCTCTCGGTTACATCAGATCCAGGGTATTGTGATCCAGGAACCTTTGATGCCACAATTCTTTGCGCTCCCATTCACATGGGCAGCTATCCTGGTGATTTTATTGACTACATTGAAAACTGGAAGTCAGCATTGTCACAAGTCCCAAATGCATTGGTAACTTCCTCTCTTATGATTGCATGTGCAGACGAGGATGAGCAAACCGAAGCAAAAAGTTACCCGACAAAACTGACCAAGCAAACAGGATGGCAGCCCAGTCAAGTTTATAACGTAGCAGGTTCGCTGAACTATCCTGAATATGGCTTTTTTAAACGCTGGCTGATGAAACGTGCAGCCCAGACTGAGAACTGGCCAGATCAAACAGACAAGGAACACGATTTCACTGATTGGAAGGCCTTGAAAACATTCGCAAAGCAATTTGCAGATTCACTAAAGAAAGAAGTCGCGTGATCGATTGAAATGCAACAAAGGATGTCGAAACAATGAAAAAATTCTTGTTATTGCTCGGGTTTTTGTCTGCTTTTCCAGTTTCTGCGGAAGCTCAAAGTCAGAGTGAAATCAGTGCCATTGTTCATGGTGAAGGGTTGGCAAAATTGAATTGCTCTACGTGTCACTCAATAGGTTTGAGCGGTGAAAGTCCAAATAAGGACGCTCCCGCGTTTCGCACGTTTTCAAGCTATCGGTCAATTACCCTGATAGGCTGGGAGTTGATGAACAAAGACTGGGGCGAGCATCGCAAAATGCCACAGTTCCAAATTACCGCTGATCAGGTCCGAGACATTCTCGAATGGATAAGATGGGTACAGCCTGTTCCACATGGCCGAAGATTGGTTCAGAAAAACTGTTCGCAATGCCATGCAATAGATATGAATGATGACAGCGCGCATCCTGCAGCAATTCCTTTTCGTAATATCTCCGTGTTCTATCCGGTTGAAGCATTGGAAGAAGCTTTTGCAGAAGGCATCATGACAGGACATCCTGATATGCCAGAATATGAAGCATCCCCTGACCAGATCACAGCGATAATAGCTTATCTGAATTCGATCCAAGAAAATGTGCGCCAATAATAGATTGGCGCACTAATCGTTTTAGTAAACAGTCATACAAGTGCAAGTTGCATCATGACTGACTTTTTGTGAGACGCTGCCCAGTACAGCGCTTGATAGACGCCCCAGGCCACGGCGGCCCATTATAACCAAATCTGCATCAGAG
>JASJDO010000139.1 GCA_030065115.1 Rhizobiaceae bacterium | reverse complement strand
GGCGCATATCCAAAGCCAAGGATTGAACCGACATCGGCTTCACGGACGTCAGTCACCACACCTTCTTCAACACAGCGTGCTGCTTCAACGGCTATCGCTGCATGGAAACGGTCTTTGATTTCCTGACGGTCAATCGAGTCAGCGTCCTGTTGCGGATACATTTCTTTGAGACCAGGCCAAAGGTGCTTCTTCGCCGGTTTTTCGGGATAGTCGTAAAAGCCCTTGCCATTCTTCCGGCCAAAGCGCTCATGCTTTTCAACCATGGTGTTCACGACTTCCAGAGTACGCGCATCTACAATGCCTTCGCCTAGATCTCGGATCGCCTGGTGAATGATCTTGTGCGCCAAATCAATGGCGGTCTCATCATTCAATTGAAGCGGTCCAAGCGGCATACCTGCCTGCTTGGCGAGATTTTCAATCATTGCTGCCGGAACACCTTCAGTCAGCATGTTATAGGCTTCGCCCATGTAACGAAGTACACAACGGTTGACGTAGAAACCGCGTGTGTCGTTCACAACAATTGGTGTCTTCTTGATGCGTGCAATGTAATCAAGCGCCATGGCAATCGCCCTATCACCGGTTTGTTCTGTCTTGATCACTTCAACCAACATCATGCGGTCCACGGGTGAGAAGAAGTGAATGCCGATAAACTGCTCCGGCCGTTTTGAGAATTTGGACAGATCGGTAATCGGAATGGTTGAGGTGTTCGACGCATAGATTGCATCTTTTGGCATATGCGCCTCAGCAGCTTCCGTAACAGTCTTTTTGACTTCGGAATCCTCAAACACCGCTTCAATCACCATGTCGACGTCTGAGAGCTCGGAGTAATCGTCAGTTGCCTTGATGCGTCCAATGAGCTCAGCCATTTTTTCTTCAGTGGTGCGTTTCTTGGAAAGTGCTTTCTTTTCCAGACCTTCAGCATGCGCGATAGCATTTGCAGCAGATTCGGCATCGCGGTCCAAGACTACGACTTCCATGCCAGCCTTAGCAGAGACATAGGCAATGCCTGCGCCCATGAAACCACCACCGCCAAGAACTCCGATTTTCTTGATCTCGGTTTTGCCTACGCTTGCAGGACGACGAGCGCCTTTATTGAGCTCCTGCATGGACATGAAGATCGTTCGGATCATCATTGCAGCTTCGGTTGAACGAAGGACCTCTGCGAAATAACGGCTTTCGATTTTCAAAGCGGTATCGAACGGAACCAACATGCCTTCGTAGACGCATTTCATGATCGCGCGAGCGCCGGGATAGTTGTCCTGCGTTTCACGTCGATAGATTGCGTTTGCTGGTGGGAAGAGCTGGAAACCGGCAGGCGAGTAAACAGCACCGCCCGGGAATTTGTATCCTTTTACGTCCCAAGGCTGAACACCTTTGAGGCCTTCATTAATGAGTTCCTTGGCCTTTGAAACCAGTTCGCTTGCGGGCACAACTTCTGTCACCAGGCCATTTGCCTTGGCTTTGGAGGCATGCATGTTGCCGCCTTTCAGTAACATTTGCAGCGCTTCCTGCGTGTGCATCAGTCGAGGAACACGTTGGGTCCCGCCGCCACCGGGGAACAAGCCAACCTTGACCTCTGGTAGGCCAACTTTCGCATCATCTGCCATGACACGTGCATGGCATGCCAGACAAATTTCAAGACAACCGCCCAAAGCTTGTCCGTTGATTGCCGCAACAAATGGCTTGCCGTTGGTTTCCATCTTGCGAAGCATCTGATTTAGCGCATAGGCGCCATCAAACAGCATCTGCGCTGCGGCTTCCTTGTCCTTGGCTTCTTCGGCCTTGAACTCGCCCAGCATGCGTTGAAGCATTGAAAGGTCAGCGCCTGCGCCAAAGGTTTTCTTTCCTGAGGCAATGACCGCGCCCTTGGTGTTTTCGTCGCTTGCAACATGATCAACGATCTTGTCGAGTTCTTCCATGACGGACTGATCAATGACATTCATTGATTTTTCCGGGCTGTCCCAAGTGATAACAGCAATGCCGTCGCTGTCTGTTTCAACAGTAAAATGTGTGTAGGTCATATCTGTTTCCTGATGGTAATTTTATGTTTCGTTGATTGGTTCACGTAAACCGTGGATCGAAATGGACCTGACCATTTCGGAATGCATTTTCGGGATCATCCAAGAGTAGATCCGTATTCTTCACTGCCCGGTACCAATTCTGTCTTGGGTGGAACCAGGGCAGCAATTGCACTGCCAAACCGTTTTCATCGCATGTTTCGACGATCAATTGATTATCGAACACAACACTGCCAGGATATTTCCAGCCCTTTTGTTCGTATCCACTTGGATATTTGCCGAAGTTTGTGGAGCCTTCGGTCAATACGGTGAAAAGGAACTGCCCGTCCTCTGCAAGTGCATATCGGGCGGACGAAATACCAGTTTTAAACAAATCCGAGCCGGTATGGGTGAAAACAGATTGTGCTACAATGAAATCGAAGGGATGCCCGAAGACATCCATCTTGAATTCAGCATTGTAGTCGAACCGCGGACGTTTGATTTGAATGACATCCTGCCCGATCTCCTGTTCAAACGCCTGATCAATCAGCCATTTGTTTGGGTCAATGCCGCAATAGCGGTCAGGCAAAAGGTAATGGATCAAAAACCTTCCGGCTCTCAGTGATCCGCAACCAAAGTCAAGCAATGTGTTTTCTTCGCGCAAGCCGAGAGATGAAAGCAACGCCAATTGTGTTGCACCCATAAAATCGTATTGCTTGGGAGGCCCAACAAAGGCCCGGTAATTGTCGGAACCCGCTTTCATCTCCCGGGACTTCATGATGTCCTCGGCAGTCAGCGGATGCCCTCCTTCAATTCCCGGGTTTTTTTCAGACATTAGACACGCTCAATAATGGTTGCAGTGCCCATGCCAGCGCCGATGCAAAGTGTGACAAGGGCGGTGTTGAGATCACGGCGTTCCAATTCATCAAGAACCGTACCAAGGATCATTGCACCGGTAGCACCCAGCGGGTGACCCATAGCGATTGCACCACCGCAAACATTCATCTTGTCGTGCGGAATATCAAATGCCTGCATGTAACGAAGAACGACCGAAGCAAACGCTTCGTTCAATTCGAACAGGTCAATGTCTTCAAGCTTCATGTTTGCATTTTTCAGAAGCTTCTTGGTCACATCAACAGGACCGGTCAGCATAAGCGCTGGATCAGAACCGATGCTTGCAAATGCTCGGATGCGGGCACGTGGCTTCACGCCAAGTTTCTTGCCGCCTTCTTCTGAACCCATCAGGATTGCAGCCGCACCGTCCACAATGCCTGAGGAGTTGCCGGCATGGTGCATGTGATTAACGGTTTCGATTTCAGGATGTGCTGCGATACCAACGGCGTTAAAGCCGCCCATTTCGCCCATCATCACAAAGGACGGATCGAGCGAAGCAAGTGATTGCATATCACTTGTAGGGCGCATGTGTTCGTCATGATCCAGAATGGTAAGACCATTTTGGTCTTTCACAGGGACGATTGAATTCTTGAAGCGGCCATCATCCCAGCTTTGCTTGGCGCGTTTCTGGCTTTCTACTGCATAAGCATCAACGTCATCACGACTAAAACCGTATTTTGAAGAGATCAAATCAGCAGAGACGCCCTGAGGCATGAAGTATGCCGGGATTGCAACTGAAGGGTCCATGGGCCATGCGCCACCGGACATGCCGATGCCAACACGTGACATGGATTCAACACCGCCAGCGATGACGATGTCTTCTGAACCAGCACCAATTTTCCCAGCCGCAAGGTTGATTGCGTCGAGACCCGAGGCGCAGAAGCGGTTGATCTGCATGCCGGGAACCACGGTATCGTATTTTGCTTCAAATGCTGCAGCTCGTGCAATGTCTGAGCCGGCTTCACCAACAGGGTCCACACAACCAAGGATAATATCATCCACTTGGGAAGTATCCATCTCGTTGCGATCACGGATTGCTTCCAGTGTTTTGGCAGAAAGGCGTACAGCTGGCACTTCGTGTAGTGATCCGTCCTTCTTGCCACGGCCACGCGGCGTGCGCACGTGGTCGTAAATATAAGCTTCAGTCATTGTTGCATCTCCTATTGGTTCACTGTGCAGAAGCAGGAAGCAATGCTTCCGGCGCTGCCCAGTGAGGTAATTCCTGAATTCGGTTCAACCAAGATTGTATTCCGGGATAGTCATCCCATGTGACGCCAAAGTGATCGGGCCAGAACAAATATCCGCACAAGGATATGTCTGCGAGCGTTGCCTGTCCTGCAGCAGCCCAATCATGTGTTGAAAGATGTGTATCGAGCACTTTAAAAGCGCCCATAGCACGCGCCTTGAGGAACTCGGTCTCAGGCTCACCTTCCTTTTTCATGAATTTACTCATGAAACGATAGGTCGCCACATAACTGGTGAGTTTGTGATTGTCGAAGAACATCCAGCGCATCATTTCCAGCTCGTCAGTTCTGGCTTCTGGCACGAATTTCTCAAAGCGATCACCAAGGTGCATTAGGATTGCACCAGATTGACTGAGCGTGAAATCATTCTGCGTGTGATCAATCAGAACCGGTACTTCTCCCATGACGTTTGTATCACGGTAGTCGTCTTTGCGAGTCGCACCATTGAAAAAATCTACCCACTCCGAATTCCAGTCCGCCTGACAAAGCTGAAGCATAAGAGCTGCCTTGTAAGCGTTGCCGGATTCAACGAAACATTTGAGCGTGTAATCAGCCATTAGCCTTCGATTCCTTCGATCAAAATAATGGCTGCACTTGAAACAGCCATGCGATGTTTCTTTGCTTCGGCATAAATGTCTGAGTTGTAACAGGCCTTTGCATCGTCAAGGCTGTCGAATTCAATCACCACATGGCGGGACCCCAGATCATCGCCTTCCATTTGTTCGAAGGCTCCGCCTCTAGCCATGAATCTTGCATTATATTTCTCAAATGCCGGGCGTGCACCTGAAACATATGCCTGATAAGCGTCAGACGTAAAATTCGATGGGTCTTGCGCGCCGACATGCGCAATCCAGTAACCTTTTGGCATGCCGCTACTCCTTAAAGCGTTCGCGAAATTAGAACTTTCATGATTTCATTGGTTCCGCCATAAATGCGTTGCACGCGGGCATCGCGGAACATACGGGCAATCGGATATTCGTTCATGTAGCCATAGCCACCGAAAAGCTGCAGGCATTCATCCATGACTTTGCCTTGCAGGTCAGAAAGCAGGTATTTGGCCATAGAGGCAGTTGCTGTATCAAGCTTGCCTTGCAAATGTTGATCAACACAGTGATTGACAAATGCCTTTGCCATCGTTGCTTCTGATTTCAGTTCTGCAAGTTTGAATTGCGTGTTTTGGAAGTCGATGACTGGCTTACCAAAAGCTTTGCGTTCTTTCACGTAGTCAACAGTAAGAGAAAGCCCCAGCTCAATCGCAGCCATTGCCTGGTTTGCGATGATGAGCCGCTCTTGAGGCAACTCAGTCATCAACTGAACAAATCCCTGGCCTTCTTCGGGGCCAATCAAATTTGAGGTTGGCACTTTGACATCGTTGAAAAAAAGTTCAGAGGTATCGTTGGCCTTATAGCCGACTTTGTCGAGATTTCGTCCACGCTCAAAGCCTTCAACCTCATCGGTTTCAATCACTATAAGCGAGGTTCCCTTGGCACCTTTTTCAGGGTCAGTCTTGACTGCCAGAATGATCAGATTGGCATTTTGACCGTTGGTAATGAACGTCTTGGAACCGTTGATCAAATATTGGTTGCCATCTTTTACGGCCGTGGTTTTGATGCCCTGTAGGTCAGAACCAGCACCTGGCTCGGTCATCGCAATCGCGCCGATCAGTTCACCTGTAGCAAGTCTTGGCAACCATCTGCGTTTCTGATCCTCAGACCCGAAGTGTAGGATATAGGGCGCAACAATTGCAGAATGAAGCGCAATGCCAAAACCGTCGACACCATGGTGTCCGATCGCCTCGATGATCGCAGCTTCATGAGCATACGTGCCCCCTGCGCCACCATATTCTTCGGGCATGGCAGCGCAGAGTAATCCATTCTCACCAGCTTTTTCCCACTTTGATCGTGGGACAATCTCATCTTTTTCATATTGCTCGTAATTAGGAGCAATTTCATTTTCCATAAACCGGTTTGCCATGTCGGAGACGAGGCTGACCTCGTCATCCATCCATGCCGGTTTGGGAAATTGAAGGACGTCGCTGGCTGGCATGTTCGCCTCTTAGAATGCGTCTGCTTCTAGTGCCATCATGCTTTCGCAACCGGTCTGGATGCGGGCAAGATGAGCTCCGGCTTCTGGCATGACACGTTCCATGAAGTAACGGCCAGTCATCAGTTTTTCTTCGTGGAAGGATGTTGATCCATTGGCGCCTTCTTTGAGAGCTTCCTGAGATTTTTCAGCCATCATACCCCACATGTAACCAAGGGCTACCAAGCCAAACAGATGCATGTAGTCCATGGATGCAGCACCCGCATTATTGGGGTTTTTCATACCATTTTGCATCAACCACATAGTCGCTGCTTCAAGTGCTTTTACCCCTTCACGAATTGGTTTTGTGTAAGGCTGCATGGCTTCATTTTCCATGTGCTTCTTGGTGAAGTTGTTGACTTCTTCCATAAAGGCACGCATTGCGCGGCCGCCATTAGTTGGCAGCTTACGGCCCACGAGATCCAATGCCTGAACGCCGTTAGCACCTTCATAAATCTGAGCGATACGGGCATCGCGAACAAACTGGCTCATGCCCCATTCTTCAATATATCCGTGGCCACCAAAGACCTGTTGTGCGTTAACACAGTTTGAGAAGCCAATATCTGTAAGAACGCCTTTAACAACCGGAGTGAGTAGACCCATCAGGTCATCTGCAGCTTCACGGTCTTCATCACTCAGGCCCCGGTGAGAAATATCGCCTTTCAGCGCAGTCCAAAGCATCAACGCTCGCGCTGCCTCATTGAACGATTTGATATTCATAAGCATACGGCGAATGTCTGGATGAACGAGCAGCGGATCTGCTTTCTTCTCAGGTTCTGCTGCCCCAGTGAGTGCACGGCCCTGAACACGTTCTTTGGCGTAGATTGCCGCGTTTTGATAAGCTACTTCGGATTGTGCAAGGCCCTGCAGACCAACACCCAGGCGCGCCTCGTTCATCATGATGAACATGGCTGCAAGCCCTTTGTTTTCTTTGCCAATCAGGTAACCGGTGGCTTCATCATAGTTGAGAACGCAGGTTGCATTGCCATGAATGCCCATTTTTTCTTCGATTGAACCGCAGGAAACGCCGTTTTTCTCTCCGATTGAACCGTCTTCACTGACATTGTATTTCGGCACGATAAAAAGTGAAATACCTTTGACACCGTCTGGTGCACCTTCGATACGTGCAAGGACCAGGTGAATGATGTTGTCTGAAAGGTCGTGTTCACCCGCGGAAATAAAGATTTTCTGGCCGGAGATTTTGTACGAACCATCTGCCTGCGGTGCTGCTTTTGTACGCAACAGGCCGAGATCGGTTCCACAATGCGGTTCGGTCAGGTTCATGGTTCCTGTCCATGAACCTTCAATCATGTTTGGCAGGTATTTTTGCTTTTGCTCGGGCGAGCCGTGAACCTGGATTGCTGCAATCGCGCCCTGTGTAAGGCCTGGATACATGGCAAATGCCTGGTTTGATGAGGAAAGATATTCACCAACAGCGGTATGAAGCGCATAGGGCAGGCCTTGGCCACCATATTCAGGATCAGCACCAAGCCCCATCCAGCCGCCTTCCACATAGGCTTGATAAGCTTCTTTGAACCCTTTGGGTGTTGTTACGGTGCCATCATCATGACGGGTACAACCTTCCTGATCTCCAGAGAGGTTAATTGGTTGGAGAACTTCTTCACACATTTTGGCAGCTTCGCCCAAAATGGCTTCGATCATGTCCGGTGTAGCTTCTTCGAAACCGGGCAAGTTATTATAGCGATCGATGCTGAGAACGTCGTTCAGAATATAAAGGGATTCGTTGACTGGTGCGGTATAGCTCGGCATTTTTATCTCCTCTAAACAGTCGCCACTAGCCATTCTTACGTCTTAAAGACCAGTGACAAATCTGCAGCAAATTTGTTTGCAGTGCAACTAAAATTCTTACGTTAACGTAAATGTAATTCACAAGAATTCAAGCAAAAAAACACCTTCGCTGTGATTTGCGTCACACCGCTGGCAGGTTCAAACAAATTGAAGTTTCGACAAACTTAGATTAATCGAAAAGAATCAAGCTTTTATGCTTTTCTCATCGATTGTTCGCAGTGCCTGTTCCAAATCAGAGATACATGTTTCGATCTCAAATTTTTGAACTTTCAAGGCATCCAATTGAGTTTTGAACTTCTTGTGGATAGCCCGAAGATCGTCATCACTACCTTCGCCATCGTAGATTTTGAGAATTTCCTGAATGTCAATCAGTGAAAAACCGACATTCTTTGCAAGAAGGATAACGGTTAAGCGCGTACGGTCATCGTTGGAATACAGTCGTGTGGAGCCCGCACGATTGGGATGAATGAGTCCGCGATCTTCATAAAAACGCAATGTCCTGAGACTTACATTAAATTCGCGTGCAAGGTCACCAATACGGTATACCTCTTTAAGTTCGTTGTGTGGATTCAGCGCTGTCGCGGCAATTTCCTCGAGCATAGTTTGCGCTGTCATATTGTGTTCCATCAGGGTCAGCCTATTTTTATATTACCTAACGTTACGTCATAAATAGCAACTGGCTGCGATTAGTTCAACA
>JASJDO010000138.1 GCA_030065115.1 Rhizobiaceae bacterium | reverse complement strand
CTTTTGGCACCCGACCTCACAGAAGACTTGATATCGGGTGAGGCTCCTCCACACATTACATCCGACACTTTGGTTAAGACCGCATGGCCGGTCGATTGGAACGAGCAACGACAACAAATGGCCAACTTGGCTCGATAGCTGCAACCAAGCATAAAATTGCACGAGCTTCTTCGACCCAAAAGGCAGCTCCACCCCAAAACACCGCGCGAAAATCACAAACAGAGACTTTTGACCTTCAACAGGGCAAAAGTGGCCAGAATAGAGCAGACCCCACTCTGCATCCATCCACAACGTATTGAAACAACGGAGCAATTCGGGTCAGAGCAACAGAGAACAAGAATATCAAGGAAAAGTGGCTGATATTTTTTATTCGCGAGATCCACGCTGTAGCTAACTTGAAAATTAGGCAATGATTCAATTGGCTGGGCGTAATTCTTTCGACCTTTCATAGGGTTAAGGCTTGAAGACAATTTGAGGTGGGTTCATTTTTAGCTTCGAACTATCGAGAAGATTGCTATGGAATGCGATCACATACCGGGATTAATCTGCCACTTAGTGGTTTGAGATTGCATTCTTACGGGATTGGATTGTCGTTACGCGGTTTTGAATTGCTCTTAAGCGGGATCGATCGGATTTTGCTGGCGCTTTTCTGGTTTCTAGGGAAGCTAGATGAGAAATTGGTTCTCTTCTGCGAAATCCGATTGTCAGTAAATTGGACAGATTCATAACTGCACCTCTTCTTTAGATGCGGATTGTTAGAACAATTTTCTATTTCCAGTTTTTGCGGTGCTTTAAAATTGTCGTTACGCGGGATTAGCCGGGATTGGTATTAGCCAAATTCAAAAAGCTAAAAGAATTTTGCTTTCTAACTCTGTCGACTTGAATTGTGTGAATATGTTCTAGTATTGTTCTAGCCAGTTCACCGCAGTTTGTTACGTGAGTAGCGGTTCATAACCCGAAATCTCTAACACAGACAATGGAGGTTGCTTATGCAGCACCCAAACGTATCCCTATGCCCAATTGAAAAGCTAGTGCCCTATATCGGGAATGCCCGAACCCATTCAAAGGAGCAAATAGCGCTTATTGCCAAAAGCATAGAACGATTTGGATTTACCAACCCGGTTTTGGTGGATGACGCGTTTTGCATTCTCGGAGGTCATGGACGTGTCGAGGCGGCT
This sequence comes from Rhizobiaceae bacterium, assembly GCA_030065115.1. Taxonomy (GTDB): domain Bacteria; phylum Pseudomonadota; class Alphaproteobacteria; order Rhizobiales; family Rhizobiaceae; genus JAALLB01. Next base: position 7,581 of record JASJDO010000138.1, on the reverse strand, counting down.
AAACAGTTAGGTTTGGAAAAAGTTCCTATTATCCTGCTTAGCCATCTGTCTGAAGATGAACGTCGCGCATATATCCTTGCAGACAACAAGATTGCGGAGCAAGCTGGATGGGACAACGAGTTACTCGCGATCGAGCTGCAAGGCTTGATGGACATCGATTTCGATCTCGAACTTACAGGGTTTTCGACAACAGAAATCGATATTGTATTGGACGAGCAATCTGTAGGGTTGAGAGAAGCTAATAAAGAATTGGATTCAGTTCCAACTTTAGAGCACGCAGTTCCGGTCACCCAAACCGGAGACTTGTGGCGATTGGGTAATCATCTATTGCTGTGTGGTGACGCACAAAAAGAAGAAGATGTAGAACGCCTTTGTGTAAAGGCCAAGATTGATCTGCTGATTACAGATCCCCCGTATAATGTTCCCATTAATGGAAACGTGACAGGCCTGGGAGCTCACAAACACAGAGAGTTTGCGTTTGCGTCAGGTGAAATGTCATCTGACCAGTTTACGAGCTTCCTGCAATCTACTCTCTCGAATGCTAGTAAGTCTTTGAAGGATGGAGCAATCGCATTTGTGTTTATGGACTGGCGGCACATGCGGGAGTTACAGGAAGCAGGAGATGCCGCATTTGACGAACTAAAGAACCTCTGTGTCTGGAACAAATCAAACGCGGGCATGGGCACATTCTACCGCTCAAAACATGAGTTGGTTTTTGTATTCAAAAAGGGAAGGGCGCCTCATACCAACACTTTCCGATTGGGAGAGACAGGTCGATATCGCACGAATGTATGGGACTATGCTGGTGCTAACGTCTGGAGCGAAACGCGGCTTGAAGACTTAGCCATGCATCCAACCGTCAAGCCAGTTGAGATGATTGCTGATGCTATCAAAGACTGTACGAAGCAAGGAGAAACCGTTCTCGATATTTTTGGCGGCTCTGGTTCCACATTGATTGCAGCGGAAGTCACTGAACGTAAAGCTCGTATTTTGGAACTTGATCCCATCTATTGTGACACGATCATAAGACGCTTTGAGAAGCTTGGCTTGGGCAATGCCGAGCTAGTGTCGAACAACAAGACCTTCGCAGAAATTGTTGAAGAGCGGTTGATAGCTGACATCGGGCTAAATCTAGATGCCCCAATACACTTGGAGAATGTGTGATGTCAGCAAATAAAAAGTCCCAAACGTCTCTTCCTCAACTTACTGAAATCGAAAAGGAGTACCTCAGGCTTTCAAAGGAAATCATATTCGCGAAGATAAATGGCAAGCAAACAAGCATGACCAGATCTCAGCTCATGCTTACCAAACAATTTGAAACAGGCATGGGAGGGTCACCTCATGCTCAAAACCGATATCTCAAGCAAACACATGAAGCGGAGGTAAAGGAACTGGCTCAAATCGAACAAGAAGTACAAACGTTTGAGCGATTTAAGAAGCGTCAAGAGCAAACAATAAAAGACATGGAAAAGAAGGGTGAACCAACCAAAGATGTTCTTTATCATCCTGACGACTTCGTTATTGATCCAAACAAAGGCGCATGGATAAATGGGCCAATAACACAAAAGGAGCTTGGTGAGATTTATGACACCTGCAAACTCCGAGACACCTATCTCTTGCAGGATGTATTGGAAAGACGACTTTGTCAGTCAGATCACGGTGATGAGTTCCATCCTAGTGGGAGGAGGTCAGCTTTCTTCTTGGCATTATTGAAGGATCGGACTTTACCTGAACGGTTCAGGTTGGAAGAGGACAAGATCTTACCGTTCAGCTGTGAATACCGAAAGCTAACGAAGCGAGAATTGCTGAAGACAGTTCATCGGGCTTGGAAATCAATCGGGCAGCCAAAACCCAGAGGTTGGGTTACCCTGTATTTGGAGAATGAGCTTTATCTTTACGAAGCTGTTTCCTCGCTTGCCAAAGAAATTAAAGAAGCACCCTCTGAAGAACTGAGTGAAACAATTGCGCGTTTGATGCCAGAGATTGCCAGGATAGTTCAAAGCGTCTTTCAAGCTGAGCGAAACAAAATTAAGTTGCCACTAATCGGTGTTTCGCCATCATTGCACCATTTGGTATCTGAATTTGAATTCAATTGAGCTCAAACTTCTTCGCAGAAAAGTACTATCTCATATCTCCCTTACATTGAGTAGGGCACCAACGGACTAAGTTGCACCAATATTGAGTGCTATTCTTGGCGTTGATTGACAGATGAGCGCCCTAAAAAGACATGACAAAAATACTAGAATATAAACGCGGCTATACCGATGCGATCCGGCACGTCGTAGAGGACATTCTCAAACGCAGCGAGCAAATGAATGACCCTAATGCAAAAGCGGTTCTGCGTGTCTATGCAGATATCTTGGGAAATAAAGGCGCTCAAATTCGTCGGAGACAGGATTTAGTGGCTCTAAAATCTCAGGTGATTACCGTGGAAGAATAATAAGCGTCCAAATGGCACGGCCAACATTGCTTCGAATGTCCGGTGTGCGGACTAAAGCTGCCGTCCACTTTCTATTCATGAATGACTGCTTTTGGTGGCAGCGTCATGAATTCCTGCCGAGGAAGTCGGTCAATAGTGTCGAGATTTTTTCCGGCTGATCTTCCATCGCGAAGTGTCCACAATCTTCAAGCACATGCAGTTCTGATCCGGGAATTGCCTTGTTTAGTTTGTGAGCCCAGTCAACGACCTGCCACGCATCATTCTCTCCCCATATTAGTTGCACCGGCTTTTGGCCAAGTTCGGCATAGCGCGGAGCGATCTCGTCTGTGTGTTTTGGGTCATAGTGCATCACTTGATGCTGGAAGAAACTGCCCTGTCCAACCGGACCGCAGATGAAGTCGAGGTAAGTCTCCATCGACGTTTCAGCCAAGCGGTGCTTGTTTTGAACCGTTGAATAAAGCCAGTCGCGGAAATGCTCGCGGTGATCTGCGTCGGTCGCTTTTATCAGTATTTCCAAACCGGCCTGCATCTGTTCCCGCGTACGCTTGGAGGGCCAACTGTCAAAACTGACCACATCGATCATGGTAAGGCTGCGTAACCGGTCTGGGGACTGAATCCCAAACCTCTGAGCAACTCCCCCGCCGATGTCGTGCGCAATGAAATGGAAGTCATTGAGCCCCCAGACATCTAGCAGTCCCTCAAGGATCGGCACTTGACCTGTCACGGACGTATCGATGTTCGGGTCTTGTGGCCGCTCTGATAATCCATAGCCGAGCAAGTCATACATGTGAACCTTGTAACCTGCCTCGACCAAAGTCGGGAGGATATTGCGCCAGATGTATGAAGAGGAAGGTGTGCCATGGAGAAGAACCACGGGATCACCCGCACCATGCACGCCATGCGCAATGCGTGCACCGTTGATAAGGACATGTTGATCAACAAGGTGGGCCATGAGGGAAACTCCATTTTCTGCTTTCCCAAGCAATAACGCTCTGCTAGTGCATTCATCAAATGAATGATTGTCATAGATGGATAGATAATTCGAATGAATGAACGTTTGGATATTGAAGGTTTACGCGCCTTGGTTGCAATCTCAGTACATGGCGGCGTGACGCGCGCTGCGGAATATCTCGCTTTGTCACAACCCGCCGTGAGCCACAAAATTAGACGGCTGGAAAACGTCTTGGATTGCGAACTACTGGCGCGCCGTGCAGGTGGACCCTTATTCACCGAAGCCGGTTCGCGCTTGTTGGACTATGCCCAACGAATGATGGATTTGCATGACGAAGCTCTGGCTGCACTTGGAAAGAAACCGCTGGCAGGCACCATTAGATTGGGCATGACCGAAGACACAACGGGCGGTGACATCGCGCGCATCCTGGGTCGGTTCACGCGTTTACACCCAAAGACCAAGGTAAGCACAAGAATTGGGCAAAGCCTGACGCTGTCTGATTGGCTATTTTCGGGTGAGATAGACATCGCCGTCATCCAAGTTCTTCGAGATGATGTCCGCCACGATGACATCGTGCTCTATGAGGACCGGTTACATTGGATCAAATCGCATGACCTGCCTTTGAAACCAAACGCACCCGTTCCATTTCTAAGCTTCGATCAGAATTGCTTCTACAAGCATTGGGCGCAATCGCAGAACAGGGTGGTGGGACACGAGTTCGAAGTTGTGCTCGAATGTCCGAGTGTGGCAGGCATTCTTTCAGCAACACGTGCGGGGCTTGGTGTGGCACTGTTGAATGGTTTGCATGTGTCCTCTGAATTTGACATCATCGAAGGCGTATTTCCCGAGCCTCCGGCGATTGCCTATGTTGCGCGCTCTACTCCCAAGAGCCGCACAGACGTTGCGCGCGCGCTGCTAAACGAGATCGCGGAAGAGGCCAGACTTCCTGCGCAATTGAAAGTTGCTTAATCTCAAAAGCGGAACTTCGCGCAAGACCCAGCATCGGTGACTTTGGGCTCAATGCAGACCTCGGCCGATTCTAGAAACCATAGGATATCAGCGTCGTTCACGGCCCATACCTGCCGTTCACACCAATTCACAAATCTAACTCAGATTTCCCGAAAGCTGTCATTCAACCGGTTGGGTTTTCTAAGGTCGGTAAGCGGACTTTTCTGCCTTTCCTGACCTTCAGATCAACGTCTGCTTTGCTGTAATTTGGCTATTTCTTGCGTTTGCAACGTTGACCTCCCTACAATTTCAGGATCGATCGTCCTGCATAATTAGCAATAGAACCAAGCGCTTCCTCGATACGAATGAGCTGATTATACTTTGCCAGCCGATCAGAGCGGGCGAGTGACCCGGTTTTGATCTGTCCGCAGTTTGTTGCAACTGCCAGATCAGCAATTGTTGTGTCTTCCGTTTCACCTGATCGGTGCGACATAACATTCGTGTAGCTAGCTCGGTGTGCGGTCTCCACAGCTTCCAGGGTTTGGGACAAAGTACCAATCTGGTTTACTTTGACGAGCATTGAGTTAGCGCATCCTTTTGCGATTCCGTCTGCAAGCTTATTTGTATTTGTGACAAACAAATCGTCGCCAACCAGTTGACATCGGTTTCCAATTGCGTCGGTCAGGGACTTCCAGCCATCCCAATCATCTTCTGACATGCCATCTTCAATTGAAATGATTGGGTAGTCATCGACGAGTGCAGAAAGATAGGCAACATTCTCGTCTGAACTTAGTGTCTTGTCCTCACCTGAGAGAACGTAGTTGCCGTTTTTGTAATATTCTGTCGCTGCGCAATCGAGCGCCAGATATATATCCTCGCCCGGTTTGTAACCTGCAAGCTCTATCGATTTCTGAATGAAATCCAGTGCGTCTCTAGTTGAACTAAGGTTGGGTGCAAAACCACCTTCATCGCCAATCCCTGTTGAGAGACCGGCAGCCGAGAGTTGTCCTTTTAGCGTATGGAATACCTCAGCGCCCATTCTCACAGCTTCGCGTATTGATGAAGCCGATATGGGCATTATCATGAATTCTTGCATATCAATCGGGTTTTCAGCGTGCTCACCGCCGTTGATGATATTCATCATAGGCACCGGAAGAACGCGTGCAGAAGTGCCGCCAACATATCGAAATAGAGGCTGTTTGGTGTGAGCGGCGGCCGCTTTCGCAACAGCTAGAGAGACCCCAAGAATTGCATTCGCACCCAAGCGGGATTTATTCGGTGTTCCATCAATATCATTAAGTGCGTGGTCTATGAGCGGTTGATCAAGGGCACTCAGCCCTGAAAGTTTATCTGCAAGCTCGTCATTAACAGCGTCAACGGCTGACAAAACGCCTTTTCCAAGATAGCGCTCCTTGTCACCGTCTCGCTTTTCAACTGCCTCATGCGCACCTGTTGAAGCACCCGATGGCACAGCTGCCCGTCCTTCTGACCCGTCCTCCAGCAGGACATCTACTTCAACCGTAGGGTTTCCTCGACTATCAAGAATCTCGCGTGCAAATATTTTTCTTATTGTTTCCATGATCTCTTTCTATCTGCCCAAATAGGCAATCTTCAGTGAGTCTGTTGAGCCTGTCTGTCCCATTGTCGAGCCGGATGTAACCACGACAGGCTGGTCAGGTTTGATAAGGTCTATGTGATCCAAGCTTGCTGGAATTCGCCCTTCGCGTGCCGACTTGAATTCATTCTCACAATTGCTGACGGTTGGGGTGACGCCCCAGACAAGGTTGAGAGGACGGGCAATATTCTCGTTAGGACAGATCGCCAGGATTGGGACATCGCTTCGAGTTTTTGCAACCCGAACCGCAGTCGCCCCGGTCTCCGTATAATTTACGATGCATGAAGCGTTTCTGAGCTTGGCAAGAATACCTGCGGCGCTTGCAATGGAGCTAGAATCATCGGGTGCATCAATAATCTGAGCCTCGATTTTGCGAGGCTTGTCTTTGAAGGCAGCTTCGGTTGCCAGCGCTATTGACGCCATGGCTTCAACTGCTTCAATCGGGTATTGTCCGGCTGCACTCTCAGCTGACAGCATAACAGCATCAGCGCGTTGCATGACGGCGTTGGCGACATCCGATGTTTCTGCACGAGTTGGTAACGGCGCAAAAATCATGCTTTCCAGCATCTGTGTAGCAACGATGACCGGTTTGCCGATTTTGCGTGCTTTACTGACGAGCGAGCGTTGTATTGCGGGGAGTTCGTGCCACGCGCATTCAACACCGAGATCACCGCGAGCAACCATAATCGCATCGGTATACAAGAGAATCTCGTCAATATTCGTGACTGCAATCGGCTTTTCAATTTTGGCCACGATTTTCGCTTTGCCGCCGATCAGCGCATTCAATTCTTGAATGTCCTCGGCTCTCTGCACGAAAGACATGGCTACCCAGTCAACACCAAGTTCCAAAGCAAAACGCAAGTCTTCACGGTCTTTTTCGGTGATTGGATCCACTTTGAGTGTTGTATCCGGGAAGTTGACGCCTTTACGGTCTTTCAGAACGGCAGCATTCAACACTTCTGCAGTGAACTTGCCCTGTTCCGCTTTTGAAACGCGTAGTCGGATGCGTCCATCATCAATCAGTACCAGATGCCCTTCTTCAACGGTTTCAAAAATTTCGGGGTGAGGGAGCGGCACATCATTAGATCCAAGGGGCTCCTCACTGACAAATGTGACTTCATCACCAATCTCCAATGGTCGTTCACCACCGGGAACGACACCAATGCGGATTTTCGGGCCTTGGAGATCCGCAAGAATAGCAATAGATCTGTTTTCGGCGGCTTCGATTGCTCGAATTTGCGCATGGACCTTAGAATGGTCTTCATGGCTGCCATGGCTAAAGTTTATCCGGAAAACGTTAGCACCTGCTGTCGCAAGCGCAGATATATTCTCTGGCGTGTTTGAGGATGGCCCTAGGGTGGCGACAATTTTCGTGTGCCGGCGTTTATCGTTGTTCATGTATTTCGTCTCAGGAATGTCTAAGGATAATCGCAATGTCCATGACATTGGTACCGGTTGGACCCGTGATGATTTGATCTCCGACTCTCGCTAGGAAGTCTGCCGAGTTGGCAGAAACGATCGCTCTTTCACCACCTGAGCATGAATCGAACGTTTCACCGTCCAGATAGGCACCAGCCGCATCTGTAGGCCCATCAGTTCCATCGGTTCCAGCGACCAAACCTGATA
>JASJDO010000137.1 GCA_030065115.1 Rhizobiaceae bacterium | reverse complement strand
TCATAATCCGCGTGTCGGGGGTTCAAGTCCCTCTCCCGCTACCAAATATCTCAATGACTTATGACCGATTTTTCGTGATTTCAAAAATCTTAGGCTCAGAATTGAAGCCGAAAATCTTTTCTATGGATGAGGTTTTTATTCGCGCCGTGGTAACGATGGGTACAGACTTTTTTCTTTAGCCCACTGAATTTGACCTCCGTCACAAGTTTCAAAGGTGAGCGGCCAGAAAATGTAGCGAACTTTTATTAGTCGAATGGCAGGTATCCTGACAAAACTAACCGTATTCATTCAAATCCAAAGGCATCTTCGCAGTCTGAGCATTACTGTGTTTGATTTTCTTCAAAAATTTGGATTCTCGATTTTGCCATATCGGTTTACAAATCGCGCTCAATGTCATTTATTCTAACGCCTGGTTGGAGATGAATGACTAGATGTTGCACGTCGCACATAATCACTGGTTAGTGGCGGCATCTTTGATGATTGCGATAATTGCTGGCTTTACAGGTCTTTCGCTTCTCAAAGGTGCTTCTCAAACATCCATAGAAAAAAGAAAATTCAATGTAGCACTTGCCTCAATTGCGATGGGAGGTGGTATTTGGTCCATGCATTTCGTTGCAATGCTTGGCTTGCAGCTTCCGATCCCCTTCTTCTATGAAATTCTAACCACACTTGCTTCTGCTCTAATTGCGATTCTGGTTGTGGGAATGGCGCTCTTGATCGTCCATTTTGTCAAGCGAGACCGTAAAACAATGGTCGCCTCAGGTCTGCTGGTAGGGATTGGCATTGTAGTCATGCATTATCTTGGTATGTCCGGCATGCATGGTGCAGAGCCGGAATTTACGACTGTTAGTATCATTGTAACAATTTTTCTAGCATGCATCTTTGGTGTGATAACGTTCTTCGCGGCCTACAGCCAACGAAATTCTGGAAACATTATGCTTGGCTCTTTTCTTTTTGGCATAGCCGTATTTTCAGTTCACTTTGTAGCTATGCGCGGAACTGTTTTCCAAAAAGACGCTACCAATATTTCAGAGATGATCTTGATAAGTAATGAGGTGCTAGCAATTGGAGTATCTCTCACAACATTTGTTATATGTGGTGCTTTTCTTTTGACTGGCATTACTTTCGTAGCGCATAGGACGAGTGATTTAGATGCGAAAAATACCGCGAATGATGTTGTGATCAATCAAATTGCTACGATAGATAATGCAGAAGCTGCATCAGCGGTTGATGGAGGAAATCGACCAACTGTAAGAATGCCTTATGAAAAAGATGGGCGATCATATTTCGCAACTTCTGACTCGGTGTGCGTTATTCGTGCTGAGGGCCATTACACCTATATTTATATTAGCGATGAGAAGCTGTTTTGCCCTTGGTCTATTTCCGAAGCGAAGAAAAGACTATCAAAAACGCACTTTATCAATTGTCACAGAAGTTATCTTATAAACCCGGCTCATGTCTCTGAATTTGAACGAAAGAAAGATAATGGTGTCTGTTATTTCCGTGAAAATTTGGCGCTGGAAAAAGTGCCTGTCAGCCGTTCCAAACTGAAAGATGTGAGAGAAGCCCTAGGTCTAGTTTAGTATTCGCAATTCGTGCGCGCAATTCGCAATTCATGAATCGTGATGCTTCGTTTATTAGTCTCATATTTTTTATATGCTTCCTTTTGTGTGACTTTATCCGAGCTAATATCTCGGAGGAAGTTTGTCATGATACCAGCAGCTTTTGATTACCATCGGCCTGCCTCGGTTGAGGATGCATTAAAGATCATTTCAGAGCATGGAGATGACGCCAGAGTAATTGCCGGTGGGCACAGCCTCATACCGATGATGAAATTGAGAATGACCGATATCGGTCATCTGATTGATCTTCAATCGATTGACAGTTTGAAGGGCATCACTGTTGACGGGGCGACTGTAAAAATCGGTGCGATGACTACTCAACACGAACTGATTGAAAATGCGGCACTACAAACTGCAGCGCCGATCATATCAGAAGCTGCCCTGCAAATCGCCGACCCTCAAGTGCGTTATATGGGAACCATTGGTGGTAATGTAGCGAATGGTGATCCGGGTAATGATATGCCAGGGCTCATGCAATGTCTTGATGCAACATATACGCTGAAAGGGCCTAACGGGTTACGAGATGTTCCTGCACGCGAATTTTACGAGGCGGCTTATTTCACAGGTCGAGAAGATGATGAGATTCTCACAGAAATCCAGTTCTCGGCGCCTGGTGGTGGCTATGCCTATGAAAAGCAAAAGCGAAAAATTGGTGACTATGCGACTGCGGCGGCAGGTGTGTTGATTACCAAAGATGGTGATACGTGTGCATCAGCCTCGATTGCGCTCACGAATTTAGCAGACACGCCCGTATATTGTGAAGAGGCCGTCGATGCTTTGGTTGGGTCATCGCTTGATGCGGCAGCTGTCTCAGCTGCAGTTTCGGCGGCGGTAGACGCCTCGGATCCGGGCGAAGACAATCGCGGGCCGGTCGCATTTAAAAAACATGCCGCTGGGATAGTTATCCGTCGGGCAATCGAACGCGCCATAGAACGTGCTTAGGGATTTGGAGGAATTTAAGATGAGCAAAATGCATATCAAAATGACCGTTAATGGCGAAGAGGTGGAAACACTCGCAGAACCACGGGAATTGCTTATTCATGTACTAAGGGAGCGTCTAGATACAACAGGACCGCATATTGGATGTGAGACTAGCCATTGTGGTGCATGCACCGTTGATATGAACGGCAAGTCTGTTAAGGCCTGTACAGTTTTTGCAGCACAAGCAAATGGTGCTGACGTGACAACGATTGAGGGGCTTGGAAATCCTGATGGGCTGCATGTGTTACAGGAGATGTTCAAGGAACATCACGGGTTGCAGTGTGGCTTCTGTACGCCCGGCATGATCACCCGAGCATATCGACTTTTACAGGAAAACCCCGACCCCACTGAAGAAGAAGTTCGTTTTGGCATGGCAGGAAACCTTTGCCGCTGTACCGGTTATCAGAATATCGTCAAATCAATCCTTGCTGCGGCAGCAGAAATGAATGCAACAAAGGAGGCAGCACAATGAATGAGATGACACCCCCAAAAGAAGAAAGAGCTGCTGCGCTCAAGGGACTTGGCTCCTCCCGAAAACGTGTTGAAGATGCGCGCTTCACCCAAGGCAAGGGTAACTATGTTGATGACATCAAATTGCCGGGCATGTTGTTTGGCGACTTTGTTCGTTCCCCATATCCGCACGCGAATGTTAAATCGATCAATACAGAAGCGGCATTGGCCGTGCCGGGCGTTGTTGCTGTGCTCACGGCTGCTGACCTTGAGCCACTGGGTTTGCATTGGATGCCGACGCTCGCCGGCGATAAACAAATGGTGCTGGCAGATGGAAAAGTTCTCTTCCAAGGTCAGGAAGTCGCTTTTGTTGTTGCTTCAGACAGATACGCAGCTGCCGATGCGGTTGAACTGGTTGAAGTTGAATATGAAGAGCTTCCAGTGGTTGTTGATCCGTTCAAGGCTGAAATTGATGGCGCGCCCGTGTTGCGTGAGGACATTGCTGAAACCTTGGAAGGTGCTCATGGCCCACGTCGCCACCCCAATCACATTTTCACTTGGGAAGCTGGCGACAAGGAAGCAACTGAAGCAATCGTGGACGGCGCTGATGTAGTTGCAGAAGAAATGATCTATTATCATCGCACCCACCCGTGTCCATTGGAGACTTGTGGTTCTGTTGCGAGCATGGATAAAGTGAACGGCAAGCTGACACTTTATGGTACATTCCAAGCACCACACGCCGTTAGAACGGTTGCGTCGCTAATTTCCGGCATTGCGGAACACAATATTCGTGTGATCTCGCCCGACATTGGTGGTGGTTTTGGCAATAAAGTTGGCGTTTATCCAGGCTATGTTTGTTCAATTGTTGCATCCATCGTTACAGGTAAACCGGTTAAATGGGTGGAGGACAGGATTGAAAACCTGACTTCGACTGCTTTTGCACGAGATTATTGGATGCAGGGTAAGATCGCCGCAACAAAAGAAGGCAAAATTACCGGGTTGTGGTGTCACACAACAGCTGACCATGGTGCATTTGACGCCTGTGCTGATCCGACAAAATTTCCTGCAGGTTTCATGAACATATGTACCGGTTCGTATGATATTCCTACCGCGTATCTTGCAGTTGACGGAATTTACACGAACAAAGCTCCCGGAGGTGTAGCATATCGATGTTCATTCCGAGTTACGGAAGCTGCTTATTTCATAGAACGTATGATTGAAGTGCTTGCGATCAAGCTTGATATGGACGCCGCTGAACTCCGCCGGATCAACTTCATCAAGAAAGAACAATTTCCGTATAATTCAGCATTGGGTTGGGAATATGATTCAGGGGACTATCACACTGCTTGGGACAAGGCGCTCGAAACAGTGGACTATAAAGGCCTGCGTGAAGAACAAGCCAAACAGCTTGAAGACTTCAAGGCTGGTAAAACCCGGAAGCTAATGGGAATTGGTTTGACCCATTTCACGGAGATTGTCGGCGCGGGCCCGGTCAAGAATTGTGACATTCTTGGCTTGGGCATGTTCGACAGTTGTGAAATCCGTATTCATCCGACCGGATCGGCGATTGCACGACTGGGAACGATTTCCCAAGGGCAGGGACATGCAACGACGTTTGCCCAGATTCTCGCCAGTGAAATTGGTATTCCGGCGGATGATATTACGCTGGAAGAAGGCGATACGGATACCGCCCCCTACGGTCTTGGAACCTATGGTTCTCGATCCACACCTGTTGCAGGCGCTGCGACCGCAATGGCCGGTCGCAAGATTCGCGCAAAAGCACAGATGATTGCTGCCTATCTTTTAGAAGTTCATGATGATGATGTTGAATGGGATGTGGATCGTTTCGTTGTTAAGGGCGCTCCAGAGCGTTTCAAGACAATGAAAGAGATCGCATTTGCCTCATACAATCAGGCAATCCCTGGTGTTGAGCCTGGTCTTGAGGCAGTGAGTTATTACGATCCGCCAAACATGACCTACCCGTTTGGGGCATATATCTGTGTCATGGATATCGATGTTGATACGGGTACAACTGACATTCGTTCTTTCTACGCGCTTGATGATTGCGGAACGCGGATCAATCCGATGATCATTGAAGGACAAGTTCACGGTGGATTGACTGAGGCACTTGCTATCGCACTTGGTCAGGAAATTGCCTATGATGAAATGGGTAACGTGAAGACTGGTTCACTGATGGACTTCTTCATTCCAACCATGTGGGAAACGCCGAACTATACAACGGATCATACAACCACCCCGAGTCCACATCACCCTATTGGTGCGAAGGGAGTTGGTGAAAGTCCGAACGTTGGTGGTGTACCATGTTTCTCTAATGCAATTCATGATGCGTTCAGAAGCTTTGGTCTTACCCAAAGTCATATGCCACACGATCATTGGCGCGTTTGGAAAATTGCAAATGAGTTGGGTCTTCACAATTAATACTGGGGCGTGGGTGGCAATTTGATTATTGCCACCTTTTCTCTTTAATGGAGACGGTTTTGACAATGACATGGAATGACCTAAAATCAGCTCTCGCTGAAACGGGTTATATTGCCTCTGAGACGCTTTCGATGGCGCTTCATTTGGCACTTGTGCTTGGCCGTCCTTTGTTACTTGAAGGGGAGGCTGGTGTTGGCAAAACACAGGTCGCAAAAACTTTGTCGCAAATTAGAGACACAAACCTCATCAGGCTTCAATGTTATGAAGGACTGGATTCTGCGGCAGCAATCTATGAATGGAATTATCAGAGACAACTTCTATCAATAAGAACCGCTGGCGATGATCAATCAAGCGATGAACTTGAAGACAGAATATTTTCTGAAAAATATCTTCTTAGCCGTCCACTGCTTCAAGCTATCCAACAAGAAGTGCCTCCAGTTTTACTTATTGATGAAATTGATCGTGCAGATGAAGAATTTGAAGCATATTTGCTGGAAGTGCTCTCTGACTTCCAGATATCAATTCCTGAACTTGGCACAGTAACTGCCAAATCAAAGCCGATTGTCATTCTCACGGCCAATGGAACGCGAGATTTGTCCGATGCGCTTCGTAGGCGCTGCATTTACTCTTATGTGGATTATCCGGACCGCAAAACAGAGTTAACGATCTTAAACGCACGCCAACCTGGTTTGAATGAGAAACTCTCAGAGCAGATTGTCGGGTTCGTCCAAGCCCTCCGGAAAGAAGAATTAGAGAAGAAACCAGGTATTGCAGAAACGCTGGATTGGGCTGCCGCCATTGCCGGCCTAGGCGTTAATGATCTCAGCGATGATCCTGTAACATTGCAAGCAAGCCTCGTTTGTCTCCTGAAAACACAATCAGATCTGGCGGCGGTTCCTACCGAAATTGCGCAGCGTCTTGCCGGGAAAGCTGCGTGATGCCTGTCACGAAGTTTCCAACAAGTGCGGATGGCGTTGCAGATCGCATGTCTGGCTTTATGGCGCATTTGAGAATGAATGGTATGCCTGCAGGCGTTGCTGAAACGGAAGCCTCTCTCGAAGCCATGCAGGCTGTCAATATGCTGGATATGAGTGAAGCGCGTCTTGCGCTCAAGGTTATCTGCGCAAATGATGCCGAGCGGTTTGAGCGGTTTGATGAACTTTTCGAAGCCTATTGGCTGAACGACGGTCGTGAACGCCAACGCCCGGGCAAGCCGGATGATAAACCCCATCAAAAGAACAGATGGTCTAATCAATCTGTGTTTGAGAATGGTATGGAGACTTCATCCAGCGGCACTCAAGACCTGCCAGAAGAAGATGACGGCAAAGACGCTTCACAATCCTGCGATGGCAAACTTATCGCTTCAAAAATCAAAAATGCAAATAAAGCCGACTTGCGGGAATTCATTAAGCCTGAAGATTTGGCATATGCTGAAAAGGTTGCCAAGCGAATTGCCAAGACAATACGTGACCGGCGATCTCGCCGCAGAAAAGCTGCACGGCGAGGTGCAAACCTTGATCTTCGAAAGATTGCCCGAAAGAGTGTTTCAACGGGCGGTGAGCCGATTGAGCTTTTCAAACGCCACAAACCGGATAGGCCGGTACACTTAGTTGCTTTGCTAGACGTCTCCGGTTCCATGAGTGTTTACGCCCGGGTGTTTCTCGCTTTTTTGAAAGGTCTGATTTCAGCGGATCAGCGAACAGACGCTTATCTCTTCCATACCCAATTGGTTCGTATCTCCGATGCATTGCGAGATGGAGATACATTTCGCTCCGTTAATCGTCTGTCCATGATGGCGCAAGGTTTCGGGGGCGGCACAAAAATCGGTAGTAATCTCGAACTGTTCAATGCGCAATATGCTTCGAAAACCGTGAACGGCAATTCTGTTGTGGTCATTTTGTCCGATGGATATGATACCGATCCACCAGAAAAGCTTGAACAAGCATTGAGACGTTTAAAAAAGCGAGGATGTAAAATCATCTGGCTCAATCCGCTCAAAGGCTGGAAAGACTACGAGCCGGTGGCGAAGGGCATGTCAGCAGCTTTGCCACACCTCGATTTATTTGCTGCTGCAAATACACTTGACGGCCTCGCTGCACTTGAACCCCATTTGGCAAAGACCTGATGAACAGGCCACTAGACATCCATCAGGTCATATCGGAGCTTAAGGCGGAAGGTCAGTCTTTCGCCATTGCCACAGTGGTGCGTACTGTGTCCGTAACAGCGGCCAAAGCGGGTGCGAAAGCGGTCATTGATGCAGATGGCAACATTGTTGATGGCTGGATCGGTGGCGGTTGTGCCAAAGGCGCTGTCCTGAAGGCTGCAAAACAAGCGGTAGATTCAGGAGAACCATGTTTGGTTTCACTGCTGCCGGAAGAACTGGCCAAAGATGTTTCTGAAGCAGAGGGCGTCAACATCGCCACAAATATGTGTCCCAGTCAGGGTACCATGGACATTTTTGTTGAACCCGTGCTGCCCCCAAATGAATTGCTGGTTTTGGGAAATAGTCCGGTTGCAATCTCGTTGGAGGATATTTCACCACGCTTTGGCTTGGCATGTACCCTGACCAGTGATTTCGAATCTCTTCCAAAAAAAGCGCGGTTTATTGTGGTTTCCACTCAAGGTAGTGGAGACTTGAAAGCATTGGGAGCGGCCCTCGATATTGCTTCTGACTATACTGCTTTTGTTGGCAGTCGGAAGAAGGTCGCGAGCCTCTGCGATAAACTTGAACAGCATGGTTATTCCACTGAACAGTTAGAAAAGCTTAAAGCGCCGGCCGGTCTCAATATCGGTGCAATTACCCCAGACGAAATTGCACTGTCCATCTTGGCAGAAATCATAGAAATACGTCGATGCGGACAGCGCGGTGACCCTGCAGAACAAAAGGAAAGTTGAATGGAACTTCATGACGAAATCAGAATTCCCGCTGAACGAAACAAGGTTTATGACGCTTTGAACGATCCAGAAATTTTGAAGCAATGTATTCCCGGCTGCGAAGAGTTAATCAAACATTCTGATACAGAGTTGGAAGCGAAAGTTGTATTGAAAGTAGGGCCTGTCAAAGCAACATTTGGTGGCCACGTAACTCTAGACCCAAGTGAGGCGCCCGAAAAATTCTCTTTGACGGGCGAAGGTAATGGCGGCATGGCTGGCTTTGCAAAAGGCGGTGCGAATGTCGAACTGGTGGAAGATGGCTCCGAAACAGTTCTTAAATATACTGCTAAAGCTGATATTGGCGGAAAGCTCGCACAACTTGGAAGCCGGTTGGTGACCAGCACTTCCAAGAAAC
>JASJDO010000016.1 GCA_030065115.1 Rhizobiaceae bacterium | reverse complement strand
CACTCGCCTCTGACTGGTCCGCAGACGCAGCAGCCGCATGCGATGTCGACGAAGCAAACATGCTATCAGACATACATGGAAACGCCGCATACAGAGCAAACCTCGTCAAAATCATGGCAAAAAGAGCGGTACAAAAAGCGGGATAAGCTTCCGCCGAGGATTAAAGAATTGAAAGCGGCTTCCGGGCCGCTTTTTTGTTGGTCGTTAAACAACTAATGTCTATCGATCGCACAATTCCGGATGCTCATACGCTTCTGGGTATTGCATCGGCACATTTGGCCCGAGCGGTATCGTGTTATTCCAAGAACGCCCGAAGTAACCCTGTCGACAATGAAGAAGTGAATTGCTTGCCTTTACACCGGATAGTGCATAAACGCGGCAGAGCCATTTCCAAAGATGCGGATAATCCA
This sequence comes from Rhizobiaceae bacterium, assembly GCA_030065115.1. Classification (GTDB taxonomy): domain Bacteria; phylum Pseudomonadota; class Alphaproteobacteria; order Rhizobiales; family Rhizobiaceae; genus JAALLB01. The sequence continues at coordinate 28,017 of JASJDO010000016.1, read as the reverse complement.
AGATTTTTGCACCGTTCAATTTCATACGAAGGTGATAAATCGGATCATGCCGATATAGCGTAGGGAAAAGCCGTAGGTCAGCTTCGGTAAACGTGTCTCCCGTCAGGAAGGGGCGATTGCCTGCCGCCAGGGTTTCTTCCAAGGTCGCAAGTGCGTCGAAATAGTTACCGAATGCCGCTGCATAAATCGCCTGATCCGAGGAAAAGCCAGCCTTATATGCACCGTTGTTGATCGCGGTATAGATAAGTTCGTTGAGGCGATCTATTTCATCACGCATGTCTGGATCAACAGGATAGAAATTTGGCCGTTCTTTGTCTGATAGGGTGCTTCCCAATTCTGAGGCATGTTCATTGAGCATGCGGATGATTTCAGCACTTTCATTATTCACGATACGCTTTGACTTTTTGTCATAAAGGATGGGTACCGACTGCTCTGAAGAGCCCTCGAGTCCATAAATCTCCTTCGTCAACCTTAAGCCCTTGCCTGTACCTGTTTCGACTGTGCATTCGGGAAATGGTTTGCCCGTAAGGGTCGAAACCCGCTTTGGATTTAATTCCCAAAGATTGGGGCCGGCAGGATCATCGTCATTCGTACGACTTGGGAAAGCGACATCCATTGTGATGCTGCTTTCCAATCCAAGCACGCCCCGGGCCAAACTCGCCCTATGGCTCCATGGGCAATTGAAGGCAACAAATAAGTGATATCGTCCCGATTCTGCCGGAAAATCAGGGGCACCGATGGCATGACGAAATCCACTTACTCCCCGAACAAACTCGCCTTTCTTTCGCCTAGCAGCCGCATCACTTTGGTCTTCTTCAACTGACCTGTCCGTCATGTTCTTGTTCATGGTGTTTTATCCGCGCAACCTGTGATGAAGGATGATCGGGACTGCCAGCTCTTCTTCATCGCCCAAATGCCGATCAAGAAATTTTTCTATTGCTTCGATCACTGGCTGCAAATTTCCAACTTCCTCATAAAGTTTCTTTCCATCCAGGGTTTCCAGCCGCAAGGCACGATTGCCGATGTTCGTGAAGGCGTGGAGCACGGTATCCAGTGCCGCGTGATCTTTTTCAAGAATTTCCAGCCCACGGTCAAACCGCGAATCTGCCGCAGACAGTTCCGGAAAGTACTCATGATCTTCCCAAGCGTGGTGACCATGCAGATTTCCTACCAGAATATTTCCATATCTTGACAGCCGTGCTGCATACTCCGCAGCATCAAGATTTCGATCAAGCAGTTCTTTCGCGTCCGCGTTCAGAATTTCCGTCAGCTGGCGAAAGCCCCTGTGGGCATTCAGCCACTGCCTGGTTTTATCCTTAAAGCCGGGATGAGCCTCCCATTCGTCACGCGGATATTGAGCAAACAATACGCGCATGGCCTCAGGCATATCCTCTGATCGAACATCGAAATTGGTATTTGGTTCAGGCTCCACTAGTCCAAACCAATTCCTGCATACTGGATACCGCTCAAATGTGAGATCTCACGCTTCCAGGTTGTAATGTCCTTTACGTTAAAATCGGAAAGGCTGTTGTGTCCGCAGGCCCGAGCAAGCACTTGCATCAGTTCCACACTTGCACCGAAATAACGTGAAAGCTTTTCTGCTCCAATCTGAACATCAAGCCGCTTGCGCAATTCTGGTTTTTGAGTGGCAACACCAACCGGGCAGTTATTCGAATTACACATGCGCGCAGCGATGCATCCAACCGCCTGCATGGCTGAATTACTGACAGCGATCGCATCGGCTCCCAATGCCATTGCTTTTGCGAAGTCTTCAGCAACCCGCAAGCCACCCGTAATGACAAGTGTGACCTCACGACCTGTTTTCTTATCCAAATGCTTTCTGGCGCGTGCCAGTGCGGGAATTGTCGGGACTGAGATATGATCACGGAAAATAAGAGGCGCAGCCCCTGTGCCACCTCCCCGACCATCAAGGATGATGTAATCCGCACTCGCTTCGAGCGCAAAATCGATATCGTCTTCGATATGGTTTGCAGATAATTTGAAACCGATTGGAATACCACCTGAACGCTCCCGTACCTCCTCTGCGATTTTCTTAAAGTCAGCAGGTGTGACAAGTTCCTTAAAGGTGGACGGGGAGATCGCAGCCTGACCCGGTTCAAGCCCCCGCACATCTGCAATCTTGCCTTGAACTTTATCGCCCGGCAAATGACCACCAGTGCCGGTTTTCGCCCCTTGGCCACCCTTGAAATGGAAGGCTTGCACTTTCTCTACATGAGCAATGTCCCAACCGAACATTGCCGAAGCAAGCTCGTAAAAATAGCGGGAGTTCTCAGCCTGCTCCTCAGGCAACATGCCCCCTTCACCCGAACAGATGCCCGTGCCCGCAATCTCGGCACCTCTTGCCAATGCCGTCTTCGCTTCCTCGGACAAAGCGCCATAGCTCATGTCAGACACAAATATCGGAATATCCAGTTTCAAGGGTTTTGCGGCACGGGGCCCAATCGTGATGGAGGTTTCCACAGGGGCATCGTCCAACAAGGGTTTACGTGCCATTTGCGCCGGCAAAACCTGTATGTCATCCCAATGAGGAAGATCCTTGCGGGGTACACCCATGGCACCCATTTCCCCGTGATGCCCCAGTTTGGAAAGTCCGTCTTTCGCCAATTCATGGATCCGGGCAACCGTCGGCTCTTCAGGTGTTGGCGTTGCGGAAGGGATATCTGACTTTGGTGCAGGTGCGGCATCACCTACTTGCAGATCGCCCAAGCTCGCATGCGTTCCATCGCAGAACGGTGCATTGGCGCTCGACTTACACTGACACAGCGCAGCAGTACCCGTTTTCTCTGCGGTAAACTTCACCGGTTTGATGTCTGTTCCAGCATGCGACCCGTCGCAAAACGGTTGATTCTTCGACCGGCCACACTGACACCAAAAATAGTCTTTGCCCTCTTCCAATTCGACTTTGGCAGGAGATTTGGCAGCGATGATTGCAGATGATGTCATGTCTGTTACCCCAACGCTTCACGACCATGCGGTTCATTGAAATTAATTTCTGCACCTGTCGGCAGCACCCGATGCGGGTTAATCGTTTCATGACTGACATAGTAGTGCTTGCGGATGTGTTCGATGTTGAATGTCTCTGCAACTCCGGGCCATTGATAGAGATCTCGCGTGTAAGGCCAGAGATATTCATATTCCATCAGCATCTTCTTGTTGCACTTGAAATGGCCGTGATAGACCGGATCAAACCGCAACAAGGTTGTCAGCAAACGCCAGTCAGCCTCAGTGGGTTCATCGCCCACGAGAAATCGGGAATTCTTGAGGCGCTCGTCCAGAAAATCCATTGTTTCAAACAACGGACCTATCGCCTCGTCATATGCTTCCTGGGTCGTCGCAAAGCCACAGCGATAGACGCCATTGTTGAACGTGTCATAGATACGTTCGTTCAGGGCATCAATCTCAGCACGTTTTTCGGATGGATAATAATCACCCTGCTTTGCTCCGATGTCGTCAAACTCGGAGTTGAACATACGAATGATTTCGGAGGACTCATTTGAGACAATCGTATTCTTCTGCTTGTCCCAGAGAATAGGCACCGTTACGCGGCCTGAATAGTTGGGATCAGCTTTTGTGTAGATCTGATGTGCAAAATCAGAACCGAACAGATCATCACCACCCAGACCATTTTCATCTTTCTCAAAGGTCCAGCCATTCTCCGCCATGTACCAATGGACAACCGATAAGCTGACCATATCCTCAAGGCCCTTGAGCGCACGAAAAATCAGAGTACGATGTGCCCAGGGGCAAGCAAGCGAGACATAAAGATGATAACGGCCAGCTTCCGCCTTGAAACCGGCCTCGCCTGATGGTCCGGCTGAACCGTCCTTTGTGATCCAGTTCCTGAACTGCGCAGCGGAACGTTCAAATTTGCCGCCACTTTTTTTAGTGTCGTACCATTGGTCTTTCCAGACGCCATCTACCAAAAGGCCCATGTCTTTCTCCGGGGTTGTTCTATCACAAACAACATAGGGAAAGTGTCAGATCGGTCCAGTATACAGACTGTCAACGGAATGGATGGTGCGCGACCCGCATCCCACCACAAGGGATGTGATTCAAAATCGCTGAGCCATGACCATAAAATTAGTTGATCGCGAAAGTGGCCTCAACTTCCACACTCGCATTGAGCGGCAGCGCAGCAACGCCAACCGCTGCGCGGGCATGTGCGCCTCTCTCTCCCAATGCTTCGCCCATGAAATCCGAAGCGCCATTCACCACTTTTGGGTGATCCGTAAAGTCAGGCGTGGATGCAACAAAACCGCCAAGGCGAATACATCTCACAATGCGCTCCAAATCTCCTTCACAGGCGACCTTAATCTGCGCGAGAATGTTAACGGCACAAATCCTAGCTGCGGCAGCACCTTCTTCTATGCTCACGCCTGCGCCCAAAAGTCCGGTTTGGGACAGCACACCATCGACCAATGGCAATTGGCCGGAAACCGTGACGATGCCATTGTGAATGACATGGCCCACATAACTAGCAACCGGTGCGGCAGGTTCCGGAATCACAACGCCCAATTCAGCCAATCGGCCTTCAATCGTAGTCATTTAGTACGCTCCTTAGGCCGCTCGACCGAGCTCGATGTAACGTTCCAAGTGATGATCTGTATCACCAAAAAGGTGATCTATCATGATGATGCGCTTAGCGAAATGACCAACAGGATATTCCCAGGTCATACCCATGCCGCCATGGATCTGGATCGATTCTTCCGCAACTTGTCGACCAATTGTTCCGCACAGGTGTTTGCAGGCAGAGACTTCGCGTTCACGGGTGATACGGTCAGCATCCAGATTGCCGGCAGCATTGATGACGGCTGAACGCATTTGCTCAAGCTCAATCAGAACATCCGCCATACGATGATTGAGCGCCTGAAACTTGCCAATCGGCACGCCAAACTGTTTGCGGGTATGCATGTATTCAACGGTGAGGTCCTTGGCTGCCTCCATCGCCCCAAACGCTTCTGCACATACGGCGGTTGTTGCTTTGGCAAATGCCTCTTCGAGAATATCAAAGCCGGCACCCTCGCCACCCAAAAGCGTCGCCGATGCCTTGTTGAGCTGGATTTCAGCCGCAGGATAACCATCTAGTGTGCCATAATCGCGAACGTTTACCGCATCTGATTTTTCGACCAGAAACAGGGAAATTCCGTCTTGCGCATCCACCTCGCCTGAAGTGCGGGCAGACACCACCAAATGTGTTGCGGATGCGCCACCGAGAACAACCGCTTTGTTGCCGGAAATCGTGTAAGCATCACCTTCTTTAGTTGCAGAGGTCTCAACATGGGAAAGCTCATATCGGCCTGCAGGTTCACCATGTGCAAGCGCAATCATCTCCTCACCAGCAATTACCTGTTCAATCAGGTTTTCCTGACCGCCAGCTCGTGCAAGCGCTGATCCCGCCAGAAGTGTTGGGAGAAACGGCTCGACGACCAGATTTCGCCCCAGTGCCTCAAAGACGACCATCAAATCAGCACCTTGGCCACCAAAGCCGCCAAACTCCTCAGTAAACAGGGCGCCAATCATGCCAAGTTCGGCAAACTGCGCCCACATTTCGCGCGAGAAGCGGTCATCCGTCATCACGAACCCATGGCGTTTCTCGATCTGGTAGTTGTCCGACAGAAACCGAGAAAGCGTGTCAGAAAGCAGGGTTCTGTCTTCGTTCAGTTCGAAATTCATTGGCTAGAACCCCAGTTTTGTTTTGGAAATAATGCCGCGCTGAACTTCATTCGATCCGGCAAAGATAGGCATTTTGCGATTGTTGAAATATTTCGCGGCAATCGGGTTAGCATAATCAGGGCCAACCGGCTCTTCATTATAACCTTCTTCCAAAGCTTCAGACGAAAATGGCAATGCGTATGGCCCAAGCGCACGACGCGCAAGGTCGTTGATTTCAAGACGCACAATCGTGCCTTTTACCTTTAACATGGAACTTTCAGGACCCGCAGCAGCGCCCGCATCGGCCTGAGCCAAAATACGGAGGTTCGTGGTCTTCAAGGCATTAAGTTCCATCTCCACCTTTGCCATGCGAGCCGCAAAAAACGGGTCTTCAGAAAGCGGCTTTCCGCCCTTCTTTTGCTCTGCTGCAATCTTCTTCAATTTATCCAGAGCAGCATTGGAATTTCCAACGTTCGCGGTCCCAGTGCGTTCATGGGTCAGAAGATATTTGGCATAGGTCCAACCCTTGTTTTCTTCGCCAACCAAGTTGCCGACTGGCACTTTAACATTGTCGAAGAATATCTCGTTCACCTCATGCTCACCTTCAAGCAGGATAATCGGACGCACTTCGATGCCCGGTGTGTCCATATCGATCAAAAGGAATGAAATACCTTCCTGAGGTTTCCCTTCAGTCGATGTTCTCACAAGACAGAAAATCCAGTTTGCAAAATGGCCGAGGGTTGTCCATGTTTTTTGACCATTAACGATGTAATGATCACCATCACGAACCGCGCTTGTGCGAAGAGAAGCAAGATCGGAACCCGAACCTGGCTCCGAATACCCCTGACACCACCAGTCTGTTCCATCGAGTATGCGCGGCAGGTAATGCGCTTTTTGCTCTTCGCTGCCGAACTTCATCAACACCGGAGCTAGCATGTTCAAGCCAAAGGGCACCGTGCGAGGAGCACCTGCACTCCAGCATTCTTCGTCAAAGATATGTTTTTGAACTGCCGTCCAACCGGGGCCGCCATGCTCAGAGGGCCAATTGGTCGCGAGCCATCCCTGCTCATTCAGAATGGCATGCCATTCAACCATATCGTCTTTGGTTAGACGTTTGCCAAGCTTCATCTTGGTCTTAATTCTAGCCGGAAGTTTCGCGTCCAGAAATGAACGAACTTCGTTGCGGAAGGACTCTTCTTCCTGGGAATATGCCAGATCCATATCACTCTCCTCTTTGGAAAAGAATTAGAGGAAATCGACGAAATTGCAACAGAACCTAAACGTCGCAGTCAGCTTTTTGGAGGAATAGAATAAGTCGCGGTCGCGTGAGCCACAAGACGATGATCTTTCTCCAAAAAAATGGAGATATCACAGACTGCCAACCGCTTACCCAGTTTGAGCAATCGCGCCTCTGAAACCAGATCGCCATCCGGTTTTGAAAGAAAATTGATGTTGAGATTGGTCGTAACAGCAAGTGCAACCTTGCCCACATGCGCGAGGATGATCAGATATGCAGCGCAGTCGGCCAGCCCGAACATGCTGGGGCCGGAAACTGTGCCCCCCGGTCGCAAATGGCTCTCGTTGACCGGCATGCGAACCCTGATCAAACCCGGAGAAAGATCGGTTACATAGAACCCAAAATTATCTGATTGCGGGAAAACCTCTGAAACATAGTCAGCAACTTCGTCCGCATCCATCACAAGTTCGAATGACATATTCTCTATTCCCAGTTATCTCGTATAGACTACCAGCAAATAGAATGGACGCACCCAAAATCATGCATGATCCAAAACTAGATTCCCCCTCTTTCCATCGAAATGTGGAGCCCATACTTGCTCTGCTGAAACGCTTGTTGGCGGAACCTGACTTACATTGGCTGGAGATCGGCAGCGGTTCCGGTCAGCATGTTGTGCGCTTCGGCCAAGAGTTTCCCCACTTCATTTTCCAGCCAACCGAGATAATTCCCGAAAACCTGAACAGTATCTCAGCATGGGTAAATGAGTCAGGACTGAAAAACGTCAAGCAACCTCATCTATTCGATGTAACTGACAATGAAACGCCATTTAGTGACGACCAGCAGTTTGATATAATCTCGGCATTCAATGTCATTCACATCGCACCATGGGCTGTGACCGAAGGCTTATTCCGATTGGCTAGTCAATATGGCAACCATCAGTGCCGAGTTTTCTTGTATGGGCCGTTCAAGATTGACGGCGAAAATACCAGCGAGAGCAATGCAAAATTTGAATTGTGGCTAAAAGAGAAAGACGTGGACTTTGGCATCCGGGACATTGGTGATGTGAACAGGATTGCAAATCATTACGGATTTGGAGATGCGATCAGGCATCCGATGCCTGCAAACAATTTCATGATGGAATTTGTCAGGCAGCACTCTGCATGATTATGTCTGCCATGAGGGCTTCTGTTTGTTGAGGAACGCAGAAATACCTTCCTGCGCTTCCGGGCTTTCCCAGCAGTCCGCCAGTCTATTGGCCGTATCCAACATCAAATCATCATCGATTCTTGGTCCAAGGTCACGCGCCAATTGTTTCGCACGTGCTACGGCGCCCGGTGCGGTCGACAGGTAAATGGAGACTTCCTGCTCGACTGCCTCATCCAGTGTTTCAGCCAATACAGATTTCGCCAGAAGTCCAAGGTTTACCGCGTCCTGTCCACCAAACCGCTTGCCGGACATGAAAACCTGACGCGCGCGTCCTTCACCCATCCTCGCAAGAACATAAGGGCTGATGGTCGCCGGGATCAGCCCCAACCGCGTTTCGGTGAGTGCAAATTTGGCATCATCCACTCCAATCGCGGTATCACACACACTCATCATGCCGATGCCGCCGCCATAGGCCTGGCCATTGACACGACCGATCAGGGGCTTTGGCAGTTCATTCAAATCGCGTAGCATGGTAGCGAGCTTCATGGCCTCGCTAATGCGAGTTTCGCGATCCGCTTCAAACTGCGACTTCATCCAATCCAAGTCACCTCCGGCACAGAAGCTTTTCCCTTCTCCCGTCAGGACAACGACGCGAACAGTCTTGTCTTCAGCCAGACTTTTAGCAGCATCCGTAATCTCATGGATCATCGCGCTCGACATGGCATTGTGTTTTTCAGGCTGGTTCAGTGTCAATGTCGCAACACCGCGCTCATCAACCTCAAGCTTGATGGTTCTGCACGTCATGTTGCACTCCTCAAGCCAACAGCAAAAGCCGTAGCAGCGGCAAGTTTCTGATGATCAATACCGGTTTCAAACCTCTGAGCCTCGACCAATTCAACTACCGATTGTGTCGCAACATTGCCCGCTGCTCCAGGCGCATAGGGGCATCCGCCCAATCCACCGACCGAACTGTCAAATGTCCGGACGCCTTTCTCAATGCTGACTTCAATATTCGCCAAAGCACGACCAGAAGTATCATGATAATGGCCAGCAAGCTTTTCTGCTGAAACCCTTTCGGTGACGGCATCAAGCATGGTTGAGATTGTTTCCGGGGTTCCTTGTCCGATGGTGTCTCCAAGCGAGATTTCGTAGCAACCGGCAGTGAAGAGCTGCTCAGCCATCCAGGCGACATTTTCTGGAGGTGTTGGTCCGTCATACGGACAATCTGTTACACAAGAGATATAACCACGAACAGGGATTCCGTCAGACTTTGCAGCCTCGGTGATCGGCAAAAAACGCTCAATCGTCTCCGCTATGGAACAGTTCACATTGGCTTGACTAAACCCTTCGCTCGCTGCTCCAAAGACCGCTACTTCGCTTGCGCCTGCAGCTTTTGCTCTCTCATAACCCTTCATGTTGGGAGTAAGCACGGCGTAGGAAATTTTTGGATCTCTTTTGATCCCTGCCATGACTTCTGCCGCATCTCCCATCTGCGGCACCCATTTGGGCGAGACGAATGCTGTCGTTTCAATTTTAGAAAATCCGCAATCGGAGAGCATATCAATCAGTTTAATTTTTTGAGCTGTCGGGATCATCACCTTTTCGTTTTGAAGGCCGTCTCGCGCACCCACTTCAAAGATCGTGATTTTGTCAGCCATCAGATGCCTCCAATGCAATCAGGATATCACCATCTTCCACCTGATCGCCTTCATTCACATTGAACTCGGCAATAATCCCATCGCGTGGAGCAACCAGTGTGTGTTCCATCTTCATCGCTTCAAGCACAATGAGAGCATCGCCATCTTCAACAGCATCACCTGTTTTGGCTGATACTTTTTTGACCAGCCCCGGCATGGGTGCAATCACTGTATCACCACCGCCGGCTGAGTCATCACTGCCCGTAAGCGGGTCGGGAATAGTGAATTCAAAAGTACCTTCCTTGGCGAATACTGCGACACGGTTTCCAAACAAAAACACTTCGGGAGAAACATCTGGTTCCAGACATTCCAGGTCGGTAAAGCTGCTACCATAGTCTCCATCACCGCGTTTCACCTTGCATTGCCAGATATCACCGTGACGGCGAATACGGGTTTCAAACTGTTCCTCATTCAAGGTGAGCTTCTGTGTCCAAACGGGCGCTTCCCAGATTGAAAACCCGAACAAGGCCTCGAACGGGTCAGTGCCAGCATATTCAAGCTCTTTACCTGCCGCATTGGGTTGGAAAGGCATATCCAATGCATGTTTTGCAGCCAGAGCTATAACCTCATCGGAAAGTTCAACAGGCTTTGTCAGAGTTTCATAGTCACGTTCGATGAGTCCAGTATCAACTTCGCCATTGCCAAAACCTGAATGATTGCAAAGTGCGTGCAAGAATGCAGCATTGGTTACAGTTCCCGCGATGCGTGTTTCGCCCAACGCCGCTTCCAGTTCTGACAGGGCTTCGTTGCGGGTCTCGCCATGCGTGATGACTTTCGCAATCATCGGGTCATAAAACGGTGTGATCGTGTCACCTTCTACCACGCCGGAATCGTTTCGCGCACGGTCTGAGAATTCCAGATATTCGAGCGTGCCAGTAGCAGGCAGAAATCCCTTCGGCACGTCTTCTGCATAAAGGCGCGCCTCAAACGCATGTCCGGTAATTTGTAGTTCGTCCTGAAACTTGGGCAGATATTCATCATCTGCAACTCGCAACTGCCACTCCACCAGATCAACACCGGTGATTGCTTCAGTTACCGGATGTTCAACTTGCAGTCGTGTATTCATTTCCATGAACCAGAATCCATCAGGCCGAAGGCCATCCGATCCATCAACAATAAACTCAATGGTTCCGGCACCGGAATAGTTAATCGCCTTGGCCGCTTTCACAGCGGCTTCACCCATTGCTGCCCGCATTTCTTCGGTCATGCCAGGTGCGGGGGCCTCTTCGATGACTTTTTGGTGGCGACGTTGCAATGAACAATCGCGTTCAAACAGATGCACGACATTGCCGTGATTATCTCCGAACACCTGGATTTCGATATGGCGCGGCGCCGTGATATATTTCTCAATCAGCACTCGCCCATCCCCGAAACTCGCTTCGCCTTCGCGAACTGCGCCTTCCAGCATCTCAGCAAAGTCCTTCGGGTCATCTACTTTACGCATGCCCTTACCGCCGCCACCGGCCCGGGCCTTGATCAGTACTGGATAACCGATCTTTTCTGCTTCACTCGCCAGAAACTCCGCATCCTGATTGTCACCATGATAGCCGGGAACGACGGGAACCTCGGCCTCTTCCATCAATTTCTTGGCTGCATCTTTCAAACCCATCGCACGAATTGCTTTGGCAGATGGGCCGACAAAGGTTAGTCCAGCCTTTTCGACCGCTTCTACAAAATCCGGGTTCTCGGACAGGAAGCCATAGCCGGGATGAATCGCGTCCGCGCCAGTTTCAAGCGCCGCCTGAATGATCACATCGCCCTTGAGATAGCTTTCAGCGACAGGTGCCGGACCAATGCGCACGGCTTCATCTGCCAATAACCGGTGCTGCGCGGTCGCGTCAGCATCTGAATATACCGCAACGGTTTTCACACCCATATTATGCGCTGTTTGCATGATGCGGCAGGCTATCTCGCCGCGGTTTGCGATCAGGAGTTTCTTTGGCATTACTCTACCTTCCGGCCCGGCAGGCCAACCATCAGTCGTTTTCCATGAATTTCAGTATCAATCGGCATTCCCGGATTGGGGAACAATACCAATCCGGTTGGTCCTGCAAATCTTGCGAGCGTTGAAAAGACATGCGCATACAGAGCATCTGCACTTTTGCCGCGTAGATGAATGGTCCCCATCTCGTTTGCCCAGTCAATCGATTGCATCTCGATTTCGATGTTCCTGGAGCTTTCTATCAAGGCGACTAGCGCGTCCTCAATCGCGTTGAGCGCATCCCTATTTCCGTTGATCAGCGGTACATCGATCAGGAGATGCTCTTTCTCCCGGGCCGCCTCAAAGGTTTCGCGGTCGATATATTTCCACGCAACAATTCCGCGAAACAATTGCACAGCTCCATAAGCTGCCAGAGCGCCAAAAAATACGTTTCCAATGATACCCAACTCATATCTCAACCCGTGCCAGGCCACATAGGCAAAGCCAAGCACAATGCCGCCAAGCAACATGCGCTCTCCACCGGGGGTATTTGAGATACGATCATTGTTCATGGAGCATTCCTACAACCAATTCCCCAGCAGACCGATGCGCAGTGGCTGGAAACCGGCATCAGCAATATCCTGCCAAAGAACTGTTTTACACTCCGTGTGATCGAACGAGCTTTTACAGACATGTATCGTATGGCGGTTGGTGAACACGTGAATTTCAGTCGAACATCCATTCACAAATTCCGAAATCACTTTACCGTCTGCTGTGAGTTGAAAAACAGACCAGTTGGATGTGGCACAGACTGCGCCGCTATTGTCCGGTTTGTGAAGAAAAACCTGAACCAGTTTCAAATCCATTCCCGCTACCTGGCAATCCACAACCGAGTGACTGCCATCGGTTTCCAAACGCCCTTCGGAATGGAAAAACAATGTATCGTTTTTGGTCGGGTCAGGGTCTTCGGAACGATAGTTTATGCTGTTGATCGCAAAATAATCGGCCCTTGTCTCGCAAGTATGTTGCAAAGTGTTATGAGGAACGGTTGCAGCCGACTGAGCAGTAAAACCAAGAAACCCGGTCAGCAAGAATATGAATGCACTGATAATTTTCATTACGTTAATCCTTTGACAAATCTGATCGAACCAACAAACCTAACATGGAAATTCCTGATCACGGTTTCGCTCATGAAAATGTGTTTAGCCCTCACATCCTGAAAACGCCGAATGTTGTATCTTCAATTTCTGCATTGAGTGTTGCGGAAAGCGAAAGCGCCAGAACCGAACGGGTTTTGCGCGGATCGATGATGCCATCGTCCCAAAGTCGGGCTGACGCATAAAGCGGGTGGGACTGCTCTTCAAACATGTCCAGCGTAGGCTGCTTGAACGCTGCTTCTTCCTCGGCAGACCATGCGCCACCGGCCCGCTCAATGCCAGCACGCTTCACCTGCGCCAACACACCCGCAGCCTGCTCTCCGCCCATTACTGAAATGCGCGAATTGGGCCAGGTCCACATGAAACGTGGGGAATAGGCTCGCCCCGCCATGCCGTAGTTTCCCGCGCCAAACGATCCTCCAATCAACATGGTAATTTTCGGTACTTTGGTCGTGGAAACCGCCGTCACAAGCTTTGCGCCATCCTTGGCGATGCCGCCCGCTTCATACTTTTGACCGACCATGAAGCCAGTGATGTTCTGTAGGAACACAAGCGGGATTTTGCGTTGCGAGCAAAGCTCGACAAAATGTGCGCCCTTAAGTGAACTTTCCGAAAACAAAACGCCATTATTGGCGATGATGCCAACGGGCATGCCCATGACATGGGCAAAGCCACACACCAGCGTTGTGCCATAGCGTGGTTTGAACTCATCGAACCGCGAACCATCGACCACGCGTGCAATCACTTCGCGGACATCGTATGGCGTTTTCAAATCCGCCGGTACAACGCCCAGAATCTCATCCGGATCATAGGCCGGGTCTTCAGGTGATTGCAGTTTTAATTGTTGCGGCTTGATACGATTTAAATGTTTCAGTGATTGCCGAGCCAGGGCCAGCGCATGCATGTCATCATCTGCCAACATGTCAGCGACACCGGAAACAGACGTGTGCATGGCACCACCGCCAAGTTCTTCGGCGCTTACTTCTTCGCCTGTGGCAGCCTTGACCAGCGGTGGGCCTGCAAGGAAAATCGTGCCTTGCTCTTTGACGATAATCGACACGTCTGACATGGCGGGAAGGTATGCACCACCAGCCGTACAGGACCCCATCACTACAGATATCTGCGGAATGTTTCTGGAGGACAGATTAGCCTGATAATAGAAAATCCGCCCAAAATGCTCACGATCCGCAAAACCTTCAGCCTGCTGGGGAAGATTGGCCCCGCCACTGTCCACCAGTGTAACGCAAGGCAAGTGGTTGAGGTCCGCAATCTCCAAAGCGCGAAGATGTTTCTTCACCGACATGGGATAGTATGTGCCGCCTTTAACCGTAGCGTCATTACAGATCACCATCACTTCCTGACCATGCACCTGACCGATACCAGCAATAAGGCTTGCGCACGGACTTTCGTCACCAAACATGCCATGCGCTGCCGTTGCACCTATTTCGAGAAACGGGGAACCCGGATCAAGCAAATTGGAAACTCGATCTCGGGGCAACAGTTTTCCGCGCGAAACATGTCGCGCTTTCGATTTCTCACTGCCACCTGCAGCAGCCAGTTTCACAGCCTCCTTCACAATCGTCAGCTGCTCAAGATTCGCTTCGCGATTCACCGCATATTGCGGTGAGGATGGAGATATTTTGGATTGGATTTTGGTCATGCTATTAACTCATAAAGCGAATGGATTTGTGAGGTCAAAATTCAAATTTCGGCTCGGATGTCCAATACGGGACGTTGTTTTTACTTTGGGAAATCACCGCAACCATCTTCCAAGTGTTGACGGTTCCCAACGCAAAAAATTGTAACGCGTAGGTTCCAACTGGAACCTTCAAAACTGCACCTTTTGTAATGTCTTCGGCGGCGCCAAAGTAAGTCTGGCCATTGGTAAGGCCAAGCCGCCCTGTTGGACTCGCGTACAGAACTCTTTTGTATTCTGCCAATTCAAGTTGCGGCCGAACGGCATCTACATATCTGAGTTCAAGTGAATAACGGCCATCAGCTCCCAAACCAATTCTGACAGCCTTGGAAAAATCCTTTCGCGAAATCTCTGAAAAAGATGACTGCAGGTCTCTTTGAGCCAAGTCAGCCGATTCTGAAACACACAATGTGGCAGTATCAGATATTACACGACGCCTGCTATTCGATATTGTTGAACATTCTGCAACACCTGTTTGTTCCAGTTTATGTGCATAAAATGCTCCGAGAGCAGGGCCCATCATTTCTATTGTTACATTGTTATGCATTGCGGCTTGAATAGCTTCGATTGCCGCGTTGGTAATCTCTATTCCCTTTTCTTCATCGTTTGCGGCAACAGAAAATCCTGCAAACGCGAGACGCTTATAATCCTTTACTTTTTGCCGATGATCTCTGTCAGCAAGATCTTTATTCGTCTTTGAAAACGTCTCTTTCGCCTGTTCATTGGATAATATTTGCCAATTCTTCATTCTTCGTTCGAGCGTCAGCAAACTAGCCATTTTTATGCCGCTCCTGAGATGAGGTTGGAATGCCTATTCGCATGTTGAAAGCCGACATATGAAAAGAGACAATTTGGCAAGATGAAAACCAAATTATCTGTAAACCAATGAAAAGGCTTCCTAGGGCGATCAATTGAACGCCCTAGCCCATAACGGTTTGAAAAGATCAATCGCGTGTTCACTGGTTCCACCCGTTCATGCGGTCTTCGAGCACAAAAATCTGGCGTCCAGTCTCTGACAACAAGCAGCTCAGGTAAGCAGGGCCTTGCCCGGTTCCCCCTCCCCATTGCACCGCTTCATGCTCGCACAATGCATCGCGATACTTGATCCAGCTGCGTTGCATCTCTTTGAGTGCCGGGGCCTTTTCGGGCGCGCTGCTTCCAATGTTCTTCAGTTCCTGATCGTCTCTTTTCTCACTCGCAAGATAGGAGCTATAGACACGGTTCAATCGCGCATCCCACCACCGCAATTCCTCGTCGAGGCAAAAGCCCATTCCAACGGTTGAATTACCCGGATCGGATTGCATGCAAACATTTGCAGATTTGCCAACACAAGTCTGCCTTTCATCATCATTTTTTTCAGCGAGACATTCTTGCGTGTGACGAATATTCAGCGCCAAATCATCCTGCGCAAAACCCGGCGCACAATGCAGTGGCACTATAGCCATGGACAATCCGACAAGGGCTTTCATTATGCCGTTTCTTTCATCAGCTCACGCCCGCAAAGCATGCGCCTGATTTCGGATGTGCCCGCGCCAATCTCCATCAGTTTCGCATCGCGGAAAATCCTTGACACCGTGCTGTCGTTCAGGAAACCCGCGCCGCCCATGGCCTGAACCGCCTGCACCGCTTGCTGCATGGCTTGCTCGGAAGCGTAGAGCACAATTGCCGCTGCGTCCTGACGGGTCACCTCGCCACGGTCACATGAGGCCGCAACAGCATAGAGATAGGCGCGCGACGAGTTCATCGCGGTATACATGTCGGCAATCTTGCCTTGCATCAGCTGAAAGTTACCGATCGATTCTCCGAATTGCTTGCGTTCATGCATGTATGGCATGATCTCATCGAGACAGGCGTGGATGGTTCCCACACCGATTGCGGACAAAACCACGCGCTCATAATCAAGGCCGGACATGAGTACGTTGACGCCCTTGCCTTCTTCACCAAGAACGTTTTCAAACGGCACTTCAACGTCTTCGAAAATGAGTTCCGCCGTATTCGATCCGCGCATGCCTAGCTTGTCGAAATGTGGAGAGGTTGAGAAACCTGTCATCTCTTTCTCGATCAGAAACGCCGTAATGCCACGCGGCCCTGCATCCATGTCGGTCTTGGCGTAGACCACCAATGTATCCGCATCCGGGCCATTGGTGATCCAATATTTGTTACCGTTGAGAACATAGCGATCGTTCTTTTTGTCCGCGCGCAGTTTCATCGAAACCACATCCGAACCGGCACTCGGTTCCGACATGGCCAACGCGCCAACATGCTCACCGGAAACGAGGCGTGGCAAATATTTTGCCTTTTGCTCGGCATTGCCATTCAGTTTGATCTGATTGACGCACAAATTTGAATGCGCGCCGTAGGAAAGAGATACTGAAGCAGATGCACGAGCAATTTCCTCCACAGCAACCGAATGCGCCAGATAGCCCATGCCTGCGCCGCCATACTCTTCTTCCACGGTGACTCCCAACAACCCCATCTCTCCAAACTCCTTCCAAAGGTGAGCGGGGAACTCATTGGTTTTATCGATTTCTTGCGCCAGTGGTTTGATGCGCTCCTGAGCAAATTTGTGCGTCGCCTCACGCAAGGCCTCTATCTCTTCTCCAAGAGCAAAATTCATGGATGCGTAAAACATCAGGCAATCTCCTCCAATTGTACCGTTGCAGGTTTTCGCAGACCCACAACTGACAAAACCAAATTCACGTAAATTTCTTCAATCTCTGTCGCGCTAAGCCGACCACCATAACGGAACCATGTGTTTACCCCGGTCATCATGGAGATGATCGACATCGCAGTTACCGGCACGTCCTCGATCTGAAACACGTCACGTGCCTGGCCTTCACGCAGAATGCCACGCAGGGTGCGTTCATATTCCTGACGCAATTTCATCACTTCGGCATACGGTTCAGGCTCGAGATTGCGAAGCTCCATATAGGCAATGAACACTTCTTCTGGCTTGCCGATGTGGTAGCGAATGTGAAAGCGGGTAAAATCTTCCAACGCAGCGGATGGTTCATTTGACAGCCGGGCGTTTGACACTGCTTCAAGCAATTCACGCAAATGGGTGGCCATCAACGCATGAAGAATAGCCTGTTTTGTTGGAAAATGATTATAAAGTGCACCAACCTGCAACCCACAGGCCGCTGCTATCTGACGCGTGGAAACCGCCGCATATCCATGATGCGCGAACAAAGAAAGCGCCTCTTTCAAGACACGCTTTGCGGTTTCTGTTCCAATTGAGCCTGCAGTCCTCGCCATGGAGATGGATCTTGGCGGAAGATGAGTTCAATTGCAACAATTAAATGAACACTTGTTTATTTAATTTTCTTGAAGCCAATGAATTTTATTGACATGCGGATCAGCGGAAGCCAGAATTTCGGCCTGACCTCCACCTGGCCATGTACGCAGTTTCAGAAAAGGTCCCTTATCCTCTTCGTCAAACTCGAAGGTGAGCCATGCAATTGGGTTGTCTGCGTTAGCCGCACTACCAACTTCGTGCATGTGCTGGTCAATTCGATCTTTCACAGGATCGGGGAAATAGTTCCAGGCAATTGTGTCATACAGGACGCGCACATTTCCTTTTGCTCCATCAGCTTGAAATCTGTCTTCAACCCATGCGGCTGCATCTGCTTTTTCAAGTTTGGGCGGATCATTTTTCGCAATTGCGATTGCAGCCTCCACCCTTGCAATACGCAAAGGTTGATCGGGCCAAAGATAAGCCACCAGCTTTGCTGCATCATCTGCATCCATGACGGACAATGGATTTAGATCACATCCCTGGCGGGATAGGATTTCGACATTGGCATCTGGCGGCAACTCACCGCTCCAGTCCGGCGACAATTGCAGAATTGAAGCGTTGTCACCAAATTCGACACCTTTGAATTGATAGCCAAATTGTGCGCATTGCAAATTGAGGCCGCCACTACATCCCATTTCATAAAGCGAGAGTGGCAGGCCAAAACGCTTCGCAATCACCGAGAGGCCAGAATAGATTATGGAGGCCCGAGCAACTTCGTTGGTTTGGGGTGCAAATTCCAACCACTGATAGAGTTCGTCATCATTTGCCGCAATTGCGCTTAAAACCGCTGGAATGAATTCCGCGTCAGAACTCAGTTCCGGGTTATGATAGAATTTTGCGAGTGCTTGATCTTGTCCCGATCGTGCCAGGGCATGAAGGGCACCTGCCAGACGCAAAGCGAGCGCATCAGCTTTATGCGCGGGGTCGCCAGACCATTGCAGAACACGCCTGCCAGTTTCCGTGCTTTTGTCGAGTTGCTTCCCAAGACCCGTCAGCAAATCTGACATGAAACTCGAGCCCAATATTTTGCAATATCCGGCCTGCTCAGCAAAGGAGTCGCGAACGCATTTTTCGGTGATCATGTCACCACTCTATTCGATTGCCCCGATAATCCCAAAAACTTCCACTTTCTTCCGGTCCAAGTCCATCCAATACGCCAAGGAGATATTCAGTTGCCTGTTCTGGCGTTAGGCGTTCGCGATTTGCTGCAAAAGGTTCAGACAAACTGGTGACAACAGTCCCGGGGTGCAATGAAGCAAACACGCTTTGAGACCTGGTGCGTGCAACTTCTATCGCCGTGCACTTCATCATCATGTTCAGGGCTGCCTTTGCTGCTCGGTAAGAATACCAGCCACCCAGCCGATTATCACCGATTGAACCAACTCGCGCTGAGAGTGTCGCGAAGAGTGAGCGTTCGTTTCGTGGCATCCGTTTGGAAAAGTGCTTCATCAACAATGACGGCCCAATCGCATTCAACTCATAGAGTTTTGCCATGGTTTCTGCGTTTAATGCACGCAATGACTTTTCCGGTGCAATCATCTCATCAGACAGGAAACCCGTTGCATCAATGAGCAGATGAAACTCACCACCCAATGTCTCCGCCGCCGCTTGAATGCTGGCTTCGTCCCGTAGATCGAAGGAGGGCCTAGAAGACCGGGACAGACCAATGATTTCCGAGCACCGCTTGTCAGCACCAAGGTGTTTTACAAACGCAGAGCCGATTCCACCCGTTGCACCAAAGACAATTGCCCGATAGCCTTCCGGCAGAGATTGCATGCTGATCAAGGGAGCCTCCATCCATGAGAACAGAGTTCATACATCGCGTTGCGGAAGAACGTTTCAATGGTTGGCGGAAACGCAAGCGCTTCTCGCAGCTACTGGGTGATGACAGACCCATTGATATGGGCGAAGCTTATCAGGTCCAGTCCCACGTTTACCAATTGATGCAGGAGCGCGCCGGGTTCTCTGGTTTTGCTGGACACAAAGTGGCCCTGACTTCCCCAGCCATACAAGAAATGTGCGGGGTCGATGAACCTGCCTATGGCTCTATTTTGACAGAATATGTTCACGCGAATAATCACGAGGCAGATTTGAATAACTTCATCCGGATGGGGATCGAATTTGAAGTAGCCGTTGAGATTGGGGAGGATTTGCCACTGGGTAGGGATTTCACCAAGGAAACAGTAGCTGAACACATATCTGCAGTGATGCCGGCTTTTGAGATGATTGATGACCGCGACGCAGATTATGCTCACCTTGATGCCATTTCACTGTTGGCAGACCGGTGCTGGTGCAGTGGTATTGTGCTTGGAACCCGAAATGAAGACTGGCAGCATCTCGACATTGGCAACCTTACAAGCGAAGTGGTGTGGAACGGTGTGGCAGATGAAAAGGGGCATACTGGCGATGCCCTTGGGCATCCGTTGAATTCAGTCGCCTTTGTTGCAAATCATTTAGGGCAAAGGGGCACAGGTCTGAAAGCCGGAGAAATCATCATGACGGGGAGCGCCTTGAAAACGCGTTTTCCAAATCCGGGCGATACTGCGACATACCGGATTGATGGGCTTGGCGAAGTGAGCATTCGCGTTAAAACTCATGAATGACAACACTTGTTCTTCTGCTGGGTGACCAGCTTTCCAAAAATCTCTCCTCCCTTCGAAAGGCCAACAAGGCGGAAGACCGCGTCCTCATGTGCGAGGTGATGGAGGAAGCCACCTATGTGAAACATCACAAGAAGAAAATCGCTTTTCTGTTCTCTGCGATGCGCCATTTCGCCGAAGACTTGCGCGAAGAGGGTTGGCAGGTCAATTACGTAAAACTGGACGATCCCAATAATACTGGATCCTTTACGGGTGAAGTTGAACGCGCTGTTTCTGCATGGAAGCCTGACAAACTCCTACTCACTGAACCGGCTGAGTGGCGAGTGAGGCAAATGGTGGATGGTTGGTCAGAGGCCTTTTCGCTGCCGGTCTCCGTTTTACCGGACGACAGATTTATAGCCGATCATGAGGAATTCAATTCCTGGGCAAACGGGCGCAAGCAATTGCGAATGGAATATTTCTATCGCGAGATGCGTCGCAAAACCGGTTTATTGATGAATGGGCCGGAACCAGAAGGCGGAAAATGGAATTATGATTCAGAAAACCGCAAACCAGCCAAGGCTGACTTGTTCATGCCGGAACCAAAACAGTTCAAACCGGACGCCATAACCCAAGAAGTCCTCAATTTGGTTGAAATTCGATTTGGTAATCATTTTGGCGACCTGGAACCCTTCTGGTTCGCGGTCACAGCAGAGCAAGCGCAAGTTTCTCTCGATCATTTTCTCTATGCCGCTCTTCCATCGTTCGGCGATTATCAGGATGCCATGTTGGTTGGAGAGAAGTTTCTATATCACTCGCTTCTGTCCGCCTACATAAATGCCGGACTTCTGGACCCTCTCGATGTTTGCAGACGTGTTGAAACGGAGTACAGAAAGGGCCGCGTTCCGCTAAATGCCGCAGAGGGATTCATTCGCCAGATTATTGGTTGGCGAGAGTATGTTCGCGGCATCTATTGGTTGAAGATGCCAGATTACGTGCGTGAGAATTTCTTTGCAGCAAGTCGCAAGTTACCCCAATTCTATTGGACGGGCGAAACAGACATGAAATGTCTGTCTGAAGCGATCACACAAACAAAGGAAGAAGCCTACGCCCACCACATTCAACGATTGATGGTCACAGGAAATTTCGCAATGCTGGCAGGCGTCGATCCGCATGAAGTACATGAGTGGTATCTCGCGGTCTACGCGGATGCATATGAATGGGTGGAACTTCCCAACACGCTTGGTATGAGCCAGTTTGGGGATGGCGGATTGCTCGGATCCAAACCCTATGCAGCAAGCGGCAACTACATCAACAAAATGTCCGACTACTGCAAGCACTGCCGATTTGACGTAAAACAAAAAACCGGAGAAGACGCCTGTCCGTTCAATGCGCTTTACTGGGACTTTCTTGTTCGCAACCAAAACAAGCTTGCCAACAATCCGCGCCTCGGACAGGTTTATCGAACATGGAACAAGATGGATAAGGCCAAGCGTGACGAATATCTTGCGAGTGCAAACACATTTTTGGCTTCACTGGATTGACCTAGGCGTCACGGTAAGCGATCAAGGTTCATGACTTCCATCACAATAAAGAGACCCGACGACTGGCACTTGCATCTGCGCGATGGCGAAATGCTAAAAGGCGTCCTGCCCCATTCTGCCAAAGATTTTGAACGGGCAATCATCATGCCCAATCTGGTGCCCCCCGTGGTCACCACACAGGATGCGAACGCTTACAAAGAACGCATCATGGCTGCAGTACCTGATGGCATGAGATTTCAACCCCTGATGGTCTTGTACCTGACCGAAGATACCGACCCGGCAGATGTGGAAGCAGGATTCAAGTCAGGGCTTGTAACTTCGCTGAAGCTCTATCCGGCAGGTGCTACAACCAACTCCCAATCAGGGGTTCGGGATTTTGACAAAGTCCAAGGTGTGCTGGAGAAGATGGCTGAGATAGGCATGCCGCTATGTGTGCATGGCGAAGTAACAGACAACGATATTGATATTTTCGACCGTGAAGCCGTGTTCATTGAGCGGGTTCTCGATCCATTGCGCAAACGCAACCCCAAACTTCGCGTTGTTATGGAACATGTCACAACCAAACAGGGTGTAGATTATGCCCGTTCCGGTGGGGACAACCTTGGTGCAACCATTACCACCCATCACCTGATCATCAACCGAAACGCGATTTTGGCAGGAGGCATCAAGCCGCACTATTATTGTCTGCCCGTTGCAAAACGCGAAGAACATCGCCTTGCCCTGAGAGAGGCCGCAACCAGCGGCGATCCGACATTTTTCCTGGGAACTGATTCTGCGCCGCACACAGATGAACTGAAAGAGCATGCATGCGGTTGTGCTGGTTGTTTTACCGCCATCAATACAATGAGCCTGTTGGCGCATGTGTTTGAAGATGAGGGCAAGCTCGAAAACCTTGAAGCATTCGCCTCCCTCAATGGGCCAAAGTTTTACAAGCTTGAACCCAATGAAGACACGATGACACTGGTCAAGCATGAATCGGTGATTGAGTATCCGGCAAAAATTGAAACTGGTGCAGGACCGGTGACTGTTTTTGACCCCATGTTTGATATCAGATGGGCAGTCCAACAGGGATGACAGCTTGAACGAACCCAAAAACCTTCGAGGTATTGTGTTCATGCTGCTTTCCATGGTGGCATTTGCGCTGGCGGATACGCTGGTAAAGGTAGCTTCAGCATCTCTCGCACCTCCGCAGGTAATGTTTTTTTTGATGTCCGGCGGCATTTTCCTGTTCGCCATATTGGCCGTCTTTGAAAACGAACCTTTCTTCAACTCAAGCGCTTTTGCACCGGTTGTTATGATCCGTTATGTGGCAGAGATTGTCGGCATGGTCGGGATGATTACTGCGCTTGCCCATGTGCCCCTTTCGACGGTTGGTGCCATAACCCAGGCAGCACCTATTCTAGTTGCTGTGGGAGCCGCATTGTTGTTGGGTGAGGAGGTCAGTTGGCGCAGATGGACATCTATTGCCCTCGGGTTTGTCGGAGTACTGCTGATCGTTCAACCTGGCGCTGACGGGTTTGACGTGTCCGTACTTTGGGCAGTTCTGGCCATGTTCGGGCTTGCAGTGCGTGATTTGACAACACGCATCATCCCGCAGGATATCGGATCGGCCAGCCTTGCAACTTATACTATGATGGTATCGATACCCTTTGCTGTGGGTTGGAACATCTTTGAAGGCCACTCAATATTTCCACCAAACCTCGACTGGCCCGTGCTCATTCCTATGAGTTGTCTCGGTGCCATTGGTTATTTCCTACTTATCAAATCAATTCGGATGGCGGAGGTATCTGTCGTGACTCCATTCCGATACTCACGGATCATCTTTCTGATATTGCTGGGTATCATGGTCTTTGATGAAAGGCCTGGATTCCTGACCCTCGCCGGTGCTGCGCTCGTTATAGCTTCCGGCCTTTACATCATGTGGCGCGAACGCCAAATTTCAAAAACAAAACCGTCACACTGAAACCGCTGCCCGCATTGTGGCCTTTTGATCGCGTGAGCGCCTGATCATTTCTGCAATCAGGATACCAAGTGGTGCAGAAAGCCAGATGCACAGAAGTATCGCCACTGTGTCCTGATTTCTAAACAACGGATCGAGGAACAAAAGCATTGCGCGGAACAACCAGAAGGATCCCCACATGGAGCCCGCAAAACGCCACATCCAGATGCGGTGATTTTCATGATTACCTGATCGGATTGCTAATACCCCCATGATAGCGCTTCCATAAACAAATGCGGACATGGAGTAGAAGCCATACTCTGCCATCGCACCACCATACGACGGAACAGCTCCATGTTCTGAGGCGAGCCATACGGCGCACCCAACACCAATTGTCAGCAATGCAAATGATATACGACCCAGCAATCTGTGCATGTTGGCATTTTCTGCAAAGCCCGATTTCATCATTTGAATGTGCATCAGAATGAAAACAATCGAGTTACAGGTCAGATGCCCATACAATAGATTGGAGCGGAAATTATCTCCGTTGGCGAAGCGCTCGTAGAAAGCCACTCCCCACGTTGAATGCCGTGTGTATTCATCTCCCCATACTGTGCACGCATTTCCAACACACTCGGTCATACCAGATGCGGCCTGATCTTGTGCCAGACCCAGGTTGATCACCACATCGTAGATACCGATGAAAAACGCAATGCCCGCTGGCGCACCTTCGATGAGATAACGGGCATTCAAATAGATAAGAAAGCCAATTCCGAACCAGATGAAAAGTTTGTAGGACGACCGCTTATAAGCCCGAACCAACAATCCGAGCCAGATAGCAAGCGCACCATAGACTAGAAGCACTCCAAATCCAGATTCCACGACGCCCTCCAACTCATCGATGATCTTAAATGTCCCGGAAGGCTAGTTGGGCGCATGCAATGCGTCAAGTTTTCAGCCAAGCGAGTTACTTTCAGATACTGAATTCCGTTATTAATAACCATGTTTGTCAGTGAGATACTTTGTTGCTTGAACGGCCCATGGCAATCCTTACATCGACAGCATGGAAACTCTTCGTGCTCCCTATTCATACAAGTCGGATCCGAATGTTCCTGTCTTTGACGACAGCGGTCCAGTTACCGTCATGGATGCTCATTGTGCCCTTTGTGCACGCGGTGCAAAATGGATTGCCAAGAACGATACGGCGAAAGAATTCAAGATCATTCCATTACAATCCGATCTCGGCAACGCACTCATGCAGCACTACGAGATGGACCCGAATGACCCGACTTCCTGGCTGTATATCACCGACGGCGTTGCTTACACATCACTTGATGCACTCATAAAGGTTGGCGCGCGCCTCGGTGGCGTCTGGAACCTCTTGAGTATCCTGCGAATTCTGCCCTCATTCATCCAAGACTATCTGTACAGAAAGGTCGCTATGAACCGATATAGGTTGTTCGGCAAGGCTGACCTCTGTTCCCTGCCCGATCCAGACGTACGCGAAAGGTTGTTGAGTTGAAAATACTGGTTCTAGGTGGCTACGGGGTTTTTGGTGGCAGGCTGATTGAACTCCTGTCAGATTTGGACGCACTGGAGATTTATGTATGCGGACGCAGCTTTGACAAGGCAGACGCGTATTGTTCCAGTTACAAGGGTCAATCGCAGGTCAAGCCATACCGGCTTGATCGCATTGAAATTGCCTCAGCCCTCGATGACATCAAGCCGGATCTGGTGGTTGATGCATCGGGTCCGTTTCAGAACTATGGCAAGAACCCCCACACAGTCATTGAAGCATGCATAGACGCTGGCATTGACTACATGGATTTTGCCGATGGAGCTGATTTCGTGTTTGAAGTCGCGAGGTTCAATGACAAAGCTCGCGACAAGAATGTATTTGTCCTTTCAGGTGTGAGCAGCTTCCCGGTTTTGACCACAGCAGTTCTAAAGGTAATTGCTGCGGACATGGAACTAACCGGTGTCAAAGCTGGCATTGCACCGTCTCCTTACGCCGGAATCGGATTGAATGTCATGCGCGCGGTCGTTGGTTATGCGGGAAGCCCCGTCAAACTGCTGCGTGATGGCAAACACACGCAGGCACCAGGTCTCGCTGAAACCATGCGATACACAATCTCGCCACCCGGACGCATGCCTCTTCGGAACATTCTTTTCTCGCTGGTGGACGTACCCGACCTGCAAGTCCTACCAAAGGAAAATGCTACCCTTCGTGATATCTGGATGGGTGCCGGACCAGTACCTGAATTTCTGCATCGATCCCTGATCCTGCTCGCCAAAACGAGAAACTGGCTGAACCTGCCAAATCTCGCTCCACTATCTCCATTGTTTTACAAGGTCCTCAATCTGATGAAGTTTGGCGAACACAGAGGCGGGATGTTTGTTGAGGCCACAGGCGAACGCGACGGAAAGCAGGTTACAAAATCCTGGCACCTCTTGGCTGAAAGTGACGATGGTCCGTACATTCCGTCCATGGCAGTTGAAGCAATTGTTCGAAAAATGCTCAACGGCCAGCGCCCTAAAAGCGGCGCAAGACCAGCAACGGATGTCCTGACATTGGAGGACTACAATACCCTTTTTGAGAAACGCACTATCTATACTGGCTTCAGAGATGACAGTGATAGTAGCAAATGCCTCTATCGAAACGTTTTGGGTTCTGCATTCGAAGAACTCCCACCAGCGGTTCAGAAACTGCATGATGGCACATCAGAACGAACATGGTCCGGTCACGCAGAAGTTCGTCGCGGGAACGGCCTGTTGGCCAATCTCATAGCGCGCTTATTTTCATTTCCAAAGCAAGCAAACCGGGTTCCGGTCAGTGTTGAATTTGCGCCGGATCAAAAAGGTGAAAGATGGACACGAACATTCGCGGACACCAAGTTCCGGTCCTATCAGTTTCCGGGAAAGGGTAAGAATGAACATCTTCTGGTCGAGCGCTTTGGTCTGATTGATGTTGCCCTTGCACTGGTTCTTAATGAGGATCGACTCACTCTGATCCCGCGGCGTTGGTCAGTTTTTGGAATTCCCTTGCCAAAATTCTTGCTACCGAAAGGCAACAGTTTTGAAAAGGAGCAGGATGGCAAATTTCACTTTGATGTTGAAATGGTTGCGCCAATTGTTGGCCTGATTGTTGGATACCGCGGAGACCTGATGGCTGATTAAAATGGCCCCATTATCTGGTAATTTTCACGCAAAAACGCATACTGTTCATCATTCACTGGAATACCATCCATCCAAATTCTCTCCAGTGAATTGAAACTTTTCAATATCGGGATAACCCCATCTGCAGTAAGCCGATCTTGTTCAGGATGACCGCCAATTGAGAGGCTTTTGAGGTTTGGCAATTCAGCCAACATTTCGAGATCATGTTCGCTAATGTCATTGCCCCAAATATCGAGATGCTCCAGTTGTTGCATCTTCAACAAACTCTGCAATCCGGTTGCTGTAAGCTGGGTCGCTCCAACATCCAGAGACGTGATATTAGTTGAAACTGAGAGACACTTGGCATCTGCATCACTAAAATTGCTATCTTCCAGCTCAAGTTTCCGGAGACAATTCATTTCAAGAAGCGCCGGTATCGTTTGATTGTCCAACTCACACATCAGAGTTATGAGCGTATTCAACGAACGAAGTTTAGCAATTTCCGGAAAATCAGCGGGTTTCAAATCATTGATAACGAGATTGGTTAGCTGATCATTGGTTTCGAAGCCCTGCAGGTTTCCCGGATGCTTCAAAAACAACACCACCATTCTTTCGGCATTATTCAAGCTCACAAGGTTTCGGACCACATTCCTTGTAACATCGCCCCAAGCTCCAGATTTTTGGCGAATTTTATCCTTTCAAGTGGTTTTGCTTTCTTGAGAGTCATTACTCCAAATTCCCGCAAATGCACTTGGTCAAATTTGTCTTGGCTAGCAAGCATATCGGCGACTGAAGTAGTTATCTCGCCGTTGATTTCTATCGTTCGGTCCATTTCTAAAACCGGTCCCGCAACGCATACCAGGTTAGTGCCAGTGGCAGAAGCGGCCAGCGTAGGGCAGCCCCGCCGGGAAATTTCGGCGTCGGCATCTGGCGCATGATATCAAACTTCGCCATCTTACCATTGATCGCTTCCGCGG
>JASJDO010000136.1 GCA_030065115.1 Rhizobiaceae bacterium | reverse complement strand
ATGAAGCGATGTTCGAACACAATCTCAACACGATCATTCAGGCACTTAGCCAGCAGTCATAGAACTGGACAGCTTAGACAACATCTCTCGGGAACTAATCCCGAGAGATGTTGTCTAAGCTGTCCAGTTCTATGACTGCTGGCTAAGTGCCTGAATGATCGTGTTGAGATTGTGTTCGAACATCGCTTCATAGCTGGTTGCTGGGCCACCACGCTCTGAAAGAGCATCAGAGAACAATCTTCCACCGATCTTGATGCCGGTTTCGCGCGAAATCTGCTCAATCAAGGCAGGGCTTGTGATGTTTTCAACAAACAACGCGCCTGCACCTGCTTCTTTCAACTGGTCTATCAACGCCGCCATTTCCTTTGCAGAAGGTTCTGCCTCGGTATCAATGCCGACTGGAGCAAGAAACGTCAGCCCATAGGCATTTTCCAGATACCCAAACGCGTCATGTGCGGTAACCACCGTTTTCTTGTCGCTTGGTAGTTTTGCCAAATCACTTACGGCACGATCATGCAAAGCCTGAAGCCGTTTTGTATATTTTTCAGCGTTAGCCATGTAATCCGCGGCATGGTCAGGATCTGACTCAGCCATGAATTTCGCGATATTGGCAACATAGATCATGCCATTTGGCAGGCTGTTCCAGGCATGTGGATCAACTTCACCATCCACTTTGACCTTGGTCACGCCTTCGGTTGCAACGAAGATTTTAGCTTTGGTGCCGGAACTCTCAATAAGCGCCTGCGACCAGGTTTCAAACCCCATCGCATTCACGAAAACCACATCTGCATCCGCTACCGCTCTGGCATCGCTTGTGCTTGGTGCATAAACATGGGCATCTGCATCTGGCCCGACAATCGTTGTGACCTCGGCCAACTCCCCTGTTACATGCCTGACCATATCCCCAAGAATGGAGAAACTGGCCACAACCTTCAATTTTTCATGCGCAGATGCCGGAATTGCAGCAAGTGCGAGACTTGCAAACAGCAAGACACTAAACAGTTTTTTCATGTGGTTCGTCTCTTTCATTTGAGCGGGAATGTTTGACAGGTTTACTGCCGTTACGAAACAGATTGAGCCGTGCCCCAACGTGAAATCCTTGCGGCGAAAATATCATGCTGAGGAAGAAGATCACCCCTGCCACGATGACGATTGCCGGCCCCGATGGAACATCCGGCAAATAGAACGAAATAAATAGTCCGGCCCAGCAACTTGCCAAAGCGAACAGGAATGTAAGCATCAGATAACGCGTTATCGAAGAAACCCAATATCGTGCTGCTGTTGCTGGCAAAATCATGAGACCCACGGCCATAAGGGTACCAAGCGCCTTGAACGCACCAAGCAGGTTTAAAACAACCAAGAACATGAACACCTGGGTCACCAAACCGGGGTGTTTTGACTGGCTTTCGTAGAATACCGGATCGATCGTACTCATAATCAAAGGCCGCAGAATAAGCGAAAAACTGACAAGCGTTATAGTTGCCGTCACGCCAATCAGCATGAGAGTTTCATCATCAATTCCAAGGATTGAGCCGAACAAAAAGCTTTGCAATGGCACCGCTGACCCTGCAGCCGACAGAATGAAAATGCCAAGCGCCAATGCGATCAGATAAAGTGACGCCAGACTGGCATCCTCACGGATTATGGTCATACGAGCGACCAGACTTGCAAGGGCAGCAACAACAATGCCCGCAGCCAACCCGCCCACAACCATTGAAACGACCGAGAGGCCTGACACAACGAATGCAATGACAATGCCCGGGACGATTGCATGGGCCACAGCCTCGCCCGCAAGCGAAAGCCGCTTGAGCACCAGAAACGCGCCGACCGGCGCCACGGAAAAACTGAGCACCATCGTCGCGATGACAGCACGTACCATAAAGTCATATTGAAGCCACTCAAACATGACGCCCGCCCGCTTTAGAGTGCATTGCTTCCAGCCAGTCTGCCTGACTGCTGGAGAGATATCCGAACCGAACCAGATTCTCCGGCGTCAGCACAGACTCTGGCGGTCCGAACAGTGAGTTCCCTTTGCCCAATATTAGTGCTGAATTGCAATGCTCAAGCACTGCTGACAAGTCATGCAAAACCAGAATGATGGAGCGCCCTTCCGTCGACCACTCATCAATCAGCGAGAGCAATTCAGCTTCTGTCGATTGGTCAACAGCAGTAAACGGTTCATCCAGCAATATCAGAGGGGCATCCTGAACCATGGTGCGGGCAAACAAGGCTCTCTGAAGCTGCCCCACCGAGAGCTTGTGCAGCGGCATGTCCGCAATATCTGCGGTGCCTGTTCGCTCAAGTGCAACTTCGATCTGATATTCACACTCGGCATCAATCCGTCCAAGAAATCCAAGCCTGGGCCAGGCGCCCATCGCGGCGAGATCACGGACCCTAATTGGAAACCGATTATCAAACTCGGTTCTTTGGCCCAAAAACGCTATCGTATCCGGCTTGCCGTCTTGCCAGTCAAGCGTACCTGACATTGGTTGCAGAATATCGAGCAGCGTCTTTACGAGTGTGGATTTGCCCGATCCATTGTGACCAACCACTGACAAAACCTCGCCGCGCTTGAGCGCAAACGATACCTTGTCCACAACAGGAACATCACCATAGCCAAGCTGAAGCCCGGCGGCAGAAACAAGCGGCACTGACATCACAGGATTTGTGAATTAGACGCCTATGGTTGCGGCAATCGCAACCCAGAGCAAAGAACACAGCGTGCCTGCGCCCAAAAGCTGTTTGAAAATGCTGACTGAAGTGATGTTAAAACCAAGCCGTTTTTCAACAGGCATGTTTTCCATAGACATAACGTAACTCCCTCAGGGACACCCGCCCCAAATATGGGTTTCATCATGCCTGGCAGGTCTTCTGGCTCGTGGTCATCGGGTTAAACATACTCGCCTTCCCAGGAAACCTCCCAGTGGCTTTAATGAGTACACCCTACCACACACAGTTGCGGGTACAGCCCCGGATTTACCCCCTGATGGGTACAGCGCACCGGGTTCCCTATTAAGCTTTCAGCCTTTGGCGTCAATGCACCAAGCAAAGCGACACTAGTTGCGTTGGAACTGGGCGTCAAGGATTGAAAATCCGACCACACGGAAATCCTAAATGCGCAGGAGTTACAGGCGCATTGAATATTCTTTAAATTCAATTTCGCAGCTAGAGCTTAGCTTTGTTCCGCATTGACGGCAGCCAGATTGAAATTGCTGTTCCAGTTTTGCAGTGCTTTTGGCAAGGGAACTTCTGTACTTGAAAAGTCGGAATTGATCACAAGTTTCGCATTACCGATAAGTTCAATCTGATCGGAAATGATACGTGTCCAACTCGATCCTGCTGCAACAGGTCCAGTATCATTCAATGTTAGACGACCCTTTGGAAGGTAAAGCACCCCTTCGAGTTTGCTGACACGGCGGCTTCTGATCGTAAAATCGCGAACGCCTCGCACCGCTTTGTCTGCAATCATCAAAATTCCGGCAGTCGGACCAGACCTTGGCGCTGACAAATCGATTTTTGTTGACACTCCGATACCAAGCGATGCTTCAGCACCTTCAAAAACAAAGGTTACGTTTTCACCAGCAAAGCTAGTTTTTCCACCCACAATAAGTGGCCCGTTTTTTATGACATAAACACCTGGCTCAAGTGTTACCTTGTAGTTTCCGATGGCAACAATACCACCACAATAGGTCCCTGGTTTGAGCGTCTTGGTAGTATTCTTGATAGACAGGTTGCTAAATTCGCAATCATTGGAGGTCTGAAACTCTACGCCATCAAAGGGGTCTGAGACCTCACTCGCTTGATTAATATTGCCGTTGCGCGCAGTTTCGGATGTGCCGCCAAAATGAAGCGCCATTGTCACGGACGCAGCTTCAATGTTTAGATCTTCCGAAGCTGAGAGGTTTTGTTGGATATGGGAATTCGAATGCACTGCACAATCATTTGCGAAAATGGATGACCTTTCGGAGATCGACAGGGCTCCCGGTCTACTGTCGTTCAGGGCAACAAGGCAATAATCAGATACCCCAGCCAAACCTATTTGTGCGTGCTTAGTTGGCAAACTCTGCAAATTAACTTTATCGCTCAGGTCCTTGCCCAGAGTCGTTTGCTGCAAATGAGTTTCATTGGGTGCATCCGCACCAAGAAAGACGGTCGCCACAAAGCATACAGTTATTGTTGAAAAAATAGCACCAAAATATTGCCTATGTTTCCGTCCAATGCTCATCTTGCCCACCCGTTTAGTGTTTTTTTCACTTAAATGGCAGAAATCCGAAAATATGTAAAAATAATATAAATCATTATTAATATCGATTATCTCGATATAATATTAACTATGGCAGATTAGATACTCGGCCCCGGTTCGATCGTGCTACCATCGGTAAATCGGGAATATCGGAACCGGGTCATGTCATGTCCGGTTGGCTTGTTCTGTGCTATCGCGGCGATAATCTTGCCAAATCCAGGGCCAATGCCAAAACCGTGCCCACTCATGCCCGTGGCGACAATCAAGCCCGGGAGTTCCGGAACCCGGTCAACAATCGGAACAACATCGGGCATAGCGTCAATCATCCCGGCCCACGCATGTTTGATCTCCGGCTTGCCCAAATGCGGAAAACGCTTTTCAAAATTCTGGCGGATGGTTTCCACCTGGCCTTTTTTCGGTTCAGGGTTCAAAACCCTCATTTCTTCAAAAGGGGAAATCTCATCCGCCTGCCATTTCCGGTTCAAGCTCCAGCTGTCGGGATACCCCTTCGGAGCAGAAAGCTTGAACGACGTGTCTTTCAGATGTTCACGCGCAACCGGCAGATATTTGAAGAAATGCCTAAACGCATCCGGTCCAATATAGAGATCATGATTAGCGCCACCTGCCAGATTATATCCACCATCATTGCGGCGCCGAAACGCCAGTTCCTCATCCGCTGCATTTCCGGCAAAAACCTCGGGCATTGGAGCCGTTTGACAAACCGTGGAGCGAACGCTCAATTGCGGGAATGAAATGCCATGTCGCCTTGCAAACACCGAAGACCATGCACCGGCAGCAATCACAACCTGCTCACACGCCACCCTGCCCTTTTCGGTGAAGACACCGGTGATTTTACCGGCCTCAACATCCATCATGCGTACCGCACAATCTTCGATGATTGTGACGCCTTCCGATTGCGCAAGTTCGGCAAGAGCAGGTATCGCTTGCCAGGCCTCAGCTCGCGCATCACTCTCGGTATAAGACCCGCCCATCCATTGATGGGCAGAACCATTTGAACCGGAGCGATCAATCAGATCGTCTACTTCTGATTTGCTCAACATCCGTGTATCAAGTTGATGTTCGCGGGCAATCTCGAGCCATTTCTCACGGGACTTCATCTTTGCTTCAGAGCTCGCCAGATAGCAAACTCCCTCGCGACGAAATCCCGCTCTTCCGCCCATATTGTGATCCGCTTCTTCCCACAATCGTGTGGCTTCCATCATGATCGGAAGCTCTGCACGGTCCCTTCCATGCTGGCGAATCCACCCCCAGTTTCGCGAACTTTGTTCACCCGCGATACGCCCTTTATCACAGACCAGAACCTTGAGCCCTTGGCGGTTCATATACAAAGCGGAAAACATCCCGATCACGCCGCCGCCGACAATCACCACATCGACGCCATCAGGAAGCGGATCAGAAAAGCGGATCGGATTTGTTATTTGAACGGGACCGGACGGATTTTCCAAGTGGACACTCTTCGACGAAATTGATTGTTTGATTTCAGTCAAAAGCATCAAAAGCGCAAATCCAATAAAAAACTGGAAAAACCCCACATTTATGACTATAAACATGCCTATATTCTTTGCGGCTCCATGGTTTTTGACCTTGGTGGCCGTTTTCTTTTTGCCTCAGCCCTGTTGCGAGAGGCCTGAACAAGTGAGTTGGGAAAATGGAAAAAGTTCCAATGACAGCTGCCGGACACAAGGCACTGGAGGAAGAATTGCAACGAAGACAGTCTGAAGACCGTCCTTCGATCATTGCTGCAATTGCGGAAGCACGCGCCCATGGCGATCTGTCAGAAAACGCTGAATATCATGCAGCAAAAGAACAACAGAGCCTGAATGAAGGCCGCGTCTCCGAACTTGAAGACATGCTGTCACGCGCAGAAATCATCGACGTGTCCAAGTTGTCCGGCGATACGGTCAAGTTTGGCGCCACTGTAGAGCTGGCAGACGAGGATACTGACGAGGAAAGCAAATATCAGATCGTTGGCGACCAGGAAGCAGATGTGAAAGCGGGAAAAATTTCTATTTCTTCTCCAATCGCGCGCGCCTTGATTGGCAAAAGCGAGGGCGATTCCGTAGAAGTCGCAGCCCCTGGCGGTTCTCGTTCATACGAGATTCTTTCGGTGAAGTTTGTTTAAGAACATTTGGGTGATGAATCAATCAAGTGGCGCAATCGCGCCGCTTGTACAATCGAACCATTCGCTTCTTGTTTTCTGAGATCAGTTCGAAATTGTGTTTGGCAAGAATTTCGCCAACTTCTTTGAATGTTGCCTGCTTTTCCTTGCCTCGCTCATATCCGCAATCCACACTGATATAATCAATATATTGGAGAACGGGTTCTGCGCCCTGTAGCACTTCCGGTTCAGCACCCTCAGCCTCCACCTTGAATAGGCGGATACCTTTTTTTGCATCTTCACCGAGGAACGATGCCAGCGTGATCACTTCCAGCTCATGCACATCTGTGTAATCGTCAATTTCGATTAGGGATCCATCAGCAGTGTCCGGTTTTGAATAAAACTTCAACGTGGTGTTTTCGTGCCAAAGCCCTAAACGATTGGTTTTTGCCACGCCGTCAAAAGCATTGATATCACAGCAATCGGCTTCCAAAGGCTCAGGCTCGAATGCTGTATATTCGATGCCGACCTGTTTGGCCCACGCACCAATTTCACCAATATTGGCACCGCAATCAATGACACGATCCCCTGGTGACAGCAGCACATGCTGAAGCTCATATTGTTGTGCAAGAAGCTCCAATCTTGTGTCAATTCCGTGCTTGTAATTCCAGTATCGATTGCGCCTTGCGATGGCGAGCGATTGACCTGAATGATCAACGCGAAAATGCTCTGCATCATTTCGTTTTGCAATACGCAACCCTTGCCCTCGAAGCCAGCTTCTCAGGTTTATGAGAGAACAATAGATGTTGTCTGAAATTGAAAACATGAACAGATAGCAATGGTCACAAAAACTTTTTTGGTAGCCGATGACACAAGAATGAAAAACCAACAAGGCCCCAGATCGGATATCACCAAAAAGCAGGACGAACCAGATAGTTCTTCTGACCCGGGCCAAAGCACCGGAAAAGTTCAGCTTGAAAAGATGCATTGACGTGTCTAATCAAACCTAAAGCACGCTGACGGCAAAATCTTTTAGACAATGATTAAGAAAATTTTGGGCATGGCTCATTCCAATTCCGGGTTCGAATATCCACTTACCGACAACGCGCAAAATATTTGGGGCATGTCATACTCGCAGCAAACAGCTAATTTCGTGCGGAAGCTCCTTCCCGTGAGACACAAGCCACGCCCACAAAACATCGAGATCTGGCCAGCAGGAGACGCTGTATCTCGCCCCCTCACAGACGAGGATTTCCCTCTAATTTTTGTGGTCCACAATGGTCGTCGATTTTTACCTTCGTTCTTAAAGCACTATCGGCAAATCGGTGTAACACGGTTCGTTTGCGTTGATGACAATTCAAATGATGGAACAACTGAATACCTTGCGAGGCAAGCCGATGTAGACGTCCATTTTTCAAATGTTCGATATCGGGAAGCAGGTCGCAGCAAAGCTTGGCGCGAGTTACTTGCTAATAAGTACGGCTACAATCGCTGGTATCTGAATGTAGACGTCGATGAATATCTTTTCACGGGTTGCAACAACAAAATACCAATTGGCGAATACGCAAATAGGCTCTACTCAAAAGGTGTTTATCGGCTTCCGGCCCCCATGATCGACATGATGCCGGAAAACCGGCTGGAAGATGCAATCTTCACCGGTGAAGACGCAACCATGCCCTGGGAAATTTGCCCATATTTTGATAGCAAAGGGTATCAGGGCCATCTGACCTCTGGAGGCATTAAACTGCTTGGCGGTCCACGCCGGCGTTTATGGGGGGCGACAGCGGAGTTAATGAAATATCCTTTGTTGTATTGGGACAAGAGAACTTCCATGGGCGTGTCTATTCACTCCCCAAGGCCTCTATATCGAAACCATGCACCTTTCTGTGGGGCTTTGTTGCACTTCAAAATCTTCGCTGATGTTGAGCAGGTGGCAGCAGGTGCAAAAAACAGCGGCCAATATTTTGACGGCGGCCATGAATATAAATTAATGGCAGAATATTTTGAAGAAAACCGCAATAAACCACTACGTGTTGAACATTCTGTTCGATTCAGCAGCGAAAGTGATTTGATCAAGCATGGATTTCTGAAAAAAATTCTTTGAAGCCTCTGATCTGAATTACTGGAAATCAGACAGACTTATCTATGTGTCAAAAGCGGATGATTATTTGGCGTTAATCAATTTAAGTCTACTACGCAGATGCAGCCTAAGAATCCGGATCACTGTTCTGATAAAAGTGAAAAATTTAACTTCGCTTCGATATCTAAAAACAAACCGTAGCCGCGGAAGTTGCCTTGAACTGATATGAGTTCCTTCATGTTGGCGAGCGACAGCTATCGCCTTCGAAGCAATGGAGATCTTTTCACCAGTTTTCAGGACCTCAATGGCCAATGCTTTGTCCTCTGATGTGATCAAATCATTCTGAAATCCTCCCACCTTCCAAAATAACTCTTTTTGAATAAGCAGATTAATACCCCCCGTGCCGGGATTCCGCTCAAATAAGGTCGCAACATTCAAGGTCGCCTTACTTGGCTCTTTGAATTTTACTCTTTTCCCCCCTCTTAGAGCATCAATTCTGCCG
>JASJDO010000135.1 GCA_030065115.1 Rhizobiaceae bacterium | reverse complement strand
AGGCTGCACGCGAAGGAACTCCGGTTCCTGTCGTCATGAAAAAGGCCGAGCGCTACGCCCGAGAAATTATCCCATCCTTTTCACCCATGGCCTATTTTGGCATTGGCACAAGGGTTTCGAAATGGATTTCAGAATTCCTTTACCGGGTGCGTTTGGGATTCATTGATGACGAGAGCTTCAAGGAAATCGATCCCAACGCTTCGGTTGTTTTCGTAATGAACCATCGCTCAAACATGGACTACGTGCTGGTCACTTATCTCGCTTCATCACGAACAACGCTTTCATATGCTGTAGGCGAATGGGCTAGAATTTGGGGCGTTCAGAGCCTTATTCGGGCAATGGGGGCATATTTCATTCGACGATCTTCGCGGAATGAACTCTATCGCCGGGTCTTGGCCCGTTATGTCAGCATGGCAACACGGGAGGGTGTTACACAAGCAGTCTTTCCAGAAGGCGGCCTCACCAGAAACGGCAAGTTGATGCCACCGAAACTGGGGCTCTTGAGCTACATGTTAAGTGACTTTCAACCCGAAAGCAGCAGAGACATTGTTTTTGTACCGGTTGGCATCAATTATGACCGCGCACTGGAAGACAGAATACTGACCTCAAGGCGAGAAGCAGAAGTTTCGGGCCGAGATTTCAGCGTCAGCATACCTACCTCTATCGGATTTGTTTTCACCATGCTGAAGCGCCGCCTGCAGGGCACGCTTTATCGCCTCGGCTATGCATGTGTGAGCTTTGGCAATCCAATCTCGCTCAAGGAATGGCT
This sequence comes from Rhizobiaceae bacterium, assembly GCA_030065115.1. GTDB lineage: Bacteria > Pseudomonadota > Alphaproteobacteria > Rhizobiales > Rhizobiaceae > JAALLB01. The sequence goes on along the minus strand of JASJDO010000135.1, from coordinate 8,242 downwards.
TGTAGAAAATGGCAAGACACTCGAGACAAATGACAGCGAAAAACGCAATGCTACAATTGAAACTCTGGGAGAACGATTGATCAACGAGGTTGGCAACGTGGTTCCAGCGCTTCCCGTTTCACTGGTTTCCAGCGTCTTTGTCGAACATCCGGAAAAGACATTCAACGAGTTGGAACTCAAGTCGGAGATATCAGACCTGGTCGAACAGCTGGAAAAGTCGGGACATCACGTCCATATTCCGCGAGCTGACCTCGATTATGCCATAAGCACCGGCCTGAGAATGCTCGTGATGCGCCATATGGTCCTGGAAGATGAAAACGGCACCTTGACAGCAAACAAAGACGAACGGGTGCTTTTGGAATACTACGCGAATTCGATCGCACACCTACTCGACAACAGTAGTATGCGTAACTGACGAGCCATCCCCACTATCCAAGGCACCGGGCACCCTCAACAGCGAAAAGGTAGAACGATAAATCCCCGGAATATCTCCGGCGATAAAAACTACCTGCATAATACTGCCGCCAATATTTGCCCCTGCCCGTTCATTAAATCGCGCGGTTTCAACCGACAGAAATGGCAGATCATTAACGATTGGTGTTACAACCTGCCCCCCTTTTGATCCTTCAGGAAAATCGTTTGAGATACCGCCAATGATCTGATCTGTCAGCGGGTTCAATTTTTTATCGCCATCAGTATCTTTCAATATCAGACCACCATTGTAGCGGGACAGTACGTCAGGGATTGTAACATTCAACTGCGCCAATTGATCCGCTGATAACACGCCAACACTATTGATACCGTTGTTTTCAAGGTCGTTGTTTTTGGCAAACAACACAAAGGGGATCGGCAACGTCCCACTTGCAACTCCAACGATACCGTTCGGTGCTACTCGTTGCCAATTGTGGTTTCGTTGATCATGAGGAATGTTGGTCGGATAAATCCTTGGTCGGGGCTCGTCGAGAAAGGCAACCTCTCCTCTGCCTGAAGAAACCACCTTGCCGCTCGCGTCTTTGAAACGAACCTCGACAACGCCCTTGTCACCGCGTGAAACAAATGCCTTGTGCCGGCCTATATGAATAATCTTGATTCCCCGCTGCCGGATCGGATCAAACGCGGCACCGGGTGCAGGAGACACCAGATTTTCCGCACTTACCCCATCGCTACTGTCTGTTCCAATCACGAAAGTATAGGGGTTCTTTCCTTCACTGACCGTGAACCCGAGCAGCCTTCCGGGCAAACCCTGTTGGGGCGTCCCTGCAACAAGCAGGATGGTCCGGTCATCAAGTGCAATGGAGGGATCGCGTTGAAACCCCTCAACAAGCTCGATCTCTAGAGAACCGCCGGCGGGTAACCCATACCCAAGTACTGCAGGGTCCATGAAATCCAATCCTCGGACCTCATCGGACTGCAAATGAATGTTCAATCCGGAACGGATATCGCGAACGATTCCATTCGGATGAATTGGCGCAGCCGTAACTCTGCTGACAATGCCATCTGCTTTTGCAGGTGCAGACATAAAAAACAGAACTGATAGCATTGCAAGAAGTCGAAACATCACGGATTAAAGACCCAACTACCTTTCGCATTCTGTGCATAATCATCCGGATTCACAGACATTGGAACATAGTCAAGGTCGGCCCAGATTTTGGACAGGTCATCGTAATGCGGAGACAGAAAATTACCGCTTTGCCCGGTACTCTGAATGAAAACAGATTTATTCAGATCACTGAAATCATAGATTGCCCGGTAAGCGGACGCATGTCGATTTCGATACGGCTTCTCTTGTTCGAATTTGGTTTGACCACGCAACAAGGTGTAAGGACCACCGGCAGAGGGAATTTCAATGTCGAAATACTGTGACAGCGCCGCAACCTGCCCAAAGGGACGATGCTCATTATAAGCCTGATGCGCATCGCCATATTTCCAGTCGCGCCAATCTTCTCCGAATTCTGTAACCAATTCATCATTTGCTGCCCGCAGAGAAGATTGAAGCAATTCCGCACAGGTTTCCTTTTCGGTTGTAATGACGTTGTCGCACCAGTCGCGTCCGATGGAGCGTTCAAGCATGGCAAGCAAGGGTGTGATCGCGCCGCGCTCGAACCTGGGAAAGTATTCACCCAGATCATCTTCCAGCATTCCAATGTTAAGGTGACGAAACCACGCGAGCATGATCAACGGTTCAGGTCTGTCGATCTGCATCCGACCATCCCATTCTGATAGCGCCGCGCGCATCTCAGGCAATAACCCAACGCCCTCTGGCATGATCTTCTGTGCCAAATCCCTAAGCTGAACGAAAGCTGGAGAATAATCATCCGCCAGCATATCCCTCGAAGTGCTCACGGAATGCTTTTCATTGCGCCCAAGCACCAGTTCTTCTGCCCGTGCCTGACGAAAATGTTCCGCCCAATCATATGTAATGTGTTCTGAGAACTCGGGTGGAAAGAAATTTGCGTTCGCAGTAGTCAGCGCTCCGGCAGGCGGGTTGATTATTGCAAATTGTTGCCAATCAGGAACAAATCCGTCCCACCTGTACGCTTCCAACCAACCAGGTACTGGTGCTCTTCCATTGATTATGTTTTCAGGTTTACGCCGCGGTGATCGTGCTTTAGCAAGCAGACCAATATTGCCTTTCGTGTCAGCGACTACAATCGATTGCATCGGTGAAACGCCACGGCTGCTTCCCTTAACAAACTCATGAACAGTTTTCGCGCGGTTGTTTGAATAAAGCGTATCCAGTGTCGTATCGTCTTCAGCCAATCCCGGCCATGAAAGTGAAAGCGCATATCCATCCGGCAACAATTCGCCAATTCCCCGATAGCTATCCGGCAAAAGCGGGCCATTTCGCGTTTTCACAATCTTCAGGGCTTCACTTAGCTCGTCCCCATACACCAGTTCTGTTTCAAACGAATCTGTTGGCTTTTGCCCATCTTCAGTCTGATAGGTAGATAGATCGGCATCAACGCGCTCAAGGAAAAGATCCTGTGCGTCAAGATTGGTTGTTGTAAGCCCCCATGCAATATCATCATTTCGCCCAGCAATAACGAATGGCACGCCGGGAATTGTGCCACCGATCAGATTGTATCGCTCGCCATTCTCTTCCCAATTCAAATGGGCAAGGTAAAACGTTGACGGCGCGGTCATCCCCAAATGCGGATCATTTGCAAGAATGGGCTTTCCCGTGTCGGTTCTGTCTCCCGAGATTACCCAATTGTTGGACGCTGACTGGCCGGTTTCGAAATTGAAAGCATAGCCCTCTCCGACTGTTGCAGTATCCATTTCTCGCGGCAATTTTCGGTTGGCACTGCTCTTCGGTTGGATGCCATAAACTGCAAGCAAATCCGGCAATGGTTCAGCATTGTCGCGCGGTCCGTAGGGCAAAAGCTCTTCGATCTCCCTTGATGAAAACCCTTCGAGCGCCAAGGTCAGCCGCTTGATTTCCGTATCCATATTGGCACCCAGATTCAGCCCCATAACCTTGATAATCAGCACCGACTGCCAGTCTTCCCAGGCCTCCGGCGTATGGCTCAAAATCATGAATTCAGCCCCAAGCAAGGGTTCAAATGTTCGCTGTTCTCTGTCGATGTAAGCGTTGACCCCTTCGGAGTAAGCTTGAAGTGCGGCCCTTGTCTCCGGCATAAGGCTATTGAGTGAGGTCTTCGACGCTTCAGCCATTCCCAGAGTTCTTAAAAAACGGTCGGTATCCAACGTAGCGGCCCCAAACATCTCGGACAAACGGCCCTGCCCGGCCATTCTGAGCACTTCCATCTGCCAGAGACGGTCGCGCGCATGCAAATACCCTAGAACCCGCATTGCATCATTGTATGAAGTCGCTTCAATATGCGGGATCGCATGAGCATCGAAAACAACATTTGTTGTTTGTCCCAATCCGGTTAGGCTGACTTCCGCATTGTTTTCTGGGATGGTTCGCACCAGCAATCCATATCCAATCGCTGCCAAAACAACGACGACACTAATCAAGCCCAAAACACCTGAGAAAAGCCATTTCAAAAGTCTGCGCATTGCACTATCTATTCCTCTGAGAATGTGAAAATCACTACAACAAATCGTCAGGGAAGGACAACAGTATGACGCAGGTTGCATTTATTGGTTTGGGAGTAATGGGCTACCCAATGGCTGGGCATATTGCAAAAGCTGGTCATGATGTAAGGGTTTACAATAGGACTTCCGCCAAAGCCGAACAATGGACCAAAGAGTTTGGCGGCACTGCAGCACCAACACCCGCAGAAGCCGCAAAAGACTGTGAATTCGTTTTCACATGCGTTGGAAATGACGATGATCTTAGAAGTGTAACGGTCGGAGAGAATGGGGCCTTTGAGACCATCGCCGAAGGATCTGTGTTTATTGACAATACTACTGCCTCAGCAGCAGTGGCGAGAGACCTAGCGAGCGAGGCTGCAAACCGGAAATTTGATTTTCTCGATGCGCCTGTATCCGGCGGTCAGGCGGGCGCTGAAAATGGGGTTCTGACCGTAATGATCGGCGGCGATGAGGCTGTGTATGATCGTGCTAAACCTGTCATTGATTGTTATGCTCGCATGACCGGTCTGATGGGGCCAGTCGGCAGTGGGCAGCTTACAAAAATGGTCAATCAGATTTGTATTGCAGGCCTTGTTCAGGGACTGTCGGAAGGCATTCACTTTGCCCAAAACTCCGGGTTGAACGTTGAAGCCGTCATGAACGTAATTTCAAAGGGTGCCGCCCAGTCCTGGCAAATGGAAAACCGTTGGCAAACCATGGACAATGGTGAGTATGAACACGGTTTCGCAGTAGATTGGATGCGAAAAGACCTCTCTATTGTGCTCGAGGAAGCACGATCAAACAGAGCCAACCTTCCCGTTACGGCTTTGGTAGATCAGTTTTATTCTGAGGTTCAAAATATGGGTGGCAACCGCTGGGATACCTCAAGTCTCCTCGCCCGTTTGAAAAACGCTACCAAATCTTGACGGTCAGGCTTTCTCAAGCACCATATAGCCAAGCGGCAATTCGGTCGTGTCCTTGATGCGTTCCATGGCGAACGCACTTGATACGTTTTCAATCGCTATGTTTGAGACCAGACGCTTGTAGAACAAATCATATGCGGTGATATCGGGAACGACGACTTTCAATAGGTAGTCGATATCGCCGCTCATGCGATAAAATCCAACAACCTCGGGAAACTGTGAAATAACTTCGGCAAAGCGTTTCAACCACTCTTCGTTGTGCTGATCAGTTTTGATTGAAACAAAAACGGTGACGCCAGAATTGACCTTTACCGGGTCAAGAATCGCCACACGCTTTTTGATAACCTTGTCTTCTTCAAGTTTCTGTATTCGCCGCCAGCAAGGAGTTGTGGAAAGCCCCACTTTTCTTGCAATATCTGCCACAGGCAGCGTTGTATCCTCTTGCAAGATTGCGAGAATTGCCCGGTCAATTTTATCCATGAAATATACTCGTCACACAATATGAATTCTGGAATACAATTCCACAAAATCGAAAAAAAGAAAACTCGTTTCTGTTTGGACGATTCAAAATTCTCGTGAGAAGGAGTTTATTCCAAGTTCACGCAGATAGCATGTGCAATTGAATCAACCTTTTCAATTCAGGCAACAACTCACTGGAAAACCAAGGATTTTTCTTGATCCAGGCATTGTTTCGCCAGGAAGGATGCGGCAAAGGCAGATAAACCGGCTTTGAGGAAATTGCCATGATTGACCGCCAATCTGCCACAGTCTCGGTCAAAGTACGGGAAACTCGCTTTCCAAGGTAATGCTTTTGGGCGTACATCCCAATCAACAGCACCAACTCAATCTGAGGCATGGCCTCTGTGACTTTAGCTTGCCAAAGGTCGGCGCATTCTTTTCTGGGTGGCAGGTCGCCACCTTTTGCGTCCAAACCTGGAAAACAAAAACCCATCGGCGTGATTGCCAGTTTGTCAGAATCGTAGAACGCTTCTTCGCTTATTCCCATCCATTCCCGCAATCTATCACCGGATGGATCTGTAAATGGACGCCCGGATTCATGAACCCTTGTCCCGGGCGCCTGTCCAATGATGCGAACCTTCGCCTTGTCAGACAAAATTGAAACCGGACGGGGATCATGCGGCAGAGGCTCTTTGTACGGAGCATCAACACACGCCGTACAAACCTTTATGCGTGCCGTCAGTGTTTCAATATCTTTTGTCAAAGCTGAACACTGGCTCTGTCGGAAACCTCAGCAAACCACCGCTTGAAATGTTCAAGCCCGGTTTCCGGCAACACAATCCTGGCGGGCTTGAAAAACTGGGCAGCAACAAAGCAGGTAATATCCGCGACGGAGAAAAAATCGCCGGCCAAAAATTCATTCTCCGCGAGCTGATCATCAAGAATTGCAATGTATTCCACCGCAAGCTTTTTATTTTTCTCACCCCAAGCCGCAATTTGTTCACCTTCAAGGACTGCCGCGCCGGGATGCAAATGACGGAACGACTGCGCAACTTTGAATAGGAAACCAAGTTCAGCCCGCCTGTTCCACATCTCCACCTGCGCCCGCTCAAGAGCTGACTTGCCGAATAGGTTTGGCTCGGGATGCAATTCTTCCACATATCTGCAAATCGCGATAGTTTCAGCGATTACAGTGCCGTCTTCCAATTCCAGAAATGGAACCGTTTGCGCAGGGTTTTTCGCCACCATTTCAGGTGTGCGATGCTCTAAAGAATTAAGGTCAAGCTGCTGGGTCGGCAACTCAAGTTCCTTTTCCTTCAGGAAAATCTGTACCCGCCTTGGATTGGGCGCGCGACCGCCATCATAGAGTTTCATGAATTCATCCTCCGATTTCCTATCCTCGGCTTACCAGAATTTAATTAACTGAAACAAGCTGCTACGGTGGGCTTCACGCGTTTCTCTGCGCCATTGGGATGGCGATACAAACTCACCGGCCCACAATCCCCGTTTCGCGCGTTTAGCTTCCTGTTCAACCTGTTCGTATTTACCAAACGCAACTGCCCAACCATCCGCCACCATTTGTTCATTGATATTGGTTTCGCCAACGGAACATGTGGCCAATCTACGCTCATATTTGTCTGTGTCCCAACCATCACACACGACATCCTGACCACCGATCAACCGACGAAGGTGTATTACCGCTTCTTTCCCGCAATCAAAACTCTCGGCACTCGACTGTCGACTGCAACGCTGCGTGTATTCCGGTGCGTCAATGCCAAACAAGCGAATCTCAGTGCCTGCAACCTCCAAACTGTCGCCATCGATTATCTTGGCTGAACCGGCAAACTCCTCTGATGAATAATTCGCCAGGAAAGCAGACAAAGCCGCAACTGTCCCTAGAAGAACCAGCATCCTTGCGAAATCCAGCAATTTACCACCAGTTTTACGCAACAAGCCGCTCCGAAACCATAAATCCTAACGGGATGTTTACCATTTTTGCCGATGCTTTGTTAATTATCTGGTTTGGGACGTGTTCCCGAACAGGGGCTAACTGGTACTGCGTATAACCCGACAAATGAACCGAAAAGCGACACATATCGACAAAAATATTGTCGACATCGGCAAGAAGCGCTCCGCTTCTGATAAGGCCGTGCGCGATTTTCGGACACGTCTTTCCTTTGTTGGTACGTCCCCCCTCGCATATGAGCTGGAGCTATTGAAGGGCTTTGCGACCAATCAGGTCAACGCCAGTCTGGGCATTGTCTGCATGATCCTTCTGGCCACTGCCGTCGGCACCATCTGGCTGGACGTTAATTCGATTTTGGGATGGGCGGCAGCGGCAACCATTGCGCATGCAGCATTGGCGATCATGTCAAAGCGATTCCTGAACGCCGATATCAGTCAGGAACATTTGTCTCAATGGCGTAGAACCTTTCTGCTCGGACAGATTGGTGTTGCGGGCGCATGGATGATCCTTGCGTTTTTGCCTTACGACAACTCGACATCCGGGGCTTTCCCAACACTTCAATTTTCTGCCATCATTGCGTTTAATGCCGCGATTTCAATGATGAGCTATTCGTTTGGTCGAATGGCATTGATCATGACAACACCTGCGACTTTGTCTCTGGCGATTTTGTTCATTCTGAACAAAGACACCAACAGCTATCTCATGGCGGCGGTGTTGCTTGGTTCGATCGGGTTTTTCTATTTCATCACCGTAAGACTGCGCGCATCACTGGTGGGAATGTTGGAACACTCAACTGAAAAAGAAACTCTCATTGTGGAGCTTGAAACTGAGAAAGCATTTTCCGAACAAGCCC
>JASJDO010000015.1 GCA_030065115.1 Rhizobiaceae bacterium | reverse complement strand
ATCACTCGTGTTGAAGTCAACAATTGCAGATGAATCAGTCTCCTGCTCTAGCAGCACTGCGCCAGCATATAAAAAGCTTCCATCAGTCTACTGGACAATCGTATCGCGGAATTCTTCGCGGGTCTTCCAAGGTCCGGGGAAGACAAATGCTATCTCTGTCATTTACTTCGTTTCAAATGTTCGTCGAGCCTCGGCATGATCTCCACAAAATTGCAGGGCATGTGACGATAATCGAGCTGGTTTTGCAAAATGCCGTCCCAACCATCCTTGCAGGCGCCAGGAGAACCCGGAAGACAGAAGATAAAGGTTGCGCCGGCGACGCCCCCGGTTGCGCGGGACTGAATGGTTGATGTGCCAATCTTGTCGAAGCTCAAACGGTGAAAAACTTCTGAAAACCCGTCCATGCGTTTTTCGAACAGTGGTTCCAAGGCATCAGGCGTCACATCGCGCCCGGTAAATCCGGTTCCGCCAGTGGTGATGACCACATCGATTGCGTCGTCCGCTATCCATTGTTTCACTTGGCTTTGGATGGCGGGAATATCATCCGTGACAATTGCCCGATCCTTGAGATGATGACCTGCGGCTTCAATTCGGTCTGCCAGTGTTTTGCCGGATTTGTCTTCTTCCAGTGACCGTGTATCGGAAACCGTAAGAACGGCGATTCCTACCGGAATAAACGGGCGTGTTTCATCAATTCGAGACATTATATGAACTTAGGTCACAGTGGTTTGCGTGGCAACACACCACCATGTTGGTTGCGACGTCTTGATTGCCCGACAGGCAGCAATGGCCTCATCTTGCGTTTGATACACACCAAAACAGGTTGCCCCCGAACCGCTCATTCTGGCAAATACGGGATCATGATCGCGTAAAGCGCCAAGGACCCGGTCGATATCCGGGCAAAGTTCCCTCGCCGGAGTTTCCAGATCGTTTCTCATATCTTTGCCAATGGTATTGACGCCGGGAAACTTGCTTGGATCTTGGATAAAAATTGGCTCGTTGTCTTTTTTAGCCAGCTTCCCGAATATTTCTGGCGTGGAAATGCCAATGCCTGGATTAACCAGCACAAGGTGATATTTTTCGTGACAGTCCAGCAGGCTGATTTCTTCACCGATCCCGGTTGCGCGCAATGGTCTGCTTTCAAGACACATGGGCACATCTGCTCCAAGTCCTAGTGCTATTTTGTCGAGTTGCACGTCGCTGCCCCAATACTCCTGCAGAGCAAGCAATGTCGCGGCTGCATTGGCTGATCCGCCGCCAATTCCACTGGCAATGGGTAGGTTTTTGGTGAGGATGATTTCAACCGGGGCCGGAATTTCGCCAGAGGCCAAAATCGCCTGACGAAGCAAAAAAGCAGCAGACGTTACCAGATTTTCCGGGCCTGCTGTCAGACCATCAGCGAACTCGCCAATCACAGAAACCTCTATCGACCCATGTGCATGATGTGGTTTCCCAACTTCGATTACATCGCCAAACTCGGTAAACGCAACCAGCGTATCAAGGAGATGATACCCATCGTCACGCTGGCCAGTTACATGAAGTGCCAGGTTAATCTTGGCATGGGCAGTCCGGCGGATCATTCCCGTTACTACTCGGCCTTTGCTTCAGACTCTTCGTCGTCGATCAGGCCATTGGCAAGTTTTGCCTCAATTGTTTTCGGATCTTCCGGCTCGGTCTCGGAAGCAAGTGCAATTTTCCATTGGAAAGTTGCTTCAAGTTTGCGTCCCACTTTCCAATAGGCGTCACCCAGATGATCATTGATCGTTGGGTCCTGCGGCATAAGTTGCACTGCACGCTCAAGCTGTTTTACCGCCTCTTCATAGTTACCAAGGCGGTAATGTGCCCAACCAAGACTATCGACAATAAACCCCGAACGTGGGCGCAGCTCCACCGCTTTGCGGATCATCTCCATCCCCTCGTCCAGATTGATGCCCTGATCTATCCAGGAATATCCGAGATAATTCAGCACTTCCGGTTGATCGGGGGACAGTTCTAGAGACTTCACAAAATTTGGCTCTGCCTTCTCCCATTCTTTCAATCGTTCGTAAGAGATGCCGCGCCGGAAAAAGAGATTCCAGTGGTGCCGCTGGCTTGCACCAATGTTTTTCACCGCGGCGTCAAACACTTCAGCGCCTTCACGATACCGTTTCTCGCGATTGAATAGGCTGCCCAAAGTCATATAGCCAGCCAGATCTTTCGGATCTTCGTCAATCAGCTTTTGCAACTCGGTGATCGCTTCGGATTTTTGCTCCAGCCGGGAGAGGTTGGTTGCTTTTTCAAGTCTGGCAATCCGTTCGAATGACGACTGTTTGGAAATCCGGTCGTAGAAAGTGTTTGAACGTTCGTAATATCCCTGACGCAGGTATAATTCTGCCAATCCCAACAGAATTACATCACTTTCAGGTGCAAGATGATTGGCTATCTGCAGATAACCCTTGGTGATTGCGCCAACACCATCACGCTCAATTGCACTTGCAAGGTTGAAGAATATTTCTGCAGCACCTTCCTGTGGAGTTGTAATCAGATCACCAAGCGTTTCACCCGCATCCAGCTTCGCTTTAAGTGAAATAAACGGAGGATGGCTGGGAAAAATATCAAGGCCGGCCTGGAGCGTTGCAGAAGCTTTTTCCGTTTCTCCCGCTTTGCTTTGAGTGCGGACCATCGCCTCAATCGACCTGATATAGGTCTCGGTCAAAACTGTGATCACAGCGCGATTTTCGATGACACGCTGGAAATTCTCCTGCGCGACATCCGTCTCACCAGCCATGGAAGCGATCAGGCCGGTATGATAATTTTTCATCACTGTGATCCATTCCGGACCAGTGAGATCGTTTATCCGAACCTGCGCTTCTTCGAAATTCCGTTCTCCGGCATTAATCCAAGCAAGCATGATTTCGCGAAGTGTTTTGTCCAGTTCAACGCCGGCAACATCCTTCAATGCCGTGGCTGCCTTTTTCCACGAACGCTGGCGCATTTCTTCCGCCGCAATCACATAACCCGCCAGGTTGCGCCGGGTGCCCAGCTTCTCTGTATTTTGGGCAATTTTCGCGGCATCGCTGATCCTGCCATTTGCGACCAGTGCAGCAAAATAGTCCTGCCGGATTTTCAAATCATCGGAGTCTAGCGATGTGGCTTTCTCAAGAAACTTGACCGCTGCCTCATCGTCATTGTCGTCCATTGCCACACGTGAGGCGAGATAGCTCCCGGACAGTCCGGTCTCGACGACGGTCTGGTTCAGATCAGCCGATGCAAAACCAAGGGAAGATCCCGTTAATAGCGCGGTTGCCAACAAGGCAGTTTTAAAGGATCGAAGGACAAGGTTTTTCATATATCAGAAGCCGATTTCAGTTCAAAGCGAGCGTATTCTTTTCAAAAGGATGGCCGTTTTGTGTCTGTAAAGCAAGACACAAGCGCCATCTCTCAGCATTGTGAAACCGATTGGTTTCAATTTTATCAACTAGCTCTGGCAACACAAAAGTCTAGCACATCAATCAGGGCACTCTTGTGAGCCGAATCCGGCAGCGTACCCAGTGCATCTTTTGCCATTTCCGAATAATGTCTGGCTCTCGCAACGGTGTCCAAAATCGCATCATGTTTGGCAAGCAATTCAATCGCATGCTCAAGGTCACCGTCTTCAGCGTTGCCTTGCGCAAGCTTTTGTTCCCAAAATGCGCGCTCTTCGTCGCTGCCACGGCGATATGCCAAGAGTACCGGCAGGGTTACTTTGCCTTCTCGAAAATCGTCGCCCACGTTCTTGCCGAGGTCCCGTGCATTGCCACCATAGTCAAGTGCGTCGTCGATCAACTGAAAAGCCAGGCCGAGATTGTTTCCATACGAACGTAGACCGGCGACTTTTGCTGCGCTTTCATTTGCAATGATCGGCCCCACTTCTGCAGCAGCGGCAAACAAGGCCGCAGTTTTAGAGCGGATAACCTGGAGATATTCATCTTCAGTCGTTTCAAGATTCTTGGCAGTTGCCAACTGCAACACCTCGCCTTCCGCAATTACAGTTGCAGCATGTGACAATACATCAAGAGCCTGCAGCGAGCCGACCTCAACCATCATCCGAAATGCCTGTCCAAGCAGGAAGTCTCCCACGAGAACGCTCGCCTCATTTCCCCACAACATGCGGGCTGCAAGCTTACCTCGACGCATATCGCTCTCGTCCACTACATCATCATGGAGCAGTGTTGCGGTATGCATGAATTCAACGGATGCTGCCAGGGTCACATGGCCTTCGCCGTCATAACCGCACATTTGTGCCGCAGCCAGAGTAATCATCGGGCGAAGCCGCTTGCCACCTGAATCAATCAGGTGTTTTGCAACTTCAGGGATCATCTGAACATCGGAACCGGTTTTCGACAAAATAAGGTCATTAACCCTTTGCATGTCAGCACTCACCAGCCCCATAAGCGGCTCAATGCTGGCTTTTGCAAGCTTTTTGTCCTCAAGTGAAATCACGACGCCGGTCATTTTTTGCTTCCTTGTGTATGGAGCGGAAACTATTCAGGTTGCCGCTTTCATACAAGTGATATTTTGGCACACCCAATTCAAGAAAATCGTGCATGCCGCAGCAAATTTTGGCACTATTTCAATCAGGCGATGCAGTATATTCACTCGAACGTTATCTGATATGATATGCGTTGCCGCAGGTCATTTGCTATTTGAGTTGGAAGAAAATGAAAGAACTGCTGGCCACAAATAATTTGGTGACCATTTCCGTTGCTGAAGTTCTACTAAATGATGCGAATATCGATTTCCTGGTTCTCGATCAGAATATGAGCATCCTGGAAGGTTCCATCGGCATCATTCCAAGGCGGATTATGGTTCCTGAAGATGATTTGGGTAGCGCCAGAATGTTGATGAACGATGCGGGGCTTGGCAAAGAACTGACCACGCACAAGGATTGAGTAAAGAGTCAAATTTATGACATCGCAACCGCATTTGAACATGACAGGCAAAGGTCCGGAAAGCACCATCAGAAGCTTTCCAGATGTGGAATATACAACCGACCGATTTCACGACGGTGCGTTTGAGGTGGCACAACCTGCCAAAGAGGGTCATCGTGCCGGGCTTGATGCGCTTTTGCTTGCAGCCAGTTTGAAAGATGAAACGACCGGCGTATTGGCCGATCTGGGAGCCGGATGTGGAACGGCTGGACTTGCGGCTCTGAATCTCCATCGTGAGCTGGATCTGGTTGCAATCGAACTAAACGAAGTAATGTTCAGCTTGCTTGAATTCGGGCTGTCCAGGCCAGGCAATTCGCGTTTTGCAAATCGCGTACAGACTTTGCAGGCCGATATAACATTGAGCGGGACTGACCGCCTTGAACAGGGAATACAAGACAATTCTGCCGATCATGTTATCATGAACCCTCCTTACAATACGGGCAGCTATCGGCCACCTTCGAATGCGGTAAAACATGAGGCCTATATGCTTGGTGAAGGCGGGCTGGATGCATGGTTTAGAACAGCATGTGCCATGTTGCGTGTCGGCGGTGGCATACACATGATATATCGCGCTGAAGATCTGGGGACTGTTATTGCATGTTCCCGTGGACGCTTTGGAAACCTCCAGATCATACCCATTCATTCTCGTGCAGATGAGCCTGCGAAACGAATTTTAGTGCTTGGTGTCAAGGGTTCGCGGGCACCGCTGGAAATTTTGCTGGGCTTTACGGTTCACAATTCGGATGGCTCGTTTACCGAACATGCCGAAGCAATCTTTAAAGGGACACGGCGCTTACTGGACTAAGGTTCTGACTTATTTCTGAAATCAGTACAGACCCCGGTAGGTTCTATCTTTCCAAATTGTAATCTGTTTCCCCATTGGCAATCTTGTATTTGGTAGCCGAAGTGACCATTTCCATCGTATACAAAAAACAACGCGCAGACATTCGCAAGCTTGTCTGCCATGGACAATAGAATTGAATTTATGAAGTTACGTAAACTCCTGCCCGGAAAACTCGGGCAAGTCGATCCCGTTATTCCTGTTGTGCGCCTACAGGGGGCAATCGGTGCAGCAGGCGGACCATTGAGCAAATCCCTTTCGCTTGCCGGCGTTGCCGGTTTGTTAAGCAAGGCGTTCAAGGACAAGGAAGCACCTGCGGTTGCAATTGCCATCAATTCCCCTGGCGGATCACCCGTTCAATCGCGCCTGATCTATACCCGAATTCGCGAACTGGCCGAGCAACATGAAAAACAGGTATTGGTGTTTGTGGAAGATGTGGCTGCTTCCGGTGGATATATGCTCGCAATAGCTGGAGACGAGATTTTCGTTGATCCTACATCCATCGTGGGTTCAATCGGCGTTGTTTCTGCAAGTTTCGGTTTTGACAAGGCGATTGAGAAACTCGGCATTGACCGTCGCGTTTATACAGCTGGCAAGAACAAGGTTTCGCTAGACCCGTTCCAGCCTGAAAAGAAACAGGATATAGCCTATCTCAAAGAACTTCAGCTTGAAATTCATCAGGTCTTCATCGACATGGTGAAAGAACGACGCGAGGGCAAACTGGCTGATGATCCTGACCTTTTCACCGGCAAGTTCTGGACCGGTATTCGTGCCAAGGACCTTGGCCTTGTTGACGAATTTGGCCATATGGGTACCATTCTGAAAGAACGGTTTGGTGAGAAAGTCAAACTGAAACTGATCCAGCAGAAACGCGGACTGTTCGGCCGTGGCGGGATGGGTGCAGGTCTTTCACTTGGCGAAACTTCCGTTTCAAGTGCGGTGGATACAGCCATAATGACAGCAGAAGAAAAAGCACTCAGGGCACGTTACGGACTTTAAGACCTCAGGGGAGGAATTGGTATGCCACAATTGATCGGACTGGCGCTGATTGGCGGACTGGTTTGGTATGGCTACCGGGCTCTAAAGCGTGAGATGGCACGCATCAATCGTGAAACGCGTGAGGCGGAAGCCAAGGCAAAATCCAAAACTGTTCTCAAGCAGGACAAGGATGGCGTATATCGCCCGGTAGATCCGGACGACGAATAGATCATCCTAACAAACCCTCAGAGACACCTGCATTGGCTTCAGCGATCGCTTCCGGATTGTAGTATTCACCTGCGTTCACAACCTGGGCTGTTGAGTACTGAAAATTCTCCATTTCGTCTTGGGGCACCGCTTCACGCACAAAAATCCGCAAGACAACAAAAACAGCAAATGCTGCCGAGAGCGCGAGGATCAAGTGCATAAACATTGTCACCGGCAACACAAACAGGAGTGCGGTTGAGAATAATGGAACGATGAAGGCTCCAAGCGACCACATCAGCATTTGCGTAGAAGACAGGAACACATAATCCTTCGGGTCAGCACGATCATTCGCGAGCGCACTGGAGACAGAATAAAACGTTTCTATCGATCCAGACCAAAGTGCAAATACCAGAACAATCCAGATAAAACTCAAATTGGATTCAGTCACCATCGCAATGATCGCAAGCACTGAAGACATGCTTGCCACGATCAGCAAAACGTAACGCCGATCGATCCTGTCTGATAGCGCGCCCATGGGAAGCTGGACCACCAACAGTCCCATCTGCATCATCAACAGCAACAAGCCAATATCTGCGGGTGTATACTCCAAGGTGCCGGCATAAATTGGTGCAAAGCCCTGGAGCGTCATGGTCAAGCCGCCTACGCACAACATACCGATCATGCCTACAGGCGATACTCGCCACAATTTTCTGATCTGGATATTGGTTTCTTCAGGCGCTTCTGGTTGTCGCAAGCGCGTAAGTCCAACCGGCAGGATTGCAAGCGTAACCAACATTACCGCCAAGGCCATGGGAACAACCGATTCCACATCCAGCCAACCAATCAGGTAAGACCCGAGACCGAGAGATACAACATAGCTTACATAGAAAATTGAAATCACCCTTCCCCGGATCTCATCTGTACAAGAATCGTGCAGCCAGCTTTGGGCAACAATGAACGCGCCATTGATGCCAAACCCATAGAGAACGCGTGCGGCAACCCAAACCGTTGGGTTCTCTGTAACCAGCACCATGAGAAATGAGAGAATTATCACGGCATAAACCGTCATGAAAACGCGCGCATGACCGGACAAACGCAGCATCCAACCGGTTACAAGGCACCCCATCAGGCCTCCAAAGGAAAGCGCCGGGAACATGGAATTTGCAACCCAAGGCTCAAAGCCAAGAGCAGACAACCGGATCGGAATGTAAGCAAAACCAAGACCCGACGCCATGGCCATAAACATCATTGATATAATGATGCCTGACATTGCGATCGGCGTTGCGCTCACGCGCACTTCAGTGGTTTCGGTAATGGTTTCTGCTTCAGACATGACATGCCCTCAATTCAACGAGGAGACTGTCATCTCAAAGCTGTATTTTGACAATTCCTGAATACGGCATTTGTGTCGTAAGTTGCTTCAGTACCCTTTTAACTGTATCGAAATGCAAATTTGTGGGACCCTTATCATGCCTGAAACAATAAAATTTTACCGAGTGAAAGATCCCTATGGCTGCTTTTCGAATTTTTCTCCACATCCAATTTCGATTCAAATGAAATGGCCGACTAGCGAGCATTACTTTCAGGCAATGAAATTTCAGGATTTTGAAATCCATATGCGGATATTACAAACTCAATCCCCCATGGAAGCAGCGAAAGTAGGCCGTGATCGCAGTCTCCCTCTCAGACAAGACTGGGAAGATGTAAAGGTTGATATTATGCGGCAGGCACTTCAAGCAAAAATCTCACAACATGCCGATGTCAGAACTGCTTTGTTATCGACAGGCGATGCAACCATTGTTGAGCATACCAAGAATGATAGCTATTGGGCCGATGGCGGTGATGGCACAGGCCAGAACATGCTTGGTAAGCTGTTGATGGAGATACGGGATTTTCTGAATTGTGATGGACCATTCGATGAACTTGCTTATGCACCAGTGCCACCCTGGGAGAAATATCCGGAAATTCCGAGAGGATCTATCGGCTGGAGGATGGGATATGGAGAAGATTACTTTTTAATGTGGTGGGTGTGGCTAAAAGGCATTACCAAGGAAGGAAAATCCAAGTACTGGGAAAACATCGAAATTCCTGAAGATTGGCAATCCTGGTTTGAACACGTCAAAGACAGGCTAGCCTGAGCAACCAACTACTTCACTCAAACATCTCACGCAGGTTCAGACTCGAATCTTTGCCAACCGAATCATAATTCTGCTCCAGCCACTCGCGTGCGCTTTCTCGCCCCAGGTCGCGCAGGTGATGCAAGAACTTGAGCTCAAGGTTGAGCTTTGAGGATGAGGACAGTTCAAGCATTTCGTCCGCTGGATCAATCAGGTGCATGTTGATCCGCTTATAGGTGTTCATGTCCAGTTTACCGTGATCAATCAGGCGAGTGACAAACTCAACCATTCTGAGCTCACGCAACAGGGTTGCATTAAACGTGATCTCATTGAGCCGATTGTGAATACCACGTGCTGTCACAGGCACTTCGTCGCGTTCCACAGGATTAATCTGGACCAGAAGCACATCCGGGCAGGTTGTGTGATAAAACAACGGATAGAGCGGCGGATTGCCCATAAATCCGCCATCCCAATAATGCTCGCCATCGATT
This sequence comes from Rhizobiaceae bacterium, assembly GCA_030065115.1. Classification (GTDB taxonomy): domain Bacteria; phylum Pseudomonadota; class Alphaproteobacteria; order Rhizobiales; family Rhizobiaceae; genus JAALLB01. The sequence continues at coordinate 18,532 of JASJDO010000015.1, read as the reverse complement.
TCAACCGCGTGATAAATCTCCGGTAAACAGGACGATGCCATAATCGTGTCCGCGGTAATTTCATCCTGTTTGAAAACTTTTGTTTTACCCGTTTTGACATTGGTTGCGCAGACAAACAATTTGATGTCTCCACAATCGCGAACGCAGTCGAAATCAATCTCGGATTTCATCAAGTCCAGAAGCGGATTTATCTTCATTGGATTGAACTGGTATGGGGAGAAGGTTTGCGTCATCGCGTCAAACATCATTCGTCCTGGCGAGAAATCCAGGCTCCAATCCTGGGTCATATGACCGTAAGGGGACCGCTGGATCATGCTGAACTGGCTTTTGTCGCTCAGTTTTTCCCAGAAATTCGCGAGCTTCTCCCTTGCTGTGTCCGCACCACCCTTGTGCAGACCATCGGCCATGACGGCAGCATTGATCGCGCCAGCGCTTGTTCCTGAAATTCCGGTAATAACGAGTCTGCCGTCTTCCAACAGATAATCCAGAACACCCCAGGTAAACGCTCCGTGAGACCCACCCCCTTGAAGCGCCAAATTGATGGTTTTTCTGGATTTTCGCTGTTTTTTTGACATTTCACGCAACCCTTTCAGCGCCGCCCTTTTACAGGAATGTGCAACTTATCACATTCCTGATCACGGCGTTGTTTTAGAGTTTGAATTGAAGGGAATACATAAACTTCCCATTCTCAAACACAAGAACCGGCCAACCGGCATGTCCCAAAAAACAAACAGGAGAGACACCCCGTCTTACGACTAATGAAACAGAAACTTGTTAAAATATTTGCTGCCCTTGCACTGACCGCATCCACACTTGGTTTTGCACTTCCTGCACATGCCGATGATACAAGTTTTGACCAGCGTATTGAGATGGCCTATGCGCCAATTGACGAGGAAGTATCCGACCAACAATTTGAACAGTTTGAACTGCACGGCAATTATGAAGATGCGCACGAACTGAACGATGCATGGCTTGGCATGCCGGTTCGCGATGCTGCTGGTGATGTCATCGGTTATGTGGAAGATGCCTTTTTGGACGAGGATGGATATCTTGACGAATTACTGGTTTCGATAAACGGATCAAGTGCCACAGTTTACGTTGACCAGAAACATGTAGAATATACCGATGTCGCGGTTCTGGTTGACTTGCCTGTCAGAACGATTGCAAGCCTTGAGCAGGCGGAGATATCGCAAGTCGAGTAAGAAGCACTCTCTCGCGGATTGATTTCAAAGATTTCGTTAACCAAATCTTTTGAGATTGTCTTAGTTCAGACATGGTATTTCTTGTAAATATTCTTTGTGGGAAGAAAATATGTTGAATAAATTCGTATCTGCGATCAAATCGTATTCATTTAAAAACTCTGGTGCATTCAAATACTGCTTTTCGATACACTTAAGCGGATCAAGTAAAGCTCAAAAAAAGCTGCATATGGACCTTGAAAACCTGGCTGCAAACGACCAATTCGGCGCAATACCTCAACGCGTCAAGGATTCATACAAGTCTTTTTCCGAGTAGTTTTTTTAGATCAAGGCTGCACCCGGGCAACTGTGATTGCCCTGCCATACTATCTTAACCAATTCTCTTTGCGGTATTTTATCCTTCAATGTTTAGAGAGGCTGAGGATTATTCGTGTGGAGGACCTGAATGTTCAAAAAATTCCTTTCAGCTGTGAAGGCGCATTCTTTTTTAAACTCTGAAGAGATGAAAGCCTACCTGCCGAAGCAGTTCATTGCGGCTGACGTACCGCTTTTTGAGGCTGAACCGAATGCCGGGCAAACAAAACTTTATCAGGAACTTGAGTATCTGGCGGTCAATGACCGGTTCAGCGAAATAGCCACGATTGTTCACGAATCCTATCGATCAGGAAACATGGTCGGACCAGGCATTTATGAATGCGAATATCTGATAGAGCCTCTTGAAAATGTCAGTGGAAGCGGGGACGGTTGCCCAACAATTCCACAGACAGAACGCGCAGCCAAACGTTTTGGGCATTGGTATGCTCAGGAACCTGAAAACCCCTATGCTGCTGCCTTTGCCGCCAAGTCTTTGTTCGAACATGGATATGCGCATCGTGGCACCGATTGGGCACATAATGTTACTGAGGAAGGTAGAGAAAAACTGCAGGAGTATACTGCCCTCGCCCTCGATGTAATTGAAAAATCGGCCGATACCTGCAGTGAAAACTGGTTTTGGCGGAAGGCCTATCTGGATCTGGTCATCTCAGATTATCGGGGACCGGAAGATCATTATATGCGATTTGAAAAAGCCTGGGAGACTTTGCCTAACTCCCGAGATCTTTGGACGAGTTTTGCATATCAACTTTTACCACGATGGTTTGGCAGCGAACCTGAACTCAGGAAGCTTCAAAACAAAGCCTATGAAATGACAAAGGACCAGACTGGTGATGTTGTATTTTTGAGCATCATGAACTTGATCAATCGCTTTGAAGGTATGGATATGGACTATCTGCCGGATTTTAAAATCATGCGTGAAGTGGCAGACAACCGTGCAACCATGAGCGACGATAAAAGCCTGACTATTGCATGCGGACTTTACTGTTGGCTTGGACATGAGGAGCCAATTGCGGAATTGATGCCGCGCATTGAAACCTTCAATGAGTGCTTCTGGTATTATCCCCACGAACCAGACTACATGACGGCGGTGTCTGTGTTGAACAACCGCAGGCGTGACAAACGGGCGGCATAACCCCATACTGCGGTCATGAACATTTTGGAATCGATCAACATTGCTCCCGGACATTGGGGGCAAACCCGTGTCAGACAGGGGCAACATATCCGCGTCACCTGTCCGGAAGGATCACAAGTTGCAGACTTCTGGGCATTTGCTCAAGATGACCCGTCTGTTTTTCTTTCGGCCGAGCACACCCGCTCAACCTTGGAGAAACTGGTTCCTGTGGTTGGTGACGCTCTGTATTCAAACCGACGCCATCCCATGGTGCGGGTTGTTGAAGACACATCACCTGGAACCCATGATTTTCTCATGTCAGCCTGCGATCCACGCCGATATGAAATCCTTGGCGTGACAGGCTATCACAAATCATGCGCCGAAAACCTGTGTCATGCCATGGATGAAGCTGGCATGGTCACCCATGAGCTCCCCTCACCGTTCAATATTTTTCAGAATGTGACGATTGGCGAGAACGGCGAATTGGCGATCGTACCGCCGCACGTTCAAGCTGGCCAATATTTGGAAATGAAGGCAGAAATCGATTTGCTGGCTATTGTCTCCGCCTGCCCGATGGATGTGGCGAAAACCAATGGTCCCGATGGGAAGATCAGACCGATCTTGCTTGAGGTCTTGGGTTAGCCAAAACCGCTTACAGATTTGCCCCACCTGCTTCAGTTTTCAAAAATGCTTCGCCGCATTTTTTTGCCAGTTCACGGACGCGCAAAATGTAGCTTTGACGCTCTGTAACCGAGATCACGCCTCGGGCATCCAACAGGTTGAACACGTGGCTTGCCTTGATCGTTTGGTCGTAGGCCGGGTGCGCCATGACAATCGACTTGCCGTTCTTCGGATCAATCTCATCCTGCTGCAAGATGCGCTCACATTCGGCTTCCGCATCTTCAAAATGCTTCAACAGAGTATCGGTGTCAGCAACATCGAAGTTCCAGCGTGAGTATTCGCGTTCCGTTTGCTGGAAGACCTCGCCATAGGTGACCTTTTCATCGCCTTCTAAGCCATTGAAGTTGAGATCATAGACATTGTCCACGTCCTGCACATACATGGCAAGGCGCTCAAGACCATAGGTCAACTCACCGGAAACCGGAGAACATTCAAATCCGCAGACCTGTTGAAAATACGTGAACTGGGATACTTCCATTCCATCGCACCAGACTTCCCAGCCAAGCCCCCATGCACCAAGCGTCGGACTTTCCCAATCATCTTCCACAAAACGGATGTCGTGGAGTTTTGGATCAATTCCGATCGCATAAAGCGAGCCAAGATAAAGGTCCTGAATGTCTGGCGGAGAAGGCTTCATCAATACCTGATACTGATAATAGTGCTGTAGACGGTTTGGGTTTTCACCATAACGCCCGTCAGTCGGCCGGCGGGAAGGTTGCACGTAAGCTGCTTTCCAGTGCTTTGGACCGAGCGCCCGAAGCGTAGTTGCCGGATGAAATGTTCCCGCACCCACTTCCATGTCATAGGGCTGCAGCACGACACAGCCCCGCTCCGCCCAATAGTTGTGAAGCGTCAGGATCAATCCTTGAAAAGAACGGGTTGGATGCAAGTTATCGGGAAGTGAATCAGACATTTTTATACGGCCTTTATCGTTGCCCGCTGTTTAAGATGCAGGGGGTAAACGGTCAAGCACCCAATAAGAAGAACTTAAGCTTGGGTAATTCATCTCTGTAAATGTAAATTTTTTTGGACAATATTATGCACTTTAAAATTGACATTTATGTTTGCTTACATATTTTCAAGAGCATAGGGGCGACTATACTGTGTGGAGGATTTCCATGTCCAATAATGTAGATCGCCGAAAAGAGGCACTAGCTGTTCGTGAAAGAGCGGCACGGCTTGCGCATGATCGCAACCATCCTGACCATCTCGCCAATGGTGATGAGCAGAAATATGCAAGTGCGCAATATTTAATGAGTTTCACAAAGGGGTTGGATCATGACCCAGCAACAGGACTCGTTAAAGACAAGCAGGATTTCGAAGCTTTTCGCTTGGCAATTGACAATGGTTTCATTGAGCCATTTACGACGCGGGTTCCGGTGCTAAGAGACAAGCGTCGCAGGGTTTGGGAAGCACCTACCGCGGGTACTGCTTTTGATCTGGAAGGCCCGGACGCGCAGGCTGTCACCATGCCGCCAGCACCGACGCTTTGCTCAGATGAGCTGACATTCGAAATGGCTGAAGTTTATGAGCTGGCGCTGGTGCGCGATGTGCCATTTAAGTGCTTTGACGCTGATGGTGGTCGTGGAATTGAAGGGGCATCAGCCCTCAAGGAATCAATAAAACGACTTAATATACTACCTTATGCGACAAATGAATTTAAAGGCCGCCCAAGAAAAACTAATAATGGCAAATTAGATGGCCAGACAGTTTTCCGTGGCTCTTCACCAGGCTCCGATAAAGGGCCCTATCTCTCTCAATTCATGTTAATCGGAAATGCAGACCGAGCGGGCGAGTTCAACCATACAGAAGGCTTAATACAATATGGTGTTCAATTGGTTGATCAGCGAGTACCTGCTGCAAAAGTAGGTGACGACTATATGGTCGATTGGAATGATTGGCTTGAAGTTCAGCAAGGATATAATGTTAACGCGATTAATAGAATAGCGAACGGACAAAGTTACACTCTGAAGACAAAACCCGCTTCAAATATTATAAAACACAAAAATCGGCGATTTATCACAACACCACGCGATCTAGCAACATACGTGCATTTTGATGCTCTTTACCAAGCCTACCTAAACGCGTGTCTAATCTTGCTTGGCGATGCGACCCCATTCGATCCGGCATTTGATGTTTTGTCCGGTGTAGACGGATATGAGTTCTTAGTAGATACAACCACTCAAACAAAAGCTCGTGCAAATGCCGGTGGATTTGCACTCTATGGTGGCCCTCATATTCTGTCACTAGTGACAGAAGTTGCGACTCGGGCACTAAAAGCGGTGAGATTCCAGAAATTTAACAATCATATTCGATGTCGACCTGAAGTCTTGGCTGCACGGATAGAAAAGGCCGTGGAAATTGAGGAGAAATTCCCCTCAGTTTGTGGCTGCTTAACGGAAATGGAAGGCCAACTGAAAAAGAACAGCGTAGGAGAGGGTGAAAACGAGGTACCTTCTACTCTGGAAAGAATTCTGGAACATAATACCTGCAAGGTTACAAATAAGCAGGCCGAAACAGTTCTTCTACCGATGGCATTTGCTGAAGGTTCGCCTATGCATCCTGCATATGGTGCCGGGCATGCTACGGTTGCGGGTGCATGCGTTACGATCTTGAAAGCATTTTTTGATACTTCAGCGGTTTTTGCAAAAACTACTGTTAATGGAAGATCTAATGCTGGCTTCTTTACAAATGCACAGTTGGACAAAATGCGCAAAGACTTGGATAAAGGCGAAACGTTAGATGTTAGCTACATTGCCTACCAACCTGCCGCTGATGGCTCAAAACTGGAGGAAATACAAGTTGACTGCCCGCTTACACTTGAAGGCGAACTCAATAAACTGGCAGCAAATATTTCCATTGGTCGCAACATGGCGGGTGTACACTATTTCTCAGACTACTTTGACAGCGTCAGAATGGGTGAGAAAATTGCCATCGGCATTCTCGAAGAGCAGGCACTTGGCTATCCCACTGATCCGTTTGTTCTCTCTGTTCCAACATTTGATGGCGATGTTAAGCGGATTGGAAGGCGATAATTCGAACTTTTTAAAACGAGTTGCCGGATTATTTTCCGGCAACTCGTCATCATTTCGGCGAAGGCCGGGATACAATTCGCACAACCATTTCGCCTATTGCAAAAATGAAATGAATGATATCGACTGTGCTACAAGTTGATTAAGGACAAGGCTCTTCAGACCTGATGAATACCGCTGAAATTATCCTGTCTATCGTCAACATCTGGATCATGATTGGTGGTGTTATTGCTTTTGTATTTCTCCTGTTCGGGATCGACCGTATCGATGAGGACGCACGTGGTGCTTATGTATTCCGCCCACTGCTCATCCCGGGCATTTTGTTGATTTGGCCAATGGTCCTATGGCGCTGGCTGCGACTTGAAATGGGGACCGAGAATTGGGCAAGGCGTCACAAACCACCACGGAAACTCCACTTCTGGGTCGCGATCCTTTTTGCGATTTCGATACCGCTCATCATGCTGCTTGGTTGGTCTGCCCGCCAAACCTGGCCTGAGAGTTTTGAACCGCAACGCATCTCCTTGCTGCAGCAGGAGAATGTACGATGAGCGTTAAATATATTCCCGTTCAATGGAATTCCAATAAATGGAAATACAATGCCATCATGCTAGCGAGTGTGTTTGTCTATCTTTTGATCTTCATCGAACTCACGCCCGGCATCATGGATAATGAAGGACGCATCAATACCCAGGTGCATAATGCCCGTGCCTTTGGCTCCTGCGCGTTTTTTATGTTGAGCGTTATCCTTTGCATTGGCCCACTTGCCCGACTTGATAGACGGTTTCTTCCCCTACTCTACAATCGCCGACATTTCGGAGTGATGACAGCGTTTGTTGCCATTACACATGCTGGCTATATTGTTGACTGGTATTTTGCGTTTTCAAAGTCCAACAAATATGAAGCATTGTTGTTTGCGAATACGAGCTTCTCGCAGGTTTCTGGATTTCCGTTTGAAGTGTTTGGCATCTTCGCCCTACTGTGCCTGATCATCCTTGCAGCAACCAGCCATGATTTCTGGTTGAAGTTTCTCAGTCCGCCGGTTTGGAAGAGCATTCATTATCTTATTTATGCGGCTTATATTGCCGTTATTGCACATGTGAGCCTGGGAATTTTGCAAGACCAGCAAAACCATGTTTTCACCCTGACTTTTGTTGCGGCAGGATTGTGTGTCGCGATCTTGCATTTGCTTGCTGCACTGCATGAACGGAAGCATGGCGATGCCGCAGGCGACACCAGCGGCGACTGGATCGCAGTTTGCAATATTTCCGAAATGAACGAAGGGTTCGCCAATATCGTTACTCTTTCCGGTGGCGAGCGGGTCGCGGTCTTTCTGCATCAGGGCAAACTCTCTGCGATTTCCAATGCTTGTGCGCATCAAAACGGGCCGTTGGGTGAGGGAAAAATCATCCAGTGTCTGGTCACCTGCCCGTGGCATGGCTTTCAATACGATGTCACCAACGGCAGATCTCCTGCACCTTTTACGGAAATGGTGCCAACCTATCGCGTCAAGCTTGTGGGTGATCAGGTGATGATTGATCCCGATGCCAATCCACCGGGGACCTTTGTCGAGCCTGTGCCAATGCCAATTACGGAAGGTGCCTGATATGAGCAAATCCGACGCGCCTTTCTTTGTTGGCTACTTAAACATTCCAAAAGGGCTGAAGGGGTTCTTGCTGAAAGTCTCCCTCCTTCTGTTCTTCGGGTTTACTGCTGGTGCGCTTCTTGCAGGCGCGACCCAGGATGATCCGGGGCAAGCTGGCTTCCGCTTTGATTTTGGTCGCCAGACCGTCGAAGGTGTCATACAGGCCAAACCCTATCCTCTGTTGCATGTGACAAAGGGAAATGAGCGCATAGAGATCGGTGAAACCTTGATGCTTACAGGTCAGGGAAAGTCTGGTGCTATGGCAAGCATCGCTGCGCTTGAGGGCACAGTCATCGAGGCGACTGGTATTCTGCTTAACCGGGGCGAATTGCGCATGCTGCAGTTATTGGGTGGAAATCGCGGGTTTAAATCACTTGAAACCGATGGCCCGGTTCCCGCTTCAGAATCCCTTGGCACCTGGCGACTTCAAGGAGAAATTTGTGATGGAAAGTGTCTGGCCGGTGCCATGCAACCCGGACGCGGGCTTGCTCACAAAGCCTGCGCGAACCTCTGTCTGATTGGAGATATTCCACCAGTATTTGTTTCCAGCCAGCCGATTGATGGGGAAGAGTATTTTCTTGTAGGCAGCGTCGAAGGCGGATCGTTGAGTGCTGCCGCCTATGATTATGTCGGCAATTTTGTTGAAATCGAAGCTGCCCTCGAACGTCAAGGCGATTTGATGGTCTTGAAGCTTGATCCCAAACGCATCAAGGTGATCAGATGAAACGCGCTTTCAGCTTGTCACTCATGTTTGTTATAGGGACGATTCTCTTTTACATCTCGCGATTCTGGCCCTTTTCATTTTGGGACCGTCCCGGTCTTTTTGGCTGGGGCCAATTGCCCCCCAATGGCGGATTGTTGCGTCGATGGCTTCGTGGCACCGATTTCACGGCGTATGAACTGCTGATCTGGATTGTTCTGGTATTTCTGTGCCTTACGGCTGTGCAAAAGTTTTCTGATCGCTTCATTCGCCCCTGACAGAACAGAAATCGTTCTGCTTTTTCAGGATTAATGCATTTTGTTCTTGTTATGTTCTTTTATCGATGATAGGAATTTATTCATCGAAAAACAATGACAGGAGCATGAGCAATGGGTGCAGCAAGGCAGCAAAATATCGACGCCATCAACGCGCATGATGCCTTTATGGGCCAGTCTGTTATCGCAAATGGTCGCGATACTTCTATCGACCAGTTGAGGAGAAGTGCCCCGCGCAACAAGGGACGCGGCGCAACGCTCAACCCGTCCAGTCGATTTGATACGCATACCAGGCATGTGTTTGACGATGGATGGCAAACTCTGGATGAATTGCCACCTTTCAAAACGGAAATTCAGATCGAAAAGCCGAAAACGGTTATTGCAAGAAATGAATCCCCTGACCTACCATTTGACCGTTCCATCAATCCTTACCGGGGTTGCGAACATGGCTGCATCTATTGTTTTGCACGACCGACCCATTCTTATATGGGTCTGTCAGCAGGGCTTGATTTTGAGTCGAGCCTGTTTGCAAAAACAAATGCTGCCAGACTTCTGGAGAAAGAGCTGGGTAAGAAAGGGTATCAACCACGCACCATAGCCATTGGAACGAATACGGATCCCTATCAACCAATTGAAAAGCAATGGCGGATCACGCGGGAAATACTGGAGGTTCTGGAAACCGCCAATCATCCGGTTACGATTGTTACCAAATCAGCGCTGGTAACACGTGACGCAGATATTCTCTCCCGCATGGCTTCCAAGGGGCTTGCGAAAGTCGCTCTTTCGGTCACATCACTTGATCGTAAACTCTCTCGTGCAATGGAACCGCGCGCAGCCACACCTGGATTACGGTTGAAGGCCATGCGTGATCTTGTAGCTGAAGGCATTCCTGTATCGGTCATGGTGGCACCTGTCATCCCTGCCCTCAATGATCATGAAGTCGAACGGATCCTCGATTCTGCCCATGCAGCGGGTGCTCAGGAAGCAGGCTTTATCCTGTTAAGACTGCCACGCGAAGTCAGTCCGCTCTTTCGGGACTGGTTGCTCAACCATTATCCGGACCGCTATCGCCACGTCATGAACCTGCTCCGCGCCATGCGAGGCGGCAAGGATTATGATGCGGAGTTTGGTAAGCGTTTAAGGGGAGATGGCCCCTATGCCTGGCAAATCGGGCGACGGTTTGAGATTGCATGCAAAAAGCTAGGCTTGAATGAGACCAGACGCCAACTCAATCGCCATCTGTTCACACCACCAGTGGTTCAAGGTAACCAACTTAGCTTGTTTTAGGTGCTTTAGATCAAAGTCCTGAGTTTCTCCGGAGGTTAAACGCCGCAACCCTCTCCTCCGGGGTTTAAAGAGGATCAGCGTGCGGATAATGTTCCCCGCATGGCCGCCGCTGATTCTCTTCTTTTTTCTGACTTGCCAGACGCACCGGATTTCTCGATTGAAAACAAGCTTCTTTCAGAAGGTAGATCGGCAATTGCTGGTGTGGATGAAGTAGGACGCGGCCCTCTTGCCGGACCAGTGGTTGCAGCAGCAGTTATTCTGGATCCTGATTGTATTCCGGTTGGTCTGAATGACTCAAAAAAGCTCACCGAAAAAACCCGTGAAGCAATCTTCTTGCAGATTTTGGCTACATCGCATGTGGCATGGGCCAGCCTTCCAGCGAATATCATCGATGAAACCAATATTCGTGCCGCAGCGCTGCGCGCAATGACCCTATCGGTCGAGCGCCTCCCAGCACCCGCGGATGCTGCCCTGATTGACGGCAAGGATGTCCCTGAAGGGTTAATTCATATCGGCAAGGCGTTTGTCAAAGGGGATGCGCGTTCCGTTTCGATTGCAGCTGCATCAATTATCGCCAAAGTGGTTCGTGACAGGATGATGAAGGAAGCTGACAGGCATTTTCCCGCTTTCGGATTTGCCGGTCACAAGGGCTATGGATCAAAAGCACATCGTGAAGCAATCGAAGCATGTGGCCCCTGCCTTCTTCACCGCAAGAGCTTCTCCCCCATCAAGCAAATGCTGGAGCGGTAGCCCAAACAAAAAAAGGCGCCCATGGGCGCCTAATTCTGTATAACTCAAAGTCTATTAATTGAGCTTTGTTTTCACTTCAGCGATCGACTGCTTGATCAAATCGTTGGATTTTGCTGTAGTCATCTTTCCGGAAACCAGCTGTTCAGCAGCAGCAACCGCCAAATCAACCGCCGATGAACGAACTTCAGCAAGTGCACTCGCTTCCGCCTGCTCGATCTTCTGCTCTGCCAGAGCTGTGCGACGCTTGACAAATTCTGCTGTTTTCTTGGCAGCATCATCTGCAAGAGCAGCCGCTTCACGCTTTGCAGCGGCAACGATTTCCTCGGCTTCCTTCTCAGCTTCTTTCCGCTTGCCCTGAAATTCAGCAAGCATTGACTGCGCTTCTTCACGCAAACGGCGAGCTTCATCCAGTTCATCGCGGATTTTGGCAGTGCGATCATCCAGACCTTTGGTCACCATTGCAGGCACCTTAAGGTAAATGACCAACCCCAGAAATACGATCAGAGCCACCAAGGACCATGCTGTTGCGTCCATTTTTGCCTCCTAGTTTCCTGCGCCTGAAATCGCTTTCGTGATTTCAGATTTGGTCAGTTTCCCGCCAATCAACTGCTTCACGATTTCTTCAGTTGTGTCGCCTGCAATTGCGCCGACTTCGCCCATCGCAGTTTCTTTGATTTTCGCAATGCGAGCTTCCGCTTCGCTCAATTTCTCAGCAAGCTCAGCTTCGACCTTTTCACGTGCGTCTGCTGCTTCCTGCTTTGCTTTGTCCGTTGCTTCAGAAGCAATTGAATGAGCATTGCGCTTGGCTTCAGCCAGTTCATGCTCATAAGCGGCATGAGCGGCATCAGCCTCGGTTTTGAGACGCTGCGCTTCGTCAAGGTCGCGAGAAATCCGGTCGTGGCGGCTTTCAAGGATGCCGGCAAGTCGCGGAATGATCACACGGCTCATGAGCCAATAAAACGCACCAAACGTAATCACCAACCATAGAATCTGGGAAGCGAAATACGTTGGGTCAAATGGCGGAAATGCACCACCTGAAGGCTCAGCGGCATATGCCTGACTGATAATCATGGCTTTTCTCCAATGGTTCGCTGAGGCAAATCAATTGATCCGCCCCAGGAAAACGATTTCGAACGATTAAACGACGAAAAGGAGAAGAAGAGCTACCAGGAACGCAAAGATGCCGAGCGCTTCAGTAACCGCAAAGCCAAAGATCAGGCGACCGAACTGGCCATCTGCTGCTGATGGGTTGCGGAGAGCGCCTGAAAGGAACTGACCGAAGATGTTACCAACACCCATGGCTGCGGCACCGATGCCGATTGCTGCGAGGCCTGCGCCGAGAAGTTTTGCTGCTTCTGCTTCCATTTTGAAGACTCCTTTATGGAAATAGCGATTAATTCAGTTGTTTCTAATGATCTCCGGCATGGAGAGCATCGTTGAGGTACATGCATGTAAGCAATGTAAAGACGTAGGCCTGCAGGAATGCGACCAGGAATTCGAGTGCGGTCAATCCGATTGTCATCAGGAATGGCAGGATTGCACCAACCACGCCAACCGCACCAATGCTGCCCATTGACACAATGAAGCCCGCAAACACTTTGAGTGTGATGTGGCCGGCAAGCATGTTAGCGAACAGACGAACAGAGTGACTGATTGGGCGTGAGAAGAATGAAATGATTTCTATCAACACCACCAATGGCAGGACGAACCCAGGAACACCGCTTGGTACGAACAGTTTGAAAAAACCAAGGCCGTTTTTATAGAGCCCGTAGGCAATTACGGTAAAAAACACCAGTAAAGCCAGCGCCACCGTGATGATGATATGGCTTGTCACTGTGAAGAAATACGGGAACATGCCGAACATGTTGATGACAAGAATGAAAAGGAACAACGAGAAAACAAGCGGGAAAAACCGCATACCGTCAGAACCTGCTGCATCTCGCAGCATATTGGCAACAAACTCGTAGGTGGTTTCAGCAAACGATTGAGCTCGCGTCGGGATCATGCCACGGCGACTGGTTGCCCACATAAAGAATGCTGATGTAACAACAACCGTTGCAACCATGAACAGGGAAGAATTGGTGAAGGAAATATTGGTTGCACCAATTTCCAGCGGGATCAATTCCTTGATGTTAAATTGGCTGATCGGATCGTTTGCCACTGTCTATTCCTCAACTGGATTGGATCGACCAACCCGCAAAGCATTCTATGTTTTATCTTCCGGGTCGTTCTGTTGAGACGCTTTCAGGTCATAACCACCGGAAAGTTCCCCAGACGCCCGCAAGACGTTTAATACACCGGCAACAAACCCAAGCAACAAGAACAAAATCATTGCCCAGGGTTTCGTTCCAACCAACCAGTCAATGCCATATCCCAAAATGGCCCCAACCAGAATTGCCGAGATAAACTCACTCGACAGTTTGAACGCATTGCCAAATCCGTTTCTGTCCGACGCTGAATTTGCCTTCTTTTCCTCGTTTTGAACGTCCCGGCCAAGCCGTTTGTTCATTTCTGCGAGGCGTTGATCAAGATCTTTGCCAGACGCTGCCTTGGTATTGGAGTTCTTGTCGGTCATCAATTTGCCTTTGTGGTCTCAGCCCTGTGCAGACCCCATTAATTCCCGGGAGATGCCGAAGATCGAGAGCGAAAAATGACGTGAAAAAACACCTGTGTTCAGACAGCTAGAATTTGGCCGCAACATAGTTTTGAGAGCTTGCGAAGTCAAGCGCGGCGTTTAAGCCATAAGTCTATGTTTTTTATGAATTTCCACAATGAAAACACATATGCGGCAATACGCCGATCTCGGTTTGATCGAAGAATCTGAAAAATCCGGCCTAAATAATAGTGGTCGGACTTATGACCAGCCACCGCCATATGTGCGGTAGAAGATGTGAAGGCCAATTTTGCCGACCCGTTTCATTCTGCGATTCCAGCGCGGATTTACATATGTGGCATGATAGTGCGTTGAGGAGCCGACTTGTGGCAGCCAGATGCGGCCAGCCGTTGTTTCTGCCGCTACGTGTTTTGCAACCTCATACCGTTTGCGATCATTCACGCGATCCCGGATGCGATCACAGGCGAACGAAAACTGACAGCGATTGTACCAATGTTTGTTTTGATACACGACACCACATATCGAGTTTGGATAGTGCGGGTTGCGGACACGATTGAGAATAACCTGCGAAACCGCTGCCTGGCCTTTGACCGGCTCACCACGGGCCTCAAAATAAATTCCCTGTGCCAGGCACCGCTGTTGACGTTTTGAAAACGAACTCTTTGGCAACGGATCATCCGCCCAGCTGTGATCGCCTTTGTTCAGCTTTGGTAAGATTTTAATCGGCTGCTCTTCGACCAGAACCGCACTAAATGGCGATGGCTCCGCCTTTGGCTCCGGTGCATATGCGAGAATTGAACTTTGCGACTGCTCCACAAGGCTTGCAACCATGGTTGGCAGATTTTCCGGCACAACAGGTTTCTTGGGCTTGGTAACATGGAACAGGCTGGCGACCTGATATGCTTCTTTTGCGGTCTTTGGCTTCAAAAATGTGCGGGCAAACTTGTTTCCGCTTTCAATCGGTTTCAGCACACTGTGACGTTCCAGAACCGAACCGGCAATAAAATCTTTCGGTGCCTGCTTGGCCGTTGTTTGAACGACACGATCACCTTTGATTGCCACATTTATGCGTTGCGGTGTTGAGTCTGACTTAACGACTTCGCTGACGCGCAATTGTGAACCCGCAGTTGCCGAACTTGCCAGAGACACATGTGATTTTTTGTCAGCTTCCAGATCAATCGCAGCTATGCTTGCTCCAATTGGCTCTTCGATATGCATGAGCCATCTGTTTTCGGCGGTTTTACCCAACAGATCCGGCATGTCCTGATTTGAAACTGACGTCGTATGAAGCGCAATCGCTGATGCAGAAAGCGCTAATACCAAACTGATGTTCCCCACACGCCCCATGATTTGGGTCGGCTTATCAAGAGTGTTACGCAAAACCAAACTCCACTCGAATATGAACTGGTCGATCCCCGTGACCACAAACAAAGATAAGTGGTTAACCTTAATGTCAGGTTAAAAGTAGATTTGGGACCTTATTAAGCAGAAAACCGACGATTCCGAGGCAAGCTATTTTTGCTTCTTTTTGCGGTTCGCATAAGGGTTTTCACCTTTGCGCATATACATGCGGATCGGCGTTGCATTGAGATCAAATTCGCGACGCAGGGAATTGACCAAATACCTCACATAAGATTCCGGCAGCGATTCAGGTCGGGAACAATGAACCGCAAAGGTCGGTGGTCTGCTCTTCACCTGAGTGGCATATTTCATCCGAATTCTGCGCCCGGATACAGCAGGCGGTGGATGATGGAATTGCACATCTTCCAACCATTTGTTCAAACGAGCAGTAGACACACGTTGGTTCCATTTTCCATGAACCTCGAACACTGCTTCCATGAGCTTGTCCAGATTCTCACCGGTCTGACCGGAGATAGGAACAACCTTTAGCCCTTTGATCTGCGAGATATGTTCTTGCGACTGCAGCAGCAATTCTTTCAAAACCGCCTGTCGGTCATCAATCAGGTCCCACTTGTTTAGCGCAATAACTGGCGCGCGGCCTTCTCGAATGATCAGGTCTGCAATCTGCAAGTCCTGTTTCTCAAACGGTTTGGTGACGTCCAAGACAATAATGACCACTTCCGCAAACTGGATTGCGCGAATTCCATCGGAAACCGAGAGCTTCTCGAGCTTTTCCTGAACCTTGGCTTTCTTTCGCATGCCAGCGGTATCAAACAGTTTGACTATTCTGCCTTTCCACTCCCATTCAACGGAAATCGAGTCACGGGTAATTCCCGCCTCAGGGCCGGTTAGCAGGCGTTCATCCCCCAACATCTGATTGATCAGGGTAGATTTGCCTGCATTGGGACGTCCAACCACTGCGATCTTGAGCGGGCGGTCTTCATCGGGTTCCTCGTCATCATCTTCCGGGGGATAGGCAACGTCCTGACCTACAGCATCGACAATCGCATCATGAAGATCAGCCATACCCTGACCATGCTCGGCAGAAATCGGAACCGGTTCGCCGAAACCAATACTGAAAGCATCAAAATACCCCGCCTCTCCCGGTTTCCCCTCCATTTTGTTGGCAACGAGGATTACGGGACACTCTGCCTTGCGGAGAATTTGCGCAAATGTTCGGTCATCCGGCAGAACGCCCACGCGGCTATCGATCAGAAACAGGCAAACATCAGCCTCTTCAATCGCTGCTTGCGTTTGTTCCCACATACGGCCCTGCAAGCTTTCTTCGTCACCCTGTTCCATCCCAGCGGTATCAATCACCTGGAATTCAAGACCACCAATAGATCCATCGGCAAAGCGTCGGTCACGGGTGACGCCCGGTGTGTCGTCTACCAATGCGAGACGTTTTCCCACCAAGCGATTAAACAGAGTGGACTTGCCGACATTGGGCCTGCCTATGATCGCGACCGTGAACATTTCAACGAAAGACCTTTCAAGGTCAAAGGTGATTAACCTTCTTGGGTTTCTTCAGGCTTAACACCTTGCCCGGCAAGCAATTGCATCATAATGCGAGCCCGTTCCTGCACGCCTGCCGGTGCCTGACCGTCTTCTGTGATTGCGCTAAACCAAACAAGCGCCTGTTTGTAGTCTTTTGCTTTCCAGGCAGAAAGGCCCAAACCTTCACGCGCAGAATGACGGAACGATTTGCCAGTATCAGCCATGGACAGAAGACGCTCGGCAACTTCATCATATGACCCATGATCCACCAGAAGAAGACCGGATCGCAAACGGGCCACGTTGCGAAGCGATTCATCAAATGAACTGTCACCAGCGATGGCATCAAAGGCTTCAACTGCCTTTTCAGGCTCGTCATTCTTGGCAAATTCAGCAGCCAACCGGATTTTCGCAAGAGCGGGATATTGTCCGGATCCGTCTGCAGACAAGGATTCAAGCGCCGCAATTGCTTCATCATGTTTACCGTCATTGGAAAGTTCCACGGCCGCGATGAAGCGGTCACCGGATGCAGCGGCAATACTGTTTTGCCAGTAATCCCAACCTTGTTTTCCGGCTGTGCCAAGTACCAGCGCCACAGCGCCGCCAATCACCAGATATTTGTACTTGCTCCAAAATGTATTGAGCTGGTCGCTGCGAAGCTCGTCTTCGACCTCGCGGATAAAACTGTCGTCGGACATCGTATGAAAACCTGTATTAGGAGTGGCTTGATTTCAGCCAATCGAATTTGCCTGCCTTTTAACCTGATCAGAGCAGGTTATGCAATCACCGGAACACCGATCAACCATTCGTGCAACCAGAATGCAAATGCCAGCCAAATGCCAATTCCGATGACAACCGACAGAATATCACCCATGGTTGATGTTTGATCAGGGAACGTTTGCCCCCGCTTCTTTGTGCTGATCACGACAATGACTGCCCAAGCCAGAAATCCGCCGAACAGTAAAAAGCTTGCCAGATCACCATTCACCAACAAATGTCCAATCGCCCAGATTTTCACACCAATCAATTGCGGATTCTTGACCGCCTTCTTGATCCTGCCAGTCGGTAATTGGCTCGCGGCGAGCAATATCATTGCGGGTAACATCAACAGAAGTTGCACATGATTGAGCCAGGTTGGCGCGGAATAGAAGAAGATGTTGTCAAAGCGTGCCTGGCCATAGCCATAAATCAGCACCACAAACCCTACCAGAGAGAGTACAGAGTAAATGCCTTTCCAAGCGCCTTCACCCCGATTGGCGATAAAGTTCTCGCGGACATTCGGTACAAAAGCCCTGACGCTGTGAATGCCCAAAAACAACACCAACCCCAATATCAACAACCACATGCTCTTTGTTCCTGTCTCAATGTCCGTTTTGCAAAATCTACGGAAATACATATCATCAACTCGCAAGGACTTTATGACATGGCGATTGATATTAAAACGGCAAAAAGACGGCTTGAAGCAAAACGCGAAGAGCTTGAAAGCCTGTCCAACATTTCAAAAGAAGCGCGCGACACGGTTGAGCTTGATCAACAGGCCGTAGGGCGTCTTTCTCGAATGGATGCGATGCAACAGCAGGCGATGGCTGAAGCGCAGGAACGAACCCGGCAGCTGGACTTGCAACGCATCGAACAGGCGTATCGTCGTATCCGCGACGAGGACTATGGCTATTGCAGCAATTGCGACGAAGAAATTCCTGACGGCAGGCTCGCCATTGATCCAATGGCAGAGCGCTGCGTCAATTGCGCTTGAGCCCGGCAATTATTCGGCTGGAACGACCGTCTCGTCTGACAATGCTACATCTGGTGTTGGATCGTGCGGAATTACAGATTCAAATGATATCAAGCGCTTGTAGATAGAAATCAACTCAATGATGGTCTTCCAGGAATTCACCAAGAATTTCAGCGATTCCTCCACTTCATCAAATGCATTACTGATTTGCCGGAAAACACCGAACGTTATTGCACCTG
>JASJDO010000134.1 GCA_030065115.1 Rhizobiaceae bacterium | reverse complement strand
GAAGGTGCGTGATGCTCATCCCGATGTCGAATTCGTGGTAGGGCCTGCCGTAGGTGGAATCATTCCGGCTTTTGAAACTTCCAGACATTTAAATGTTCCAAATGTCTGGGTAGAGCGTGAAGAAGGAAGATTCAGGCTCCGTCGATTTGAGCTTCCGCAAAACGCAAAAGTGGTGATCATCGAGGACATTGTTACAACCGGTCTTTCGATCAGAGAGACAGTGGAATCCTTGAAGGAAATAGGCGCCAACGTTTTGGCTGCCGGTTGTCTGGTTGACCGGTCCGCAGGCAAGTCAGATGTCGGCGTGCCGTTAATCGCCCTGGCTGAATACGAAGTGCCAGCCTACAAGGAAGATGAATTACCAGCGGAACTTGCCGCTTTGCCTGCGGTTAAACCCGGCAGTCGAAGCCTCTAAACGCAGCCTGGCACGGACATTTCTCCAACAATCACGGAATTTTTGTTAATCGGGTATTATTACTCTGTTGGTAAGACCTATATATTGGGGACAACTAATCGGACGCTACGCTAAGCATGCTGTTTGGTCGAAAAAATCCTGCAAGCTGGGGTGAAACACTGCGAATTTGGCTTTGGCCACGACGTAGTTGGTCCCGCTCGGCAAAATATGTTAGCAAGCGCGTTTTGCGCCTGACTGCGTCTCCTCATGCAATTTCTGCAGGCGTTGCCGCAGGTGTTTTTGCTTCATTTACCCCGTTTCTAGGTCTTCACTTTCTGATTGCATTCATGGTGGCCTATTTGATCGCAGGAAACTTCCTGTCTGCTGCAATGGGTACATTTTTTGGCAATCCGATCACCTTTCCGTTTATCTGGACCTTTACCTACAAGTTAGGCACATTCATCCTGTCTGGTCAGACAGATGCGTCGGATGCTCCTGCATTATCCTCAATGACCGATTCAGGCTTGATGGATTTGGGCTTCACCGGCATTCTGGAGATGGTGAGCAATATCTGGCATCCGGTTCTCAAACCAATGCTGGTTGGCGCCTTCCCATTGGGTGTCCTGTTCGGAATTATTGCCTATCTTGTCACCCGTTGGGCCGCGGTTGCATTCCGGAGGCATCGCGCTTTACGACGGGCGCAAAAAACACAATCAGATCAGTTGTAAAAATTAGTCATCTTTTCAAAGTTGAATATACGTCCCGCTCTGCCTAAGTTGGTTGAAAGACAAGGCAGAAATCATGATCATTGGACTTGGAAGCGATCTCATAGATATACGGCGTATTGAGAAATCTCTTGAGAAGCACGGTTCGCGTTTTGTCGAGCGCCTGTTTACCGAAATCGAGCAGCAGAAATCTGATCGGAGGAAAAACCGGGCAGCATCTTATGCGAAACGGTTTGCAGCAAAGGAAGCGTGTAGCAAGGCTCTGGGAACCGGGTTATCAAACGGAGTTTTCTGGCGGGACATGGGGGTCGTAAATGACCGAAATGGTAAACCTACCATGGTTCTGACAAACGGTGCTGCGAAAAGACTTGCGCAATTGATGCCCAGTGGATACGAACCACGAATACATCTAACAATCACAGATGATTTTCCACTGGCACAGGCATTTGTCATTATTGAAGCAATCAAATCCTGATAGATTTTTATCTCTGAAAAGGAACAACCTTGAGCATGGAACAGAATCAGGCAAGAGAAACTCAAGCTGATAAAAAACAGCCCAAGGGCGGTACGTTTGGTGAGACTGTATCGGTTATCATCCAGGCTTTGATTCTGGCAGTATTTCTGAGGACTTTCCTTTTTCAACCTTTCAGCATTCCGTCTGGTTCCATGAAGCCGACTTTGTTAGTCGGAGACTACCTTTTTGTTTCCAAGTTTAGCTATGGCTATTCCAAATACTCTCTGCCATTCGCCCCAGACTTGTTTGATGGCCGCATCTGGTCAGGAGAACCGGAGCTCGGCGATGTGGCGGTCTTCAAATTTCCACCCAACCCGAATATTGACTATATCAAAAGGGTTGTTGGACTTCCTGGTGACAAGGTGCAGATGCGCGACGGCATTCTCTATATCAATGATGCGCCGGTTAAACGTGAGCGTGCCGCAGAGAATTATATTGATGATGAAACGGGTAGAGGACCGGTTCCGGTATTCATCGAAACACTTCCCAATGGTGTTAGTTACAAAACGCTTGATGTGAATCCGCGCAGTCTGGGAGACAACACTCAGGTTTTTGAAGTTCCTGAGGGGCATTACTTTATGATGGGCGACAATCGGGACAATTCGGCGGACAGTCGATTTGAAGCTGGATTTGTACCTCTGGAGAACTTTGTTGGCCGAGCAGATGTGATCTTCTTCTCCATTAAGGATCGTTCCCATCCGTTGGCGGTTTGGAAATGGCCCGACGACCTTCGCGCCAGCCGCTTATTCAGTGGTCTGTGATATATGAGTGGTACGTATTCTGACAGAGGCAAACGCCGGTTTGGCATTCTGGAAGAGCGTATTGGCTATCAATTCACGGATTTTTCAAACCTTGAGCGTGCGCTAACACATTCAAGCGTGAGAAAAAACTCGGACGATAATTTTCACTACGAACGCTTGGAATTCCTTGGCGACAGGGTGTTGGGAATTTGCATAGCAGAACTTCTTTTCAAGGAGTTTCCCAAGGCTGTGGAAGGAGAATTGTCCCTGCGTCTGAATGCCCTTGTTAAGGGCAAGACCCTCGCCCAAATATCTGATCGATTGCAATTGCATGAATTTATTCGCACCGGCGGTGATTTGAAACAGATCACCGGAAAACGGATGCAAAGTGTGCGTGCGGATGTGTTGGAAGCGTTGATTGCATCGATCTATCTTGATGGTGGATTGCCCGCAGCAGAAAAATTTATCCAGCGTTTCTGGAAAGAGCGCATTCATGATGTAAAGGCTGCCAGACGCGATTCAAAAACTGCTTTGCAGGAATGGGCGCATGCTGAAGGCTTTGGAACGCCGCGTTATTTTGAGACTGCACGGACCGGCCCGGATCATGATCCCGAGTTTACAGTGTCAGTACAGATTGGGGATGACCTTGAAGAAGCGGGTCATGGCCGTTCAAAGCGGAGCGCAGAACAGGACGCAGCAGCAAAGCTGCTGATTGCAAAAGGTATTTGGAAAGACGGTGATGCGTCTTCGGAAATGGAATGAACTTGGAACCTGACACCAATACACGTTGCGGATTTGTGGCACTTGTTGGAGCCCCAAATGCGGGTAAATCCACTTTGATGAACCAGTTGGTGGGATCCAAGATTTCGATTGTCACGCACAAGGTACAAACCACAAGGGCAGTTATGCGTGGGATCGCAATTCATGATGATTGCCAGATCATCTTTGTCGATACCCCTGGCATTTTTGCGCCCCGGCGACGCTTGGATGAAGCCATGGTATCAACCGCTTGGGGCAGTGCGAGAGATGCCGACATATGTGTGTTGCTCATTGATGCGGAACGTGGACTGACAAGGGATATTGAGGAGATTATCCAAAATCTCGATACAGTGAACGTTCCAACCATGTTGTTGATCAACAAGATTGATGCAGTTCCACGGGATACCTTGCTTAAACTCACTGCGGACATTCATGCACTTCGCTCGTTTGAAGAGACCTTCATGGTTTCAGCACTGAATAGTGATGGATGTGTCGATTTTGTAAATCATTTGGCAAAAACCTTACCGGCTGGTCCCTACATGTATCCCGAAGATCAGATTTCTGATCTGCCAATGAGAATGTTGGCGGCAGAAGTGACGCGGGAAAAGATTTATCTGCGCCTTCATCAGGAACTGCCCTATGCCTCGCACGTCGAAACTGAGAAATGGGAAGAAATGAAGGACGGCTCCGCTAAAGTAAGCCAGGTCATTTATGTGGAACGGCAAAGCCAAAAGAAAATCATCATCGGAAAAAATGGCGCGACCATAAAAGCAATTTCTACTGCAGCCCGCAAAGAGCTGTGTGAACTCGTCGAGCAGCCAGTGCATTTGTTCCTGTTCGTCAAGGTGCGCGAAAAATGGGGGGATGATCCAGCGCGCTATCGTGAAATGGGACTTGAATTCCCAGCCGGTTAGGTCACTCTGCCCGCATGGAATGGCAAGATGAAGGATTGATTCTGGGAGTTCGCAAACACGGCGAAACGAGCGCCATTGTGGAACTCATGACGCTCAACCATGGTCGTCATCTGGGTCTGGTAAGGGGAGGGCGCTCCAAGCGTATGAGGCCCATCTTGCAGGCAGGCAATTTCGTAACCGCCAACTGGCATGCCCGGCTCGAAGACCATTTGGGCACCTATTCGCTGGAAGGTTCGGAGCTCTTTGCAGCAGACCTCATGATTATGCCTTCAGCAATTTTCGGGATTCAGACGCTCGCCTCACATTTACGCCTTCTGCCCGAGCGCGACCCACATCCAGGATTATATCGTGCTTCGCGGGTTTTAGTTGAAAATCTCAAACACACGGATATCGCGGCCAGTCTAATGGTGCGCTTTGAGTTGGCTTTGCTGGATGAACTGGGTTTTGGCCTTGATCTGGAAACTTGCGCTTCCACGGGTCAGCATCACCAATTGATCTATGTCTCGCCCAAGTCTGGCAGAGCCGTTAGTGCAGATGCAGGTCAACCCTGGGCTGATAGAATGCTGGCGCTGCCGTCATTCCTCAATCGCCATGAAGCTGATTGGGGTAAGGTTCCCGATCGCGAACAAATAAACAATGGTTTTGCACTAAGCGGTTACTTTTTTGATCGACATATTTACGGGCCGAGGGGCATAAAACCTCCGGATGAACGGGCAAGTTTCGTCAGGGCTTTGGCAAAGGAGTAACACATGGCTGAAGAGGTGGTTTGGATCGACAGGGAGAACGGTTTCGGTCACCTGAAACCGGATGTATTAATGTCGACCTCCGGTTTGGAACTATGTAAACGCATGATAGCTGGCGACTTGCCGCCACCGCCCATGTCCAAGCTCATGAATTTTCGCATGTATCATGCCGAAGAAGGACGGGTCGTGTTTAGAGGGGAACCGCTGTTAGAGCATTATAATCCTGCCGGTGTTGTCCATGGAGGGTGGGCTGGAACCATTATGGATTCTGCTCTTGGCTGCTGCGTTTGGACGAAAGTTCCTGTTGGTCTTGCCTACACAACGGCGGAATACAAGGTTCATCTGGTACGAGCGATCACTAGCCAGACAGGTGTAGTCTTTGCTGAAGCAAATGTAGTTCATATGGGGCGCAAGCTTGCTACCTGCGAAGCTACACTCAAAACCGAAGATGGCAAGCTCTTGGCACATGGTACCGAAACGTGCGCAATTTATGATCCAATGGACCGTTAGCGCGCCTCAATTTAGGCGCTGGCTTCGCGGACTACTGGTTTCTCTTCAATCGGCCAATGCACAATGGCGGCGAATAAACCCAGCGCAACACCGAGCCACCAAACCACGTCATAGCTGCCATAAACATCTCTGAGATAGCCTCCGAAATACACCCCCAGAAATGAGCCAATCTGGTGTGAAAAAAAGACGATACCTCCCAACATGCCCAGGTGCCGCGTGCCAAACATGACAGCAACCAGCGCATTGGTTGGTGCAACCGTTGAGAGCCACAAAATACCCATAACAATCGAGAAGATGATGATGCTGGTTGGTGTCTGGGGAAGCAGCAGAAAAGCAGCGGTTGCGATGGATCGTCCAACATAAAGATAAACAAGCATCATGGGCTTTGAATACTTCTGTCCCAAAATGCCCGAGGCCAATGAGCCAAGAATATTAAACAGGCCAATGAGTGCCAGCGCCCATCCGGCAACAGAAAACCCCGCCAAATCGATATCGAGCCCCAAATCTGCGATGTATTTGGGAAAGTGCGCTGTGATGAAAGCCACCTGAAATCCGCAAACAAAGAATCCGCTGATCAGCAGCAGGTAGGATTTGTGTCCGAGCGCTTCGCGCAAAGCATCCGTAATCGTTTGGTTCATGTTGTCGACAGCAATGGTGGCGTTCTCTGCATTGCCGCGCAGCGGTATGGCAAGAACCGGGATCAGCATCATCAATGCAGACATGATAAGCAGCGAACTGGACCAGCCATATTCCGAGATGAGTTTTACCGACAGCGGTGAAAACAGGAACATGCCAGCTGAGCCCGCAGCAGTACCCATACCGAATACAAGGCTGCGTTTTTCTGGCGGCACATTCCGGGCAAAAACAGAAAGCACTATGCCGAAGGATCCTGCAGAAACTCCAAGGCCGATAAGAACACCACCGCCAATATGAAGCCAGATCGGTGCATCGGCGGTTCCCATCAAATAGAGACCAAGGGCATAAATGATGCCCCCGCTGGCAAGGGATTTATACGCGCCATAGCGATCTGCGAGCGCGCCAAATACCGGCTGACCGATTCCCCAAGCGAGGTTTTGTATGGCAATCGCTAGCCCAAAAGTCGCACTGGTCCACCCTGTGGTATCCAGGATCGGTTGCTGGAAAAACCCCATTGCTGATCGCGGGCCGAAAGCCAGAAGCGCAATACCACAGCCACAAAGTATAATAAGCTTCGCTTTCGCAGATAACGATTCAGACATAAGGCTTCTCCAATTCAACGCGTATTGATTGCAGGGAAGTGCTCAAGCGGCAAGAGTGAAAAATGCACTTTTGTATTTTATTTGGTTGGTGCGAGAAATTGCCTAAATCCGGCCTTCGGCGAGGGCCATGATGGACGTCTTAATATGGTGTTCAAGCTGGGGCCACAGATCACGTTGGGCGTCTGACCCATACATTCCCGAAATGGCGGTCGATGAAATGGCAAAATATTGCACCGCTCCTAAAACTGGAAAGAACCAGCCTCGCGCCTCTTCTTCTGAGAAGGAAGTTTGCTTAGAGGCTGCAATCACCAAAGTGTTCATTTTGTCGAGATAAGGCTTCATCGGCCAAGCCCGTGCGCTCGGATCACTGTCCAGAAGGGCCCTGACAACAAGGCGTGCATCCTGTGGACTTTCAAGTGTCGACTGCGCAAATTTAAGAAGATAATCAGTAAGATGTTTGATGGGGTCAGAATCGGAAAAGGATTCGACTTCCGAACACAGGCGCGAAGCCAACGCATTCAAAACTTCAGCATAGAGACGTTCTTTTGTGCCGAAGAAGTGCAGGAGCGCCTGTTTGGTCACACCAGCGTCTTTTGCCAAAGCGGCAAGGCTGGTGCCGTGAAAGCCATCGCTTCCAAAGCGTCTTGAAGCAATGGCAATGTAAACATCGCGCGGACCAAAGGACTTGTTCATTTTTTACGCCTTTCGTAACTTCTGTAACACAGGGTTGACTGCTTACCAAATGGTAAGTAGCTTACCAATCGGTAAGTGACAGGAGCTTGTTATGGATCGAGAAACTGAAGTTCGACTAATCCGAGAAATCATTGGTCTGGCTGAGCAAAAATCAGCCTTTCTGGATGATAGCATCGCTCATTCTCCAATCTCGCGATACACCAGCCCTGAGAGGTTTGAACGCGAACGCGCGATGATATTCAGGCGCAAGCCCGTCATTGCGGCTCAAAGTTCTGAGCTGGAAGGAGAAAACGCATTCTTGACGAAAGACTTCATGGGGCTGCCGCTTTTACTGGTTCGGAAATCTGATGGAGAGGTTGGTGCCTACCTGAACGTATGCCGTCACCGGGGAGCGCGCCTTGAGCGAGAAGCAACCGGGTGCAAACGTTTGTTTACCTGCCCTTACCACGCCTGGAGTTTTAGCAATGATGGCGCCCTGCGAGGAGTGCCGCACGAAGACCAGGGATTTCCAGATCTCCAAAGAGCAGAGCGCGGGTTACGCAAACTTCCTGTGTCAGAAGCATATGGGTTTATTTGGATCATTGCCAATCCCGATGCAGCAGATATTCCAGACATCGAAGTCTGGCTTTCAGGCATGGCACCAGATCTTGATTGGATTGGCCTTGCTGATCACCGCATTGCCGCAATTGAGGAAGTCGACATCAAGGCAAACTGGAAAGTGTTGATGGAAGGCGGGATGGAGGCTTACCACTTCCGGGTGGCCCACAAAAATACGATTGGTCCGTATTTCCCGGATAATTTGCTTACATATTCGACATTTGGCCCCCACATGAGGGCAGTTCTACCTCGAATTTCCATGCCTGATCTTCACCAGATACCTGAAGAGAACTGGCAAATTCGTCAGGACGCAAACATGGTCTATACCTTGATGGCCAACACGCAATTATTGGTTCAACAGGATCACGTGATGTGGTTTCATTTTGAACCGGTCTCGGAAGCTCTGACACACATGCGGATGGCGACCCTGGTTCCCAAAAGTTCACCGCTAACCGATGAGATGCAGGAGCACTGGGACAAAAATCAGAAAATCACAGTCACTGCATTGATGGAAGATTTTGTTCTGGGGGAAGAGATTCAGGCAGGCTTTGCTTCACGTGGAAACCCCAGCCATCTCTTCGGCCGATTTGAAGGCGCTCTGCACAGGCTTAATGTGACAGTCGAAGAGATGATCGCGGGCTAAGCAGTTCACTGAATATCAATATCTAGGCCAACATCCAGAGTGGGCGCTGCCATTGTGATACTGGATGTTGAAATGTAGTCCACACCAGTTTCGGCTATGGCCTTGATCGTATCAATGTTCACATTTCCAGATGCTTCCAGTTTTACTGTGCCGGAATTGTCATTCTGGTTTATCGTAACAGCCTCGGCCAATTGCTTATTCGTCATGTTGTCAAGCAGCACAACATCCGGCCCGGCTTTCAGGGCTTCTTTAAACTGGTCCAATGTGTCAACTTCGACTTCCACTTTCACAAGATGTCCAGCATAGGCCTTCGCCCGCCCAATTGCCAAACCAATGCCTCCTGCCACGGCAATATGGTTATCCTTGATCAGAATCGCATCGTCCAGACCAAAGCGGTGGTTTGAGCCGCCGCCGCATTTAACCGCATATTTGTCGAACGCGCGATGGCCGGGAATGGTCTTGCGGGTGCAACAGACCTCAGCTTTTGTATGGGCAATCTGGCTCGCAAATTCTGCTGTGTAGGTCGCAATTCCGGACATGCGCATCAGAAAGTTCAGCGCCACCCGTTCGCTTGCCAAAATGGCCCGGGCATTGCCGTGGATCTCTGCGATCACGTCACCTTTGTTGAGCGTATCGCAGTCCATGTTCAACCCTTTGAACTTCAGCGATGGATCAATGGCAGCAAATGCTGTTTTTGCAAGCTCAATACCAGACAACACGCCATCTGCACGAGTAGCCAGGACGCATTTGGCTTTGGCGTTCTCAGGAATGGTTGCATTGG
>JASJDO010000014.1 GCA_030065115.1 Rhizobiaceae bacterium | reverse complement strand
CATCCAGATGGGTGAGGCATCAGCACCCACACAGCAGGCAACCTATCTTGCCAAACCAAAAAATGTTTTGGGGCGTCGTGAATTTCTTTCTGTTGTCGTGGTCCGCATAACCCCCGTTTCGAATTCCACATTGGTGGATATTGAGGAGTTTGAAGAACATACGCGCAGACGCACCAACATGATTGTTGAGAAACTGGAAGCGTTTGGAAGCACGACTTCAACGGGTGTAAGCGGCGAGATATTTGGCGTTTTCGGGCCGCTATCAACCTATGAGGAAGATATACAAAATGCCATTGCCGCTTCTCTGGAAATCGATGATGCTCTGACACAGGAGAACCAAAAATCGAGCGGTAGCATTACCTTTTCTCACGCAATTGGTATTGATACTGGCGTTGTTTATCTCCGCATCTCCGAAAATGGAAAAGTGCTTTACGATGTCTTTGGTCCACCAATCACCAATGCCCTGGAAATGTCCCGCAGAAATCAAGGGCCTAACATTCTGGCAACAGAAAAATCTGTCCGGCGTCTGCAATCCCTGTTTTCATTAGCACCACAACCCGCGATCACCCATAACACTCAGGAACTTTCGGTAGTGGCTGTCCTTGGCAAACAACGGCCATCCTACCTTTTGACAGGTGAAGCTTGGCACTCACAAAACACATTTGTCGGCAGGGAAGATTTTCTCGCCAAGATCGGTGAACAGTGGGCAAAGGCACAGAAGAACAGTCTCACACGCATTGTGATTATGGGCGAACCGGGGGTCGGCAAAACCAGATTGGCAACTGAATTCCTGCGCCAAAAAATTGGCAATGGCGAAGAAGTCCATTTTGTCCGGTGCAGAAGACAGGATCGAAGCGCACCATTGGAACCAATGCATGCTCTGAGCGAGAGCCTGGGTTTGTCTGATGACAATCCGACAATGCCGTCAGACACCCAGCCGGCACATTCCAGCCGGGAAGTCCGACGATTGGACTCCAAACTGTTAAATGCCCTGTCCGGGCGCAAAACCATTGTTCTGTTTGATGATTGGCAATGGGCCGATGATGCGTCACGCGCAATGCTGGGGAAATTTATCTCGGAGCTTTCTGATCAACCCGTCATGTTCTTGTTCACAATACGTGGCAATGAAATCTCGGATGAAGCAATCTCTGATGTACAGCCTTTCATCGTTCAGAACATGGAGATGGCAGAAGTTTCCAGGACAGCGGAAAAATTGCTGGGTTGGATGCCGGAGGAAAAACTCAAGCGATACATCTACAACAAATCTGGCGGTAATCCGTTTTTCATCGAGGAAATCTGCCATGCGTTTCTTCACGATGCTTCCGGAAATATCGATGATCTGAGCAGTGAAAAGCTCCCCGGCACCATGCAGGCCATGATGGTCACCCGATTTGAAAATCTCGATCCTCTGCAACGCAAAGTCATTGAAGTTACTGCAATCCACGGCGATGGCCTTGAACTATCACTGCTTAGTGCAGTTCTTGGCGAAGAGGTGGATGAGTCCATTTTGAACCAATTAACAGAAGTCGGGTTATTGTCTCCACGCCTGGAAGGAGAGGAACTGAACTTCAAGCACGGCATCACGTTCGATATCATATACAACACAATAGGATTGTCAGATCGTCGAGAACTGCATGCACAATTTGCAGCTCATCTGGCATCTGTTGCTGGCCCTAACAATACTGATGACTTTGCCGAACAACTGGCCTTTCACCATCGGGGTGCCGGACAGTATGAGCAAGCCGTCATTTACGCGGTTCGCGCCGGGGACAAGGCTCTCAGTCTTTCTTCTCTTGATCAGGCCAAGAACCAATATGGCACTGCATTGGAATTGATCGACCAATGCGAACCGACCGAAGAGAACAGAATGCGGTGGTTAACCACCGCCATGCGCTGGGGACTGCCATGCATATATGCGCCCGCAAGAGATCAGCTTCCTATACTTTCCAAAGCAGTTCGACTTGCCAGAGAGTTTGGCGACACCGGTGCCATGGCGGTCGTGAACCATTGGATTGGTTACATACAACTCGTTATTGGTGACTACGCGGATGCAATCAAAAACCTGAACAAAGCTGAGGAATTGTCACATTCAGCAAAAAACGAGCGTTTGGAATCGGACGTGATCGCTACCCGCGGTTTTGTCCACGCAGCACGATGTGACTACATCCGTGCACAGCGGGACATCGAGTCCGCCTTAAAGGCAAGAGAAAATAATCCGGGATCAGGAAGAAGCGTCCCTGTCCTTTCGTCTTATGCGATGGCAACTCTGGCGGTCGTTAAGTCTGATCAAGGTGATTTTGCGGAGGGAAACAGACTAATCAAAACAGCTCTTGAACGTGTGAAGCAATACAACCATGAAATCGAAAGCTCGATTAGTAATCTCGGTTCAGCAATCCTGCTCTGGCAAGGTCGGTGGGCAGAAGCAAAAGATCTTGCTGAACGGTCATGTCGACGGTCTGAAATTGTCAATTCACCATACCTGATCAACATGGCGCGCTGCATCCACGGATACTCAATATGGCGCACTACTGGCGATACAGCGGGGATTGATATGTTGTGTGCTGCCGCAGATCGCCTATGGGACTCAAAAATGCGACTCTATATCTCTTTCTGCTATGGCTGGGTTTCGGATGCCTGCGCAATGACTGGCAGGAGGGAAGAAGCAATCGCAGCTTCAGAACGAGCGCTTGAACTCGCACAATTCGGAGAGCCGGTTGGCGCCGCAATGGCAAGCAGAAGTCTGGCAATTTTATCGGCGAATGGAAATGGTACAAATACCGGTGCATCCTATGAAAAAGCGTACGCCCATATCGCAGAAGCTAAGATTTATGCACATTCACGCAATTCGCCCCACGAACTGGCCATTACCTTACTTCACGAAGCCCGTTTGAAACAAGTGTTTAAGGACAAGAACGCCGCCCTCAAAAATCTTGCAGAAGCAACCAACATGCTGACGGAACAAGACATGCATTGGCACAAAAAACAGGCGACCGAAATGGAAAAACAAATCCGGGCAGGCTCTTTTATAAATGACCCTTCCCGGATAACCGATTTCATTCTTTAGACCGTACAGCTTCAGGATCGCAGCAAAAGCCCATTATGCGGACCTCTATTCTTCTTCAAGACGCAGCGTGAGCGGACCTTCAGCTCTGAGACGCCCACTTTTGAAGATCGCCGCCATCACACCGTAAATGGTATACAGGCCCATCTTCTGACCAGGACAAGAATGAAGTGGCTTCTTTGGCGCCCAATAATCACCGCCAAACAGGAGTTGTTCAACGCTGGGATCATCTGCAATTGCCGACATGATACTAAACGTTACCATCCGGTCTTCTTCGACCGATTTACCACCCAAATTTACCTTGTCGACCGTCCTGCGGTAGAGCATGTCTGGTATCGGACATCCGCGCATTCCACGTAGAACCCAAGGCTCCAATGCATCTCTAACAGCCTCGGGACCATAGTCTGGCCCGGCAGCAACCAGATCTTGCTGCACGCGCCATAGCTCCTTGTTATCGATCCAGTCATACATGACCGAAAGGAAACTGCCTGGTGTCGGCCCCACAAAACCAAAGGTAACGCCTGCCAGAACTTCACCAATTTTCTGATCAGTCCAGTGATCCGGGTTCTCAGCTTGGGCCTTCTTCAGTTTTTCGACCAATGTGTATTTTGGAGGGTCTTTCAATTCAGCTGAATATTGTGCCAGATTCAGTGGAATCTTGGGCGTAAGGCCCGTCGTTGCTCCCTCTTTCACATTAGGCGAAGGTGCCGGTCCAAACACATAAAATGAGGCATTGAGCAAATCTTGTGGGCAATGCGGGACTGCGTTTGGGTCTTCATGATCATCTTCCGGACCACCAATCTTGAGGAACGAAGTACCTTTGGGAAGACCAAACCAATCTACGGACAATTCAGCCGCGACATCATCGATCAACCGTTCCAAATCCAGCCATTTGCCAAGCGGCTTAAGTCCGGGAGATGCATAATCGTCGGGCGTGTTGCCGATCATGGGACGTCGCAACGGTTGCTCTTCAACAGGCACGGATGCGATAAACTCCTCCGTATGCCGCATGGCATCTGCAAAAACTTCTTCAAGCGAATACTCAGCGATAAACGGATTGATCAAATCCGCATCAATATCATAGTCACCAGGCTTCACAGCATCTGCAAAGGGATCCGAATTTCCAACTCTGGCCGGGTTACGATCAAAGCCCAGATTTTGCGGGCCGATTGAATCTTTCATCCGGTACCAATATTCACGAACCGAATAATCTTCCCGCTCATTGAGAACAACTTCACTTACGCCCTCGGCAGACCCGACCAGCACGCCATAGGCATCATCATCACCGGTATCATAGACACCGTTCTGGGTTTCGCGAATCCAGGCCCATACAGCTTCCCTTTCATCGCGCCGATAATGATCACGATCTTCCAACAATATTTTCCATGCATCAGCTCTTTGATTATGCGGAACAGAAAAAATTCGCTTCTCCATTACTTCTGCACCCAATTTTGCCAGCTCTGACATTGCGGTCACATCAGTACCCGCCAAAGAAGCAAGCTTGTTCAGCCCGTCTTTTGATGGAACGAACGCATAGAGACCCCAGCGCAACGTTGCGAGAGGTTTGTCCGGCAATTCAACCCGAACAACGTCCTTGTTTGCATCATAGTAGCGGAATACCCGATTGCTTCCCGGGCGGACCGGCGCCAAAATCGGATCGCCGTGTAGACTGGATATGCCTGTTATATTTCCACCGGAAATCCAGCGTTGGATCAGTTCGAACTGTTCCGCAATATTGGCGTTGTAACAGATGAACATGAGACCACGGTCTTCGTCCTTTGAATGATCAAATGAGCCAAAAGAGAAACCGGAGCGCAAAATGCGCGGTGTTTTTGTTCGGCGCGGATTTGCACGGCGAATATGCGATTGGAGCGGACAGGTTTCGCCCTTTGGATCATCCGCATAGTTGAAATCATTGTCATATGGGGCAGACCCTTGAGTAAATAGCGGTGTGCCATCCTTCTTTCTGCCAAACATTTTTTCCTGGATTTCGGTCAGATCAGGTTTGTCGCACTCACGACCATCAATATTCTGTTGAACATTCTGGAATGCTTTCACATCAAGACTGGTCTTGCGAATAACCTGAAACGTACCATCCATAAGCGGGGCTTCAAACCGCTCATAACGGCTTTCCTCGCCAACGTGATAGACTTTCCCATCTTTGTTCAGAGGCTTGTCCAGACTGTTTTCACGACCAATCAGAATATCGCCCCGCTTTGACTCTGCAGGCTCTTCCTTTTCAGTCGGCGCTTCTCGCTCGGCGGTATAGCCGTCATAACCATTGTAAGTTGGCTGGCTTACACCATCCGCAAAATCAAGATGCCCTCGCGGTGAACCCACCTCGGATGGTCGCCGTTGCATCGCTTCAAAACCCAATAGGGCCATGCCGTTTTGCTCGGCCAATTCTTTGAGTTGGCAATAGGCATCATTCAACGGATGACCCGCTTGGGTCGGATCGTTTTCATCAAAGGTTTCATCTTTTTTGTAGTTCGGATCACGGGTTTGCATTTGTACGATGATGTCGATGCTTGATTCGTCAATCACCTCACTGTTTGTGCCCTTAGGCCAGTCCCAATCCTTTGGATGATTTCCATCCGTGTCGCCAAGCATGCCTGCACGTGCTGCCATGCCCTCACGAAAAGGAACAGGAAAGCGATCACGAACATCTTGTGGAATTTCGAGAGATTCCAAGCCCTTGTTGGTGATACTCAGCGTCCAAAACAACGATTGCGCATCCAGATCCTTCGGGAAAAGCAAATCGCTCATAGATCGCAAAAAAACTGCTGCCTGGGGAGCATTCTGAACTCGCAAAAATGCAAGGCAGGCATGAGTGATCTTTTTTGGTCGTTTAGCGATGGGAACCTGCAACTCAACCTCTTGCGGTGCCGTATCCATAATTGGTTCACGTTTTCTGGCATCGGGTCGTTTCGCAAACCAGTTGAGAGCTTCTTTGAAATCGATCAACAATGCCACGATCACCAAAAGATCGGATTTCGGCTCATCATCTGGAGTGTCAGGCAGGAAGTTTGCGACAAGTTCGAGAATTGTCCTGAGCAAAATCCAAAAGTCCTGATCATCATCCGGCAAGACAATTTTGCCATCAACCATTGCATCTTGAATGACCTTTGGAAGGTTTGGAAAATTCCCAATGACTTGTTGAAGCAGTGGAAGATAGGCAGACACTCTTGCCTTAAGCGCGGTCCAGAACCCCTGCACCAGACTTTCTGCCAAACGGTAATAAAGAAAGTCGTCCCGAACCTCCAGTCCGTTATCATTGTGTTTCGGAAAGAGGTGAGAACTTTCGTGCATCGTTCGGATAATGTTGAGCGCCTGATGCAGTACGGGCAGTCCATCATCCTTTGATGAATTATACAGTTTCTGACGTGGCGTAATTAGCTGCTGGCCAACCGTATAATGTTCGAGTTCATCAGGGCTGACTGAATCATACACCGGACCATTTTTATTAGAACCATTCCGTATCTTGAGACGCCTGCGCTCCGCATCCTGTTCAATCAAATAATCCGCATCATCAACCGTAAAGTTTGGAGCTGCTGCTGCAAACAATTCCACTTCAACCTGGTTCTTTTCCGGAAACTTTGCAAAGCGGTGATAGCCAAGATCGCTATAGTGACCCTCTTCACCATTCTCGCCCTCAAAGCCGACACAATG
Source organism: Rhizobiaceae bacterium (assembly GCA_030065115.1). GTDB lineage: Bacteria > Pseudomonadota > Alphaproteobacteria > Rhizobiales > Rhizobiaceae > JAALLB01. The sequence continues at coordinate 37,571 of JASJDO010000014.1, read as the reverse complement.
ACAAAGGATTGTATCCAGAAGCGGGCCGGCAATATCAACAATATCGCGGATATAGGATTCGAGCGGCTGATCGAAATTCACTGTCAGCAGCATTTTCGTATCATTGTCGATCAATGTCCACTTAACGTATTGCAATGTTCGCAGCGTATCGATCGGACCCACATACAACCCACCCCGATCTGTTTCGATCCCCATCCGCCGCATCGCGCTCAACATTTTGAGGTGCCGTCTCAGTCGGGAGGAGTAACTGATCGACTCACGGACGGGGACCAAACCGGGCCTGATGTCAGCGATCATGGTAAGTTCGCTGGATGTACCGATGTGATTGCTAAAAAAATCTCTGTTCATGGTTCCCTCCCAACACCAATTAAGCGCTGGCGAGAACGTGTAACTGAACTGAAAATCGTTTTGCGAAACTCGGAGGGAGCGCCAGCAAATCCGACCAAATTTCACATTTCAAACATGTATACTGAAAGCGTACACAGCTTGCGTGATTTCACCGTGATATCAAGATGAACTAAACCACAGTGGAGTGGAAATTAACCGCAATGCGTCAGTCCAAAAAACCGTTTTTGACACCTGACAAGATTTCTTCAATCAATTGATCTTCGAGACCGTACTTTTCTTTAGCAGCAGCGGGAGAAATGTATCCCCGTGCCAAATCTTGTCTGACCAACTCCAGATCACGTTCTTCCGGATTTCCGTAGCCTGCACCACCCGGAAAAGCGAGCATGACTTTGCGCCCATGCGGCACAAACTGCTTTCCCTTACCATTCATGGGCGTGCCATCATCTTGTGCGATGGAGGTTTTACCACCATTTTCACCGCCTTTTCTTCCTCTGGCTGGGTGATGAACGCGGTCAAACATCGCCTGAAAATCAAACTCATGGCCCTCGGTTGCGCCGACTTCCATAAATTGTCCCAGGCCACCGCGATACTTGCCTGCACCTCCGCTGTCAGGTCTAAGTTCCTTGCGCCAAATGATAACAGGGCCGGTATGTTCAGTAGCTTCAACCGGCATGGTCATCACCCCAGATGGGAACGCTGTTGCATTCATGCCATCCTGAGTTGGCCGTGCACCCGAACCACCCGAATTAAATGTCAGAACTTCAGACCGCACGGTCCCGTCCGGCGCCGGTTCGTCAGTTCTTGGGCGGAGTGACACCTGAAAATTGCACAGACATCCTGCCCCTTCTGCAGGCACCGTATCTGGCAGGATTTTATCAAGCGCATCATAGACTAGGTCCGGCACAAAGTGTCCGACAATATGGCGCAGAGCGACCGGAGCCGGGTGCGGTGCATTCACAATGGTGTTTTCAGGCGCAACAATCTCAAAAGGCTCAAGTGAAGCATGATTATTGGGGATTTCTGGCGCAATGGCACATTTGAGCGCATAACAACAATAAGCTTTGGTGTAGACAAGCGGGCAGTTAATCCCTTTTTTGTCCAAACCTGATGTTCCCTCAAAATCAGAGAGGATACGGTCTTTCTCGATTGAGAGTTTTACCTTGAGCGTGATCGGCGCAGCAAACCCGTCGACTGTCATTTCGCCCGATGCTTCTTCTTGCGGTAGGGCATTGATTTTTTCAAGCGTCGCACGACGTGAATTTTCCAGAATGAAACTGGCAATATCCTCGAGATCGTCAAGTTCAAACTCATCCATCATGTCGATCAGTCGACGATGGCCAATCTCGTTACAGGTCGCAAGCGCATACATGTCTCCAACCAATTGATCCGGTTCGCGTACATTTCCCCGCACAATCCGTATGAGGGTATCGTCCACCTCGCCGCGTTCAGCAAACTTCATGATGGGGATGTAGAGGCCTTCCTCATAGACACTTGCCCCATCCGCACCAAATCCGCGCCCGCCAATGTCAACCACATGCGCCGTACAGGCAAAAAAACCGACCAAAACATCGTTTCTGAAAGAAGGCGATACAATCGTGATATCGTGTAGATGCCCCGTGCCCTCCCATGGGTCGTTGGTGATGTAAACGTCACCCTCAAACATGTTCTCGCGACCAATCCGCCGGATGAAATGCGCAACCGCATCCGCCATTGCATTCACATGACCCGGAGTGCCGGTAACCGCTTGGGCAAGCATTCTGCCATGGGTGTCATAGGCACCAGCAGAGAGATCACCTGCTTCACGAACTGACGTTGAAAATGCTGTTCGAACCAAGGCTTGCGCCTGCTCCTCAACAACCGAGATCAAGCGGTTCCACATGACCTGATAGGAGACATTTGAATGTTGTTTTGCCATTACATTTCTCCTTACCTCTTGGCCCGTAAATCAACACAACCATCCGGTTGCATTGTGGCCTGTCGACTTGACGGTACAATGATGGTGGTCTCATCTTCCACAATCGCAGCTAGCCCAGACACCGTGTCGCCAGTTTGCATCACATCTCTTGAAATAATTCCAGAAACAACAGCTTCACCCAACGCTGGATCAAAAATCTCTCTCCAATCTGAAATATCTGCTGCATTGCCGCCCGGATGCTCAGAAATTCGATCAACCGGTTCCGGAAGTGTTGTCGCGTTTACCGCCCAAACCGTAATTTCAGTATCCATTCCAGCCACCGGACGACCAAAAAGCTTGGTGTAATCTTCTTCAAACAGACGCAAGAAGGTTTCAGCATCCGGATTCATTGCCTGTGCTTCAGTCAGATCAATCGGGATTTCCCAACCCTGACCCGTGTAACGCATGTAGATTTTGAAGTCCGAGAATATCTCCGCCCGCGGGTCACAATTGCGGACAAATCCTGTCGCCTCTTCTTTCAGCGCCTCCAGTATGTCCCGGATCCTTTGCGGGTCAAAATCCGAGAGCTTCATATAGACCGAGCGCGTCGCTTCAAAGCTGAATGGTGCGCGTAAAAATCCGATCGCCGAACCCACTCCAGCGCCCGGAGGTACCAGCAATCGATCAACCCCCAATTTCTCGCACAATCGTCCTGCATGCAGTGGTGCCGCCCCACCAAACGCAATCATCGTATATTCAGAGAGGTCTTCACCATTTTCTACCGCGTGGACTCGCGCTGCATTGGCCATGTTTTCATCAACCACTTCAGCAACACCAAAGGCAGCAGTTTGAGCATCCATCGAGAGCTCATCCCCGACATGACCAGCTAGCGCCTGCCGAGACTTTTCAGGAAAAAGCGGGATCGACCCGCCTGCAAAATTTTCTGGATCTAGCTTACCCAGCACGAGATCAGCATCCGTGACAGCTGGGCGTTCTCCCTCCCGTCCATAACAGGCCGGACCCGGCTCTGACCCAGCCGATTCTGGCCCAACCCGGATTTGCTTCAGAGAATCCACATGCGCGAGTGAACCGCCTCCCGCACCAATCTCCACCATATCAATCACAGGAATTGAGATCGGCATGCCGGATCCTTTTTTGAAGCGGTAGGTTCTGGCAACTTCAAAGACACGGCTGGTTTTTGGTGTCTGGTTTTTGATCAGGCAAATCTTTGCAGTCGTGCCACCCATGTCAAAAGACAACACTTTATCGAGGCCATAGCGCGCTGCGATGTTTGCCGCAAAAACTGCTCCACCGGCTGGCCCGGACTCCACCAACCGCACCGGAAATTCAGCCGCGCTTTCAATAGAGATTATTCCGCCACCCGAATGCATCAGGAAGATGTTACAATCAACACCCTCGCCATTGAGGCGTTTTTCCAGACGACTGAGGTAACTCTTCATTAATGGCTTGATGTATGCGTTCGCGATGGTCGTATTGAACCGCTCATACTCGCGCATCTGAGGCGAGACTTCACTGGATAGGGAAACAAACGCGTTCGGCATTTTTTCAGCCAAAACATCCCGAACCATTTTTTCATGCTCGTCATGAAGATAAGAATGAAGAAACCCAACCGCGATACTCTCGTAGCCTGCTACCGCTAGCTCATCGACCAATGCCTCCACATCACTGCGCTTCAACGGAACAAGCACCTTACCGGAGGCTTCAATGCGTTCTTCCAAAACGTATCGCCGTTGGCGAGGCAGAAGGGGATCTGGCAGGGTCAGGTTCAGATCATATTGCTCAAATCGGCTTTCAGTCCGCATCTCTATGACGTCCCGAAACCCCTTGGTCGTAATAAGCGCAGTCTTGGCACCACGGCGTTCAATCAAGGCATTCGTTGCCAATGTGGTGCCATGAATGATCTGCTCAATCTGGCCAGGTTCAATTCCTGCCTTTGCACAAACCTGGTGCATGCCTTCAATAATCGCATTCTCAGGCGCGGCATACGTTGTGAGAACCTTGGTTGAATGCAAAACATCGCCAACCTCAAGCACCACATCAGTGAATGTTCCGCCAATATCGGCACCCAGCCTTATAGATTGATCAGCCATGCCCATCCTTTTTGGAAATTGTATTCCGATCTCTTGAACTTAATCAGTGCGATACTAATAGGAACGTGGCAACCCCAAAACATGTTCTGAGAGGTAAGACAGGATCAGGTTAGTTGAAATAGGCGCAGTCTGATAGAGGCGCGTTTCGCGGAACTTGCGCTCAATGTCATATTCCTCGGCAAAACCAAACCCGCCATGGGTCTGAATACAAACATTTGCAGCTTCAAATGAAGCATCTGCAGCAAGCATCTTAGCCATATTGGCTTCTTCGCCGGGATTGCCGCCCGCTTCATACAGTCGGAGCGCCTCTGCTACCATGAGTTCAGCTGCCCGCATATTCGCGTAAGCCTTTGCAATCGGGAACTGAATACCCTGATTCTTTCCAATCGGACGGTCAAAAACGACCCGTTCCTTGGCATAGGAACTTGCTTTATCAATAAACCACTTGGCATCACCGATGCACTCTGCAGCGATCAGAATGCGTTCCGCATTCATGCCCGACAGAATATATTTGAACCCTTCTCCCTCCTCGCCAATCAAATTTTCAGCGGGAACGCGAAGATTATCAAAGAACACTTCGGTTGTTGCATGGTTCATCATGGTGCGAATTGGCCTGACCGAAAGCCCATTGCCAACTGCTTCCCGCATATCAACAAGAATGACAGAAAGACCAGCTGTCTTCTTCATGCCCTCTTGAAGCGGCGTTGTCCGGGCCAGCAACACCATCAAATCAGAGTGTTCTGCCCGACTGGTCCAGATCTTTTGTCCATTGATGACAAAGTGATCCCTATCGCGCACCGCAGTCGTCTTGATCGCACCAGTGTCTGTTCCGCTTGTTGGCTCCGTCACACCAAAGGCTTGAAGCCTCAGTTCTCCATTGGCAATCTTGGGGAGATAAGTCTGCTTTTGTGCTTCCGACCCATGCCGCAACAATGTACCCATCGTATACATCTGCGCATGACACGCGCCACCATTGCAGCCCGATGCCTGCATCTCCTCCAATACTGCAGCTGCAGCAGATAAGGGCAGTCCGGCTCCACCGTAGTCTTCCGGAATCAGAATCGATAACCATCCGGCTTTTGTGAGTTCTTCAACGAATGCTGTTGGATAGGCTCGCTCTTCATCAAGCTTGCGCCAATACTCGCCCGGATATTTGGAACAGAGTTTCGAGACAGCGTCCCTAAGATCAGGATAGGTTCTCTCAGATGACATGGTTTTCCTCTGATCTAATCAGCGATGACAATTCCTGAACCCGCTCTGCATTGTCTTTGGCCACAGAGCCATCCGCATTCCAAAGCGAATTCTCAAAACCAATGCGGCACTTTCCACCTCGGCGATATGCTTCAAGGAGACATGCAGTTTCCTGTTTTCCGAAGGCGCATACTGCCCAATCCAAATTACCTATTCCTGCATCCATCTTTTGCAAAAATGGCTCCAGATCGGATGGATCACTTTCCTGTTTCTCGGAATACCTGCCCAAAACGAACAGGAGCTGATGACTGTCCACTGGAATGATTCCATCCGACACACAGTGATTGAACTGCACAACCTGCTCTGCGGAGTAAAGGATGTGCTGAACAGCAATACCTGCATCCCGTGCAAAACGATAGAAATCACCGGCCGCATCCAAGTCCTGATCCGACAACATTTCGGCAAGCGAAACCGATACCGCCTTCGGCATGACATCGCGAACCAGTTTCCGTTGTTCTTCTGGCGAATAAATCCCGACCGCTTCGGTGGTAATCTGCACGTCCATTTCAGGCACTTTGATTGCCATCTCCGCAATCAGTTCCTGATATAATCCTGCATCCAAAACATGGTTACCCTCTACATCCCGCACATGCGCATGAAGCGCATTGACTCCAGCAGCATGACACTTGGCAGCTTCTGCAACAACTTCACCCACAGTTATCGGCAAACTTGGATGATCAACTTTTGTGCGTCGGGCACCGTTTAGTGCAACCATGATTGTGGGAAGTTGTTTCAAACCACTGCCTCGAATGCAGTTTTCAGTTTTGAGACAACCTCGTCCACCTGGGAATCACTAGTGATAAAAGGTGGTGCAAGCAAAACATGATCGCCACGTTTTCCATCAATGGTTCCGCCCATGGGATAGCAGATCAGGCCTTCTTCAAAAGCCTGCTTTTTGAGTTTCTTATTGATACCGAGCGCTGGATCAAACGGGGTTTTACTCTCCCGATCTTCAACAATCTCCAGGGCAAGAAATAGTCCACGGCCTCGAATATCGCCAATGTGTAGATGCTGCCCCAGTGCCATGTTCAACTCGGATTTGAACGTTTCGCTGAGCGAGTTAACCCGATCAAGCAGTCCGCGATTCAGTATTGCTGAGACTACCGCATGACTTCCCGCACATGCAGCAGGATGCGCAAGATAGGTATACCCGTGCTGGAAGAAGCCTGAGCCATCTTCAATCGCTTTGTAAATCGTATCGGTGCAAAGGATCGCGCCAATAGGTTGGTAGCCGGCACCCAGTCCTTTCGCGATTGCCACAATATCGGGAACGATGCCTTCCTGCTCATACGCAAACAGGGAACCTGTGCGCCCCATGCCACACATCACTTCATCCAGAATGAGCAAGACACCGTATTTGTCGCAAATCTCACGAATACGTTTGAAATATCCATCAACGGGAGGAACTGCTCCAAGCGTTGCACCGACTACCGGCTCCGCCATAAACGCCATGACCGTTTCAGGGCCAAGGCGGAGAATTTCCGCCTCCAGCTCATTAGCAACCCGCTGTCCAAACTCAAACACTGTCTCTTCATCACGCTTCTCGCGATATTCATAACAGGGAGAAATGTGGGAGGTTTCAATCATCAGTGGCGCAAACGGTTCGCGCCGCCATTGATTGCCCCCGCTTGCAAGCGCTCCCAGCGTGTTGCCATGATAGCTCTGACGTCTGGCAATAACACGGTGCCTATTGCCCTGACCGATCTCCAAAAAGTACTGCCGCGCCAGCTTGATCGCGGATTCAATCGCTTCCGAGCCGCCTGAAACAAAATAAACCCGGTCCAGATTACCCGGTGCATTTTCAACAAGCAGATCTGCGAGATGCTCCGCAGGTTCAGACGTAAAGAACCCCGTATGGGCAAAGGCCACTTTGTCCAATTGCTGTTGTATTGCCTCAGTTACCTCGCGATCATCGTGGCCCAGACAAGAAACCGCAGCGTCGCCTGCATTAAAATAGCGCTTGCCGGATTGGTCGATCAGGTAGCATCCCTCTCCGTGAGATATAAGGGGAACTTGTGCTTTGGTATGGCGAGGAAAAACGTGTGACATGCGGTATTAGAACTTCTGACTTGTGTGCGCAAAACTAAACAGGCTTGGCAAGTTTTTGCCAAGCCTGAATCGGTTTACGTGTGTTCACATCTTAGGCAATTGCAGCTTCTCTGGGCGCTGACCCAATACGCCGCCGCTGCATGAAGAATACCAATGCCAATAGAAGAAGCGCCGGAATATAGAACCATTCCTTTGCTGGACGCGTTGCTTCGGTGCGAACCTTGTCTACAACAACCGGATCATCCCCATAGAAGTCAAACAGGTTACCGATGGTTTCAAAGAATGGCGTTTGCGGGAATGGTTCTTCAACCTTTGCAAGCCCGTCCTCAACAATCACCGAGAGACCCGCTTTGCGAAGACGGTCAACAGCCTCTGCGCGATCACCCATCGGCACCAACAAGGTCGTTTGCGTCATTTCTCCAGAATCAAAGTCAGGCCCTTTCACGACAAAGGTCAATACTCCATTATCCGGCATCGCACCCACCACATCGAACACTTTAGCAGGCTCGGTATCATTGTAGGGCGGATAAATCTGGTCGAGCCAGTAACCTGGGCGGAACAGTGTGAACGCCACCAGCAGGAGCGCTACCGTTTCCCACGCACGGTTTTTGGTGAACCACCACCCTTGCGTCGCGGCGGCAAAGAGCAACATCGCTATTACCGCTATGATGAAAACAAAGATACCTTTCGCCAACGTGACATCAATCAACAGAAGTTCTGTGTTGAAGATAAACAGGAACGGAAGAAGAGCAGTCCGAATATCGTAGGTGAAACCCTGAATACCCGTCTTGATCGGATCGCCTTTGGCAATCGCGGCGGCAGCAATCGCGGCAAGACCCACCGGCGGCGTATCGTCCGCCAGGATGCCAAAATAAAAGACAAACAGGTGAACCGCAATCAACGGCACAATCAGACCAGATTTCGCACCGAGCGCTACAATAACCGGCGCCATGAGAGATGACACAACCAGATAGTTGGCAGTCGTTGGCAAGCCCATACCAAGGATAAGGCTCATCACCGCGACCAGAATAAGCATGATCATCAGGTTTCCGCCGGAAAGCGTTTCAACAACCTGACCTACCACCTGGTGCGCACCAGTAATGGAAATCGAACCAATGATGATACCGGCAGCAGCGGTTGCAATCGCAATTGCGATCATGTTGCGGGCACCGGAAATCATGCCATCGATCATCTCATCCCAACCGCGACGGAAGGTCGAACCGGGATTTGCTTGTCCCCGCATCATGGCTTTCAATGGATGCTGGGTAAGCGCAATGAAGATCATCATCAGACATGCATAGAATGCCGACAAATGCGCAGACAAACGATCCGGCGTTGGCAAGATGCACCACATCAACAAGATAATTGGCACAAGATAGTAAAGGCCCTTGATCGCGGTCTCACCTGCCGGTGGCAGCGCCAAAATGGGTGCGTCCGGATCTTCCGCTTCGAAGTCCGGTTTTTTGGCCGCAAACCAGATCAGCGCAAGGTAACCAATCAACAGCATGGCAACTGAACCCAGAATGGATAGTCCCGGCACAGTTGCGGTCATTACGCCTTGAAGAAAATAGACCAATCCAAATATAGCCGCGACTCCGATAAAGCCCGTCAGGAACAGGATCGCCTTCATCATGAAAGTCACGCTTGATGGCGGTTTCTCCAGACCTTTGAGGTCCATCTTACAGGCCTCAAGGTGCACGATGTAGAAGAGCGCAATGTAAGAAACGAGCGCAGGCACAATCGCGTGCTTCAGGATTTCGGTATATTGAATGCCGGTAAATTCCGCGATGAGGAATGCCGCAGCACCCATCACTGGCGGCGTTAGCTGACCATTTGTAGAGGATGCAACCTCAACCGCCCCCGCCTTTTCAGGCGCAAAGCCGGTCTTTTTCATCAACGGGATGGTGAACGTGCCAGTGGTTACCGTATTGGCGATCGAGGAACCGGAATACATGCCACTCATGGCTGATGCCAGAACCGCTGCTTTTGCAGGTCCGCCCCGGAACTGACCTAGAAGCGCAAAAGCCAACTTGATGAAATATTGCCCAGCACCTGCTTTTTCCAAAATTGCACCAAAGAGCACAAATAAGAAAATCGTCTGCGTCGACACTTCCAATGGCTTCCCGAAAATGCCTTCTTCCTGCATCCAGAAGTGCCACATACCTTTGACGAATGACGCGCCGCCCCAGTTACCTCCACCAATGAAAACGTAACCAGCCAGAACAGCTGCAACGATAATCATCGGCAGGCCCAATGAACGGAACACGCACATGGTCAAAACTGCAATGCCCAACAGGGCAACCGTCATGTCATAGGGGATCAGCCAATGATCAAAGGCACCAGCACGCTCGGCAATATTGCTGTTCAACGCAATCATGTAGCCAATACAGGCAACGCCTATGATCAGCATCGCCCAATCATACCAGGGTATTCGGCTTCGCGGCGAACTCTTGAACAGCGGATAGGCGAGACAAACCAGCACCACACCAAAGGCCAAATGCACTTTGCGCGAGATGGATAGGTTCGCAATAAAGTAGAACCAGGTCAGCCCGGTATATTCGGTCAACAAGGATGGAATGGGAGAAGCGATGTAAAGCTGATACAGAGACCACGCCAAGCAAAGAGCCGGAATGAGTTTCGACAAACTGCCGGAGAGTTCTCTGGCACCGGTATCGACTTCCGCAGCGATTTCTTCCGCTGACTTCTGATTTGCGTTGGCTGCTGACATCGTCCACTCCCCTGGATTAGATGAAGCACAATTCCCCTGAACTGGATGCTATGCTCCTCAACACATGATCATGATACCCACATGACCATCTGCTCAAAAGCAGAAACAAAAAAGGCTCCGCGATTTCTCGCGAAGCCCTTTGAACCGGATTACATCCAGCCTTTTTCTTTGTAATATTTCGCAGCACCTGCATGCAACGGAGCAGAGAGGGAGTCCTTGATCATTTCCTCTGCTTTCAGGTTGCCGAACGCAGGGTGAAGACCTTTGAAGTCATCAAAGTTCTCAAACACTGCTTTCACAACGGTATAAACAACATCTTCCGGCACATCAGCACTGGTCACAAATGTTGCACCCACACCAAATGTATTGATGTCTTCAGCATTGTTATACATGCCTGCAGGAATAGTTGCCTTACGGTAGAACGGGTTGTCAGCAACAAGCTTGTCAATCTCAGGACCTGTAGCATTCACGAGCTTGGTTGCGCACGAAGCAATTGATTCCTGTGTCAGAGCTGATGGGTGACCCACAAGCCAGAAATAAGAATCGATCTTGTTATCGCAAACAGCTTGCCCTGTTTCAGCTGACTTCATTTCTGACGCAATTTTCAAGTCAGAACGCTCCCAACCAAGAGCCGCTTCGATCACTTCCCAGGTACCACGAGTACCTGAACCCGGGTTACCAATGTTAAGGCGCTTGCCTTTAAGGTCTGTGATGTTGCTGACGCCTGCATCTTCACGCGCAATGATGGTTACAGGCTCTGGGTGTACCGAGAATACAGCACGTAGTTTCTCAAACTTGCCCTGCTCTTCAAATTTGGATGTGCCGTTATAGGCATGATACTGCCAGTCAGACTGGGCTACACCAAAATCCAACTCGCCAGCGCGAATAGTGTTGATGTTAAAGATCGAGCCACCGGTTGATTCTGCTGAACAGCGAATGCCGTGCTCTTTACGATCTTTGTTCACCAGACGGCAGATCGCACCACCGGTTGGATAGTACACGCCTGTGACACCACCGGTACCGATCGAAATAAACTGTTGCTGCGCAGAAGCAGAAACGTTCATTGCCAACGCCATACCAACAGCGGTTACGGCTCCCAAAAGTTTTTTCATGAATTAACTCCCTAATTGGTGATCAAAACTCGGACCGCAGTTTGGGGACCACCCTCCCATATTGGTTTGCACGCTCCGTTGCATGACAGCTTGAAACAGTATCACAAAAACGTCAAGCCTTGACCTTACGTAAGAATTTTTGCTCCATTTTGTTTCTTGGCAGAAGCGATACGTTTATGTTGATACAAGCTTGCACAGCGTTTTTATGTATATATATTAACTTTATCCGTTGGGGAGCCTTACGAGGCTGAGAGGTGCTACATGCCGACCCATCGAACCTGAAACGGTTAGTACCGGCGAAGGGAACGGACGTTATCGCACCACTTGCTTTTATCGTCTGGACCTTCGCATTTGAAAATGAGAAGTGACGATGAGCGACAAACCAGCTGAAAATCGGACTGCAATCGCACTGACGATTGCCGGATCAGATTCTGGCGGAGGCGCAGGTATTCAGGCAGATTTGAAAGCAATGTCCGCTCTTGGCGTTTATGGGGCGTCGGTGATAACAGCCATCACAGCCCAGAACACAATGGCAGTCACCGATGTGCACGAGATTCCAGTTGTGACCATCGCGAACCAAATTGATGCGGTCCTGGATGACCTAGCAGTAGGCGCTATCAAAATCGGCATGCTGTCATCGGTTGATATCATTGAAACCGTATCGGGCAAGCTACGGGATACGACTATTCCAATTGTTTCCGACCCGGTCATGGTCGCAAAATCCGGAGATCGGCTTTTACGCGATGATGCATTGAGCGCCTTGCGGGACAAACTTGTGCCGCTCACAACCGTACTGACACCAAATCTTCCCGAAGCTGCCGATTTGCTCGGACGGGACGAAGCCACTTCCGCCGATGCCATGCTGGATCAGGCTAAAGCATTGCTGGCTCTAGGCCCCAAATCCGTTCTAATGAAAGGCGGCCATGCCGATGGGGAAATTTGTGTCGATTTGCTGGTCAGCCAGGATGGGGGTGTTGAACGGTTCGAAGCACCTCGCCTGGATACCAAAAACACCCATGGTACCGGTTGCACGCTATCAGCGTCGATTGCTTCAGGACTTGCCAAGGGACTGGATGTTAGTGCGGCAGTAGAAGAAGCGCATGCATATTTGCAGGGTGCAATTCGCGCAGCTGACACACTGACCATTGGCTCTGGCCACGGCCCGGTACATCATTTCCACGAGGTTTGGAAATGACCGAACACGTATCCATTGTTGGCGCAGGTGTTGCCGGGTTGACCACGGCAACAGAACTTGTGGCACGTGGTGTCAGTGTAACGATTTATGAAAAATCTGAAATCATCGGCGCGCATGCCTGTTCCCGATATGCTGGCGGAATGCTCGCCCCTTGGTGCGAACGGGAGAGCGCAGAAGAAGAGGTCGTCACTCTGGGCAAAGGCGCTGCAGACTGGTGGTCCGAACACACAGACCTTGTAGTACGAAATGGTAGTCTGGTTGTCGCGCAAGGCAGAGATCGGAACGAACTGAAACGCTTTGCTGGAAGAACCAGCAATTTTAAGGACATAAATTCGGAGCAAATTGCAGAATTGGAACCTGATCTGGCAGGACGGTTTCAGCTTGGATTGCACTTTGAAGAAGAAGCGCATCTTGATCCGCGCAAGGCGATTGCTGAGTTGACAAGTTCTTTAAAGGAAAAGGGCGTCACCTTTGAACTTGGCTCTTCCGTTAATCCAAAATTACTGTCAGGCGACGTGATTGATACACGCGGATTTGCTGCTCAGTCAGACCTTGAGACACTAAGAGGCGTGAAAGGTGAGATGCTCCTGCTACATTGCCCTGATGTGGTGCTCCATCGTCCTATCCGTATGTTGCACCCGCGCATCCCGCTCTACATTGTGCCGCGCGGTGACGGCTTGTTCATGGTAGGAGCAACCATGATCGAAAGCGCAGAACGGGGCAGGATAACCGCACGATCCATGCTTGAACTTCTGGGTTCAGCCTACGCCCTTCATCCTGCATTTGGCGAAGCAGAGATCATCGAGATGGGCGTAGATGTTCGGCCCGCTTATCCCGATAATTTGCCCCGGGTTACGAGAAACGGAAACATCATCTCAATCAACGGTCTCTACCGACACGGATTTCTGCTGTCTCCGGCAATGGCACAACAGGCAGCAGACATGATTGCGAAAACCAATACATATGGCGAGGTGCAACATGCGCATCATGCATAATGGAGAACCTGTGGAGGTAACCGGTGAAACACTGGATGCCGTTCTGGCAGAGCTGGGATATGCCGATGCAGTCGTCGCAACCGCTATAAACGGAAGCTTTGTTCCGGTTCCGAAACGGGACGAAACACAGCTTCAACCAGGCGACTCCTTGGAAGTGCTCGCTCCGATGCAGGGAGGATAATAATGCCTACCTTCTACGGTACCGAGGTTCAGAACCCGCTTTTGCTGGGAACAGCACAATACCCATCCCCGGCGATATTGGCCGATGCGGTACATCAGGCTGAGGTAGATGTGGTTACCGTGTCTTTGCGCCGTGAGTCGGGAAACGATAGGGCAGGCCAGGATTTCTGGAAACTTATTCAAGATCTCAACGTCAAAGTTCTACCAAACACTGCCGGATGCCATTCGGTAAAGGAAGCGGTGACAACTGCGCATATGGCGCGGGAAATTTTTGGAACTCCATGGATCAAGCTCGAAGTCATCGGCGAGGAAGATACGCTGCAACCAAACGTGTTTGAACTTGTGGAAGCCGCGCACATCCTGACGGAAGACGGTTTTCAGGTTTTTCCGTATACAACCGAAGACCTGATTGTCGCTGGAAAACTGCTCGACGCAGGGTGCGAAGTAATCATGCCGTGGGGCGCTCCAATTGGTTCCGGCCGCGGATTGGAAAACATCACCGCACTGAAAACCATGCGCGCGCATCTGCCGGATGTACCGCTCGTTGTCGATGCAGGGATCGGGTTACCTTCCCATGCTGCGCAAGCCATGGAATTGGGATTTGACGCCGTACTCCTGAACACAGCTGTTGCAAAGGCGGGTGATCCAGCACAAATGGCCAAAGCCTTTTCGTCTGCAGTCGCTTCTGGCCGAGATGCCTACAATGCGGGCCCGATGGAACCCCGTGACATGGCCTCTCCTTCAACACCGGTCATGGGAAAGGCATTTCTGTCATGAAACTCAATCCGTTCTATCCCATACTTGACAATGCCGACTGGCTTGAACGTCTTGTTCCACTCGGGATCAAACTCGTTCAACTTCGCAGCAAAGACTTGTCTGAAGCGGAAACCCGACAGGAAATTATCCGCTCTCGTGACATTTGCGCGAAACATGATTGCCAGTTGATCGTCAACGACTATTGGCAGATCGCAATTGATGAAGGATGTGACTATGTCCATCTAGGGCAGGAAGATCTCGACGATGCAGATGTAAAAGCCATTCGCGCAGCAAATATCAAACTCGGGATTTCCACGCATGACCATGCTGAACTGGAACGCGCACTTTCGCTTGATCCGGATTATGTCGCCTTGGGTCCGGTCTATCCGACCATTCTGAAAAAGATGAAATGGACGGAGCAAGGTCTGGATCGTGTCACCGAATGGAAAACGCTCGTCGGAGACATTCCACTGGTTGGTATTGGAGGTCTTTCAGTAGAGCGCGCACCCGGGGTGCTGCAAGCAGGAGCCGACATTGTCTCAGTGGTGACAGACATTACGCTCAATGCTGATCCGGAAAAACGCACGCGTGAATGGATCGACGTAACACGGAGCGCTTTATGAACCGCTATGCGCGCCAGATGATATTGCCGGAAATCGGCGAAGCAGGTCAAAACCGACTGGCTGATACGCGTGTGCTGGTGATCGGCGCTGGTGGTCTTGGTTCTCCTGTGTTGCAATATTTGGCAGGCGCCGGAGTTGGAAACATTGCAATTGTTGATCCCGACAGAGTTGAGAAATCAAACCTCCATCGACAACCCCTGTTTGATGAGAGCTGCATTGGCCAGTCAAAAGCAGAAGCTGCGAAAATGGTTCTCGGAAAGCTTAACCCCGAAGTTGCGATAACAACGCATGTAATGGCTCTCGACGCTGGCAATGTCTCGAACCTATGCATCGACAGCGATATCGCATTCGATTGCGCTGACAGTTTTGCAGCGACCTATGTCGCTTCCGACTTCTGCTTTGAGAAGAAAATCCCGTTGATCTCTGCATCCGTTCTTTCGGCTAACGGATATGTTGGCGGCTTTTGTGGCGGCGCACCTTCGGTTCGCGCAGTCTTCCCGGATATCCCATCAAATCTTGCAACCTGTGCCACAGCCGGTGTGATGGGGCCTGTCGTTGGAATCTTGGGAGCCATGCAGGCGCAAATGGGCTTGTCCATCCTGCTTGGTCTGGATCCCTCACCGCTTGGCAAGCTCATGTCCTTTGATGGCATCAAATTTGCAACTAGCACATTCCGCTTCGATGACGCACCAGAGCCAACCGAAATCGCCTTCCCGTTCATTTCGCAAACTGAAATCTCGCCGGACGATTACGTGGTCGAATTGCGGGGGAAAGACGAAGTCGCAAATCCTATTACGGCGCAAGCAGATCGCTTGGTCGTTGATGATTTTCTGGAAACGCGGCCAATGCCGATTTCCACTTCAACCAAAACCGTTTTTGTGTGTCGTTCCGGGCTTCGTGCCTGGAAGGCCGCAAAACATCTAAACCGCTGGTGGGACGGGCCGATTGCGCTTGTTGCCGCTGGCACCTCAACTGGAGAAAACACATGAGAATGACCCTTGCAGCGCTTACGCTGATTGCAAGCACAGCAACTTCCTTTGCTGCAGACAAAATGACCCTGATCCTGGATTGGTTCATCAACCCGGACCACGGTCCGATCATCATTGCAGAAGAAAAAGGCTACTTCAAAGAGCAGGGATTGGAAGTAGAGGTTATCGCCCCAGCCGATCCTTCGGATCCGCCAAAGCTTGCGGCGGCGGGAAAAGCCGACTTGGCCGTATCTTATCAACCCCAACTTCACCTGCAAATCCATGAAGGACTTCCACTTCAACGCGTGGGGACTCTGGTCGCAACGCCGCTCAACTGTCTGCTCGTCCTGGCAGACGGGCCAATCAAATCGATTGCTGATCTCAAGGGCAAGAAAATCGGTTTTTCTGTTGCCGGTGTCGAGGAAGCAGTTCTGACAGCCATTCTGTCACCCAACGGTTTGACCATGGACGACATCGAATTGGTCAACGTCAACTGGTCGCTCTCACCATCACTTATGTCAAAGCAGGTGGATGCGGTGATTGGTGCATTCCGCAATTTTGAACTCAACCAGATGGATATCAATGGTGTTGAAGGACGTTGTTTCTATGTCGAAGAAGAAGGTCTGCCCTCCTATGATGAACTGATCTATGTCGCGAAACCCGACACGATGGACAAAGACAAGATCGCCCGCTTTCTCGCTGCGACAGAAAAAGCAACGCAGTACATTGTGAACCATCCGCAAGAAAGCTGGGAAATTTTTAAAGGCACGTCGTCTGAGCTTGATGATGAGCTTAACAAACGCGCTTGGGTGGACACCCTGCCCCGTTTCGCATTGCGTCCTGCTGCTGTGGATGCCGGCCGTTATGAGAGAATGGAAGCATTCCTGAAAGATTCTGGTTTGATCCCTTCCATAAACCCGATTGACAAGATCGTCGTAGATGTGACGGCACAATGAGTGAGCCGGATTACTCATCAGACATCTTTGCGGCATGGCGTGATGCCGCAAAGGGCCCGTGGCAGGATTACACCCAGCATGAGTACGTAAAGCGTTTGGGTGATGGCTCTCTGCCAAAAGAAAACTTCGTCCATTACCTCATTCAGGACTATGTTTTTCTTGTTCACTTTTCGCGCGCATGGGCATTGGCAGTCGTCAAATCCAACACGCTGGATGAGATGAAAACAGCTGCCGGAACGGTGGATGCCCTTGTCAATCATGAGATGCAATTGCATGTGGAAACATGTGCGAAGGATGGCATTTCTGAAGATCAGTTGTTCAACGCCGTCGAGGCCCCCGAAAACATGGCCTATACACGGTTCGTGATGGATGCAGGATTGTCGGGCGACTTTCTGGATTTGATGGCAGCACTCGCCCCGTGTGTTTTCGGATATGGTGTCATCGGCAAATCTCTTAAAGAGACCGCAGCAAAAGACACACCCTATCAGGAATGGATCGACACCTATTCCGGAGAAGAATACCAGGACGTCTGCAAAAACGTTGCCGCAATGATTGATACTGCAGCCAAAGCACGGCTGGGAGATAGCCCAACCGCCAATCCACGCTGGGAGAGCTTGTGTGACACATTCACCAAAGCGTCTCGACTGGAAGTTGGCTTCTGGCAAATGGCCATGCGCGGTCACCCATGATCAAACTGACAGGCAGTCTTAAAACCGGCAACAATACATGGCTCTTCAAGGATGCTGAGCTTGAACTTGTTGCGGGCGGATGGACTTGCCTGCTTGGCTCTTCAGGCGTCGGCAAGACAACAATTCTGAGATTGTTTGCAGGGCTGGATACCCATGGCACATTCACTGACGAATTAAAAACACGCAATTGCTCTTACATGGCTCAGCAAGATCTGCTCATGCCTTGGCTTGACGTGTTGGGCAATGTCTTGCTTGGTGCCAAACTAAGAGGTGAAACACCTGACATAAAGCGCGGACATCAACTGATCGAACGTGTTGGCTTGAGCGATCATGCAAGCAAATATCCACGCCAACTTTCTGGCGGCATGCGCCAACGCGCAGCACTCGCTCGTACATTGATGGAAGATCAGGACCTTGTACTTCTGGATGAACCGTTTTCGGCGCTGGATGCCAAAAAGCGTGCGGACATGCAGGAACTGGCGCATGAGTTGTTGAGCGGGAAAACAGTTATGCTGGTTACCCACGACCCGGCAGAAGCAGCGAGACTGGGCGACAAAAACGCTGTCATGGATACTACGGGCATTCATGAAATGCCCGCGAAGAAGGGTGCAAGCATTCTCGCACCGGAAGCAAGTGAGACGTTGAAACTGCAGGCCGGTTTACTGGTTAAGCTGCGAAAGGACGCAGCATGAACCGATTTACCTGGATCGTTCTTTCCTGCATCTTTGCCATCAGTTTATGGCAAACATTGGTATCGGCAACCGGCGTCCCTCATTTCATTCTCCCCTCACCCAAGCAAGTGCTGGATACCCTGATCAAATCCCGGGAACTGATTGCGTGGCATGCGCTGATCACAATTTCTGAGGTTTTGATTGGCCTATTGCTCGGAGCAGCGCTCGGAGCACTGACCGCGCTTCATTTGATGGTGTCAAAGACCAGTCGAAAACTGCTGATGCCAATCCTCGTGTTCAGCCAGGCAATTCCTGTCTTTGCACTTGCACCCGTCCTGACGCTTTGGCTTGGGTATGGGATTTGGTCCAAGGTCTTCATGGCCGTTTTGATCACCTATTTTCCGGTCGCTTCCAACTTCCTGGACGGTCTACGCCGCACAGATCGCGGATTTCTCGACCTCGCGTCCACAATGCGGGCAGGCAAATGGCAAACGCTTCTTCAAATCAGATTGCCTGCAGCATTACCAAGCCTCGCTTCGGGCCTAAAACTAGCGTCTGTTTATGCACCCATTGGTGCCATCATAGGAGAGTGGGTCGGTGCTTCTGATGGATTAGGTTACCTTATGTTGCTTGCCAATGGACGCGCAAAAATTGATCTCATGTTCGCGAGCCTGTTTGTTTTGGCGACTTTCACGGTCATACTGCACAGCGTGATTTCCATTTTCGCAAACTGGCTTACTCGCCGCGCAAAGGGCGAAACGAAAGAAGTGCTTGAAAACGCTTGAGCCTCAATCTAGTTCTTGAGCATGCGTACGATTGAAACAAACGGCACAGGCGGGCCGGAAGTTCTGGAACTTGGCGAGAGAGCCAGGCCAGAAATCGCCGATAACCAAATTCTCGCAAAAACCATTGCATGCGGGGTAAACGGCCCCGACATGATGCAGCGAAAGGGGCTCTATCCTCCCCCGCCTGGTGCGTCAGACCTCATGGGTTTGGAAGTTTCCGGAACTGTGGAATTGGTCGGCAAAAATGTCACCCGCTGGAAGAAAGGCGATACCATCTGTGCCCTCACGCATGGTGGCGCTTATGCAGAGTATGTGGCGATCAATGCAGATCATTGCCTGGCCATACCGGAGGGCGTTAGCACTATTGACGCGGCGGGACTGCCGGAAACCTATTTCACCGTATGGAGCAATCTTTTTTACAATCGCGAAATCGCCAAAGGAGCGAAACTTCTTGTTCATGGAGGATCAGGCGGCATTGGTATCACAGCAGTGCAACTCGGTGCAGCGCTTGGAATGGAAGTCTACGCAACCGCGTCAAATGCAGAAAAATGTGCCTTTTGTGAAAGTCATGGCGCAACCCGCGGCATAAATTACAAAGAAGAAGATTTCGTAGAAGTGATGAAAAGCGCCGGTGGGGCAGATCTTATTCTGGACATTCTGGGCGGCGACTATATCGCTCGAAATTTCAAGGCAGCTGCGCTCGACGGAAGAATTGTGCAGCTCGCTTATCGCAGCGGATCTAAAGTCCAGATCGACATGATGCCACTCATGCTGAAGCGTCTGACGTTCCATGGTTCAACCTTAAGGGCAAGACCAGATGCCTTCAAAGCGGCTATCGCTACAGATTTGGAAAAACATGTTTGGCCCATGTTTGCCAAGGGCCAATGCAAACCACTGACCCATGCAACATTTTCATTTGATGAGGCAAGCGCCGCCCATCAAATGATGGAAAACGCGGGCCATGTGGGAAAGATCATCCTGACTGCCTAAACAGTCACAACCTCGCTACATGTGAAGCGGCTTGCCATGCGTTGCATGAGCTGCTTCACGAACAACTTCTGAAAGCGTTGGATGCGCATGGCAGGTTCGTGCAAGATCTTCTGAAGAGCCACCAAATTCCATCAATACCGCGCATTCGTGGATCATGTCCCCTGCACCGAAACCGACGATATGTGCTCCAAGCACTCGGTCCGTTTTCTTGTCAGCGAGGAACTTCACAAACCCTTCGGTTTGGTTCATCGCACGCGCACGACCATTCGCTGAAAACGGAAACTTGCCCGCCACGTAGTCAATTCCTGCGGCTTTCAATTCCTCTTCGGTTTTGCCGACACTTGCCACTTCCGGCATGGTGTAAACAACACCCGGAATCACGTCATAGTTCACATGGCCCGCTTGCCCCGCAATGACTTCAGCGACAGCGACGCCCTCATCCTCGGCCTTGTGTGCTAGCATGGGCCCATCGATCACATCACCAATTGCCCAGATGCCCGGAACATTGGTTTGCCACTTATTGTTGGTTTTCACCTTGCCCCGTTCCATTTCGACGCCGGCAGCTTCCAAGCCAAGACCATCGGTGTAGGGCCTGCGACCCGTGGCAACCAGCACGATGTCTGCTTCTAGGGTCTGAGCATCCCCGCCAGCAACAGGTTCAAAGGTAACTGTTCCACCTTTGCCTTTCTTGGCGACATCCGTCACTTTGGATGAGAGATGAAAATTCATGCCCTGTTTGGCGAGCATTTTCTGGAACTGCTTGGAAACATCATTGTCCATACCGCCGAGAATAGTATCGAGATATTCGACCACCGTGACCTCTGCACCCAGACGATTCCACACGGAGCCAAGTTCCAACCCGATCACACCACCGCCAACGACCAGCATTTTTTTCGGAACAGATGAGAGTTCAAGCGCACCCGTGGACGAGACAATAACTTTTTCATCGATCTCCACATCCAAACCCGGAATACCTGCCACATCAGAACCGGTGGCAATGACAATATTCTTGGCAGCAAGCTCTGTTACCGCACCCTTGTCATTAGTGACCGCGACTTTTCCCTGAGCAGCAATACTTCCTGTTCCATGATGAACAGTGATCTTGTTTTTCTTCATCAGGAAAGCAACACCATCAACATTGGCTTTCACGACGCCATCCTTGTGACCCATCATGCCGTTTAGATCGAGTTTGGGTTTACCAACCTTGATGCCAAGCGCTTCCATACCGTGCCCGGCTTCGGCAAACATTTCAGACGCATGCAACAAAGCCTTTGAAGGGATACATCCGATATTCAAGCAGGTGCCACCCAAGGTTGGATTCTTCTCAACGATTGCGGTTTTCAAGCCCAATTGTGCTGCCTTGATCGCACACACATATCCGCCGGGACCTGAGCCAATTACCACCACATCATATTGATCTGACATTTGTCTGTTTCCTGTTTGCGAACTATCGTCCACCGGTGACGTTCAAACTATCACCCGTTACATAAGATGCGCCATCGCTCATCAACCAAAGAACTGCTTTAGCAATCTCGTCTGCTGAGCCGCCGCGTTTCATGGGAACCATATGCTCCAAGCGTTTTACACGGTCAATCTCACCACCACTTTCATGAAGCTCGGTATCGATCAAACCTGGACGAACCGCATTCACCCTTATGCCCTCATCTGCCACCTCAAGTGCCAAGCCCTTGGTGAATGTATCAATCGCTGCCTTAGACGCCGCATAGTCAACGTACTGATTGGGAGACCCAAGATAGGCAGCCGCGGAGGAAAGGTTTACGATTGAACCACCATCACCGCCATTCTTAGTCGACATTCGTTTCACCGCCTCACGCGCGCAGAGAATGGAGCCAATAACATTGACTCCATACATGCGCTCCAACCGTTCAAAGCGGTAATTCTCAACACGGTCAGTCATTGCAACAATGCCCGCGTTATTGATCAGCCCGGTTACTGTACCCATGGCATCTGCAGTTTCAAACAGGTTTAAAACATCAGCTTCGCTGGCGACATCGCTCTTTACTGCCTTTGCAACGCCACCTTTCACTTCAACTTCGGAGACAACCTTTTTGGCAGCCTCGTCGTTTGAAACGTAGGAGAAGCAGACCTGCTGGCCTGCCTCAATCGCCCGGTGAACACAGGCTTCACCAATACCCCGGCTACCACCGGTTATGACGCAAACACCTGTCATAACCTATGTCACCTGCTGAAGAAGCGGCCACGCGAGCAGCAGAATACCGATCATTGATATCAACCAAACAACAGTACGAACAAATGGAATGCTGATGATGTATGTTGGGATATAAACAACACGGCCCCAAAAATACAGCTGTACACCCAGTGCAGAAACTGAAGAAAAGCTCTCTGTCATGTGGATGATTAGAACCAGAGAAGCAAAGACAGGGAATGTTTCGAGCATATTGTAGTAAGCACGCTCAAACCTGCCGCCAACACCATCAACGAGGAACTCGTCATCACGGGCTCCTGCAGCAGCCATCAAACCATTTTGTAAAATGCCGGCACCCACCTGGGTCAACATTTGAATGAGCAAAAGAAAAATTGCGAAAATCAAATAAGTTAGTTCTAGGGACATGGTTTCTCTCTTCTGTTTGAGATCAAATTCGGATCAGAAAAACTTCAAAGATCAAGAACTAGGCGTTCAGGATCCTCGAGGCTTTCTTTGACCCTTACTAGGAAAGTAACAGCTTCCTTGCCATCCACAATTCGGTGATCATATGAGAGCGCCAGATACATCATCGGACGCACGACGATTTCGCCGTTGCGGACCACCGGCCTATTCTCGATCTTGTGCATGCCAAGAATACCGGACTGCGGCGCATTGAGGATTGGTGTCGACATCAGCGAACCGTAAACGCCACCATTTGAAATGGTGAATGTGCCGCCCGTCATATCTGCCATAGAAAGATCACCATCGCGCGCTTTCATGCCAAGACGTCCGATTTCCTTCTCTACTTCGGCAATCGACATCTGATCAGCATCACGCACAACGGGCACGACAAGTCCCTTGTCTGTACCCACCGCAACGCCGATATGACAGAAATGCTTGTAAACAATATCGGTGCCATCAATCTCGGCATTAACCGCCGGAATTTCTTCGAGCGCATGACAAACCGCTTTGGTGAAAAAGCCCATAAAGCCGAGCTTCACACCATGCTTTTTCTCAAACAGTTCCTTGTACTTTTTACGAAGATCCATCACTGCCGACATGTCCGCCTCGTTGAAAGTGGTCAGCATGGCAGCTGTGTTTTGAGCGTCTTTCAACCGACGCGCTATGGTTTGGCGCAAGCGGGTCATGCGCACACGTTCTTCGCGAGGTCCATCTTCCGCTGATGACGGAGCACGAGCAGCAGGTGCGGGAGCGCTTGCTGCTTTCACCACATCCTCTTTCAGTATTTGGCCACGCTTGCCACTACCTTGAACATTGGCAGCATCCATGCCTTTCTCAGCCATCATCTTCTGCGCAGATGGCGCGGGCGGCATACCAGACGGGGATGCTGGGGAAGCAGCAGCCGGCGCCGCCACTGGCGCGGATGCAGACACTGATCCTGACGCGCCCTCTTCGATTTTCGCGAGCAATGCACCCACCTCAACCGTATCTCCTGTTTGAGCGACAATTTCCACGAGTTTACCAGCAACCGGTGACATCACTTCCTGCGCGGCCTTGTCTGTTTCAAGCTCGACCAGAGCCTCATCAAGCGCAACTGCGTCGCCTACCTTCTTGAGCCATTCGCCAACACCCGCTTCAGTCACAGATTCACCGGCACTTGGCACTGGAATTTCGACAATCTTTCCGGAGGAAGCACTTGGGGCCGGGGCTGCGGCAGGGGCTGCTTCCGGCGTTTTGGCGGCAGAACCAGCTTCATCAATGATACCAAGCAAGGCACCAACTTCCACCGTCTCACCTTCAGCAACTGAAATATCAGCCAGCACACCCGCGGACGGCGCAGGTACTTCGACAGACACTTTATCGGTTTCAAGTTCCACAATGGGTTCATCGGCGGCCACTGCTTCACCAGCCTTTTTCAACCATTGGCCTACGGTTGCTTCAGCTACAGATTCACCAAGTGTCGGTACCCGGATTTCATTCGCCATGTTTCTGCTCGTCTTTCAAAGTTGGAAAATTGTGATTAGTCGCCCAGTGCGTCTTCAAGGAAGGATTCAAGTTCTGCCAGGTGTTTGGACATCAGACCCGTTGCCGGAGATGCCGCAGCGGGACGTCCCGCATATCTTGCGCGTGGGTTTTTCGCATCAATATGCGCGAACACCCATTCCAGATAGGGTTCAATAAAGCCCCAGGAACCCATGTTCTTCGGCTCTTCCTGACACCAGACCCATTCTGCATCCTTGAAGCGCGAGAGTTCAGTGATCAAAGCCTTGGCAGGGAAAGGATAAAGCTGCTCAACGCGCAAAAGATAGATGTCATCTATGCCACGCTTCTCCCGCTCTTCAAGCAGGTCGTAGTAGACCTTACCACTACACAGAACCACACGTCTGATTTTCTTGTCACGCTGAAGTTTGACGCCATCCCAGCCCTTCATGTCCGCATCATCCCAAAGCAGGCGATGGAAAGAAGACTTCTCTGTAAATTCATCAAGCTTGGAAACGGCCCGTTTGTGACGCAGCAATGATTTCGGTGTCATCAAAACCAATGGCTTGCGGAAATCGCGGCGAATCTGACGGCGCAAGATGTGGAAATAGTTCGCAGGCGTCGTGCAGTTCGCGACCTGCATGTTGTCTTCGGCGCATAGCTGAAGGAACCGCTCCAGCCGGGCTGAAGAATGCTCTGGGCCCTGTCCCTCGTAGCCATGCGGCAGGAGCATCACGAGACCACTCATTCTAAGCCACTTGCGCTCACCGGATGAAATGAATTGGTCGATAACCACCTGTGCACCGTTGACGAAGTCACCGAACTGGCCTTCCCAAATCGTGACCGCGTTCGGGCGGGTTAGCGAATAGCCGTACTCGTAGCCAAGCACCGCTTCTTCAGACAGCATGGAGTTGATCACGTCATACTCTTCCTGCCCGTCCTTGATATTGTTCAAAGGCGTGTAGCGGGCTTCCGTTTCCTGATCATAGAGCACGGAGTGGCGTTGCGAGAACGTACCGCGCTCACAGTCCTGTCCCGACAAGCGTACGCAATGATCCTGGGTCACGAGGGAACCGAACGCAAGCGCTTCACCCATACCCCAGTCAATGCCTTCACCGGACTCAACCATTTTGAGGCGATTATCCATCAGACGCTGAATGGTTTTGTGAACCTTGAAATCCTCCGGAACCTGAGTGATCTTCCTACCGATTTCGACAAGTTCTTTTTTCGAAACACCGGTTTGACCGCGACGGATTTCATCCTCGTTACTGGCAACGGTTAGCCCGGACCATGCACCATCCAGCCAATCGGCCTTGTTGGGTTTATATGCCTGTCCTGCCTCAAACTCATCTTCAAGATAGGTGCGCCAGTCATCACGCATCGCCTGATATTCTTCAGCGGTAATCAGCCCCTCGGCAATCAGTTTGTCGCTATATATTTTGGCTGTCGTCGGATGAGCGCGGATATTCTTGTACATCAGTGGCTGCGTAAATGCAGGCTCATCACCCTCATTGTGACCGAAGCGCCGATAACAGAACATGTCGATGACAACCGGTTTGTGGAACAATTGGCGATACTCAGTCGCAATTTTAGCAGCAAACGTCACCGCTTCGGGATCATCCCCATTCACATGGAAAATCGGCGCCTCAATCATCTTCGCCACATCTGACGGATAAGGCGACGAGCGCGAGAAACGCGGATTGGTCGTAAAGCCGATTTGGTTATTGATGATAAAGTGGATCGAGCCACCCGTCCGGTGACCCTTCAGTCCAGATAGACCGAAACACTCAGCTACAACCCCCTGGCCTGCAAACGCTGCATCGCCATGAAGCAGGAGCGGCATAACGGTGTCGCGAGGGCGGGAGCCACGCTCGTTCTTTGGTTCAAACTTGTCCTGTTTCGCCCGTGCCTTGCCAAGCACAACCGGGTTCACGATCTCAAGATGTGACGGATTGGCGGTCAGCGATAGGTGAACTTCATTACCATCAAACTCTCGGTCGGAAGATGCGCCCAGATGGTATTTCACATCACCAGAACCTTCCACATCCTCAGGCTTGAAAGAGCCGCCCTTGAACTCGTGAAAAATCGCGCGATGCGGCTTGCCCATCACATTGGCAAGAACATTCAATCGGCCACGGTGTGCCATGCCAAGGATGATTTCCTTAAGGCCCATCTGGCCGCCGCGTTTGATAATCTGTTCGAGCGCAGGAACCAGCGCTTCGCCGCCATCCAGACCAAAACGCTTCGTACCTTTGTATTTGATATCGATATATTGCTCAAAACCTTCCGCCTCAATGAGCTTGCGGAGGATCGCTTTCTTGCCCTCTGCAGTAAAGGCAACGCCCTTGTCCGGCCCTTCAATACGCTCTTGCAACCAGCCTTTTTCTTGAGGATTGGATATATGCATGAACTCAATGCCGATGGTCGAACAATAGGTTCGCTGCAGAACATCCAACATTTCCGGAATGGTGGCGAACTCAAGACCCAACATGAAATCGATGAAAATTTTGCGGTCGTAGTCGGCTTCGGTGAAACCGTAATTACGGGGATGAAGTTCGTCATAGGCTTCCTGTTTACCGGCAATCTTGAGCGGATCGAGATCTGCATGCAAATGGCCGCGCATACGATAAGCACGGATCATCATGATGGCGGAAACCGAATCTTTTGTGGCGCGCTGTACGTGCTCGCCACTCAGCTCGACACCATCAGATTTCGCCTTTGCCTTGATTTTCTCTTCAACATGAGCTTCGACGGATGACCAATCTCCATCCAGTGCAGACACCAGCTCACCATTGGCCTGGATCGGCCAATGACTCTTTTTCCAGGAAGCACCCTCAGCATTCTTCGCAACGTCCTGGGCATTGTCCTGCAATTGAGAAAAATAGGATTGCCAATCAGCGCTTACCGAATTCGGGTTCTCCTGATACTGGGCATACATTTCTTCGATGTATCCGGCATTGCCGCCATAAAGAAACGATGTGTTTGCGAACTCTTCATTCTGGCTCTGTTCTGACATTAAGCTACCGCTCCCGGCCCCTCATTTTTTCGTCAAGCATTTTGTAAAAAGGGCGGCCTGAGCCGCCCGATTTTGTTACTTCAAATTTGGTGCAATCTCGGAACATGCTTCGCAAAGCTCGGCAACCGCGCCCACCGATTTATCGAACATTTTCTGTTCGCGGCTGTTGAGATCGATCTCAATCACACGCTCGACACCATCAGCGCCAATAATAACGGGCACGCCCACATACATGTCTTTCACACCATATTCGCCCTTAAGCGCGGCAGCACATGGAAGCACACGCTTTTTGTCTTTCAGATAACTTTCCGCCATGACGATTGCTGAAGCAGCTGGTGCATAGTAAGCAGAACCTGTTTTGAGAAGCGCAACAATCTCACCGCCACCTTTACGGGTACGATCCACAATCTCTTCCAGGCGCTCCTTGGTGATCCAACCCATTTTTACCAAGTCAGTCAGCGGAATGCCTGCGACAGTGGAATAACGTGTCAACGGAACCATGGTATCACCATGGCCACCGAGAACAAATGCTGTTACGTCTTCAACGGAAACATCAAACTCATCTGCCAGGAAGTGACGGAAACGGGAAGAGTCCAGAACACCCGCCATACCGACGACTTTGTTTTTCGGCAGGCCGGAGAATTTCTGCAGCGCCCATACCATCGCATCAAGAGGGTTGGTGATACAGATGACGAAGGCATTTGGCGCGTATTTCTTGATGCCGGCACCAACCTGCTCCATCACTTTCAGGTTGATCCCGAGAAGATCATCACGGCTCATTCCTGGTTTACGTGCCACACCTGCGGTAATGATACAGACGTCCGCATCCTTGATCGCCTCATAGCTTTGAGTGCCGCTCATTTTGGAGTCAAACCCGTCAACCGGTGATGATTCAGCGATATCGAGAGCCTTACCTTCCGGCATGCCTTCTGCGATATCAAACAGAACAATATCACCCAGTTCCTTCATTGCAGCCAGATGTGCCAATGTTCCGCCGATCATGCCTGAGCCGATCAAAGCGATCTTCTTACGCGCCATGTTATTTACCTTTACGTTAACGTCATTTTTAGTATATTGCCCGCAGTCTCGGGTTGCCTATGATTGTTTTTAGCAATTGCGAAAATAAATGCAACTCAATATAAAATAATCAATGATTTCAGCATCTAAGGTACGTATTACGTTTACGTAAAAGTTATATTTATTGCTGATACCCAGCGATATAATCCACGGACTGCATTTCAATCAGGCGTGAAGATGTGCGCGCAAATTCAAAGGACTCAGTCCCACTTTTGGCGACGTAAAGGCCATCGGGCTCCGTCTCGGCAAGAGCTACAATACGAATATTATTGTCATAAAGCGTATCGATAAGAAGAATAAAGCGCTTCGCAGCATTTTGATCTTGCCGGTCCATAATCGGGATATCCTCGATGAAGACCGTATGAAAGCGCCGCGCGAGCGCAAGATAGTCTTCTGCACTTCGCGCAGTCTTGCACAGGGCATCAAACGTCAAACGGGCTGCGTTATTTCCTGTCATCGGGACCACAAACTCACGTCCCCGCAATTCAAGCGCCTCAGGTGCGCCTTTTTCTGTTCCGGCCAAATCAACCCATGTTTCATCAAATATCTTACGATTATCATCCGTTACTGGGGTCAAATAAACCGGCGCACGGTTGAGCTTTTCGAGCCGGTAATCTGTCCTTGAACCCAGTTCAAACACATCCACATTTGCCAGCAGCAAATCAATGAACGGCAGAAAAATCTTTCGGTTCAAGCCATCACGGTAAAGATTCTGCGGTTCGACATTGGAAGTCGCGACGATCGTGACCCCTTCATCGAAAAGCGTTTCAAACAAACGGCCCAGGATCATCGCATCGGCAATATCAGTGACTGTAAACTCGTCGAAACAAAGAACCCCCGTATCTTCAGCCATAGCTCTTGCAACAACGGGAATGGGGTCTTCTTCACTGGCTTTGCCATCCTTAAACGCTTGGCGATGCGCATGAATGCGCTCCTGCGCATCCTGCATGAAATCATTAAAATGGGCCCTGCGTTTGCGCTTGTGGGGCAATGCATCAAAGAACATATCCATCAGCATGGATTTGCCGCGCCCGACGCTCCCCCAGATATACAAGCCTTTGAGAGGTTCAGCAGCTTTTTCCTGTTTGCCGAACAACCAGCCCAATGCGCTCGACTTTCGCGACAAGCGTTTGGTTACCAACCGCTGAGCAACACTATCCAGGAGACCTACCAATTCCCGTTGAGAAGGATCAGATTCAATCTGACCGGTAGAGACAAGCGCTTCATAGGCGCTCTCTACAGTATTGTGCAAATTGACCGGGCTTTGATCATCCATCGGGCCAGTTTACATAAAAGCCTGTTGGGTAAAACGCTTAACGCGTAAATGAGATCGAATTTCCACCAGATGTTGTGCCGGCGTACCGCTCACTACCCGCAGACGCGAGGCTCGCAATCTGCGTGCCGTTGCTATCAACCAGAACCACCCTGTTGTTCTTGATATCCCAGGCGGAGACACTCGCTAGCTCTGGAGCATTGCAGCGACGAGTTCCTGCACGATAACCGCCCGACCATTGTGTGAAAGACAGGAACACACGACATTCCGGATTATCAGTGCCCACTGTCCATGCACCGGTCATGGTTTCATGACTGATTGGTTTTGCTTCAGCGCCGGGATCAAGTGATGCAACCTGATTGGGATCCGTGCCAATCGGCGATTCAACGCCGGGTGCCAGTGGCGCTTCAGCAACACCTGGCTGGTTTTCAACAGCCAACGGGTCATTTTGTGTTGGCTGCAGTTCAGCCGTTTCAACAGTACCAGAAGGGGATGAAGGCAAGGGCTGCGGTGGCGCCTGCGTGTTAACGCGCAAAGCATCATTTGACCGCGTACACGCAGCCAAAGCGACTGAAGCAGCAAGTACTGCAATAATTGGTGTTGTTCGCACGACGAAGCCCCTTTTCATCTTGAGAGCACTATAAATCATTATTGCCGAAATTATGGCACAACTTTATTAGGAATTCATTAAGCATAACGAAAAATCTGACGCAACGTCAATTTTTGACATTCCATTTTCGTGATTGAGGCCCATCGGCAAATACTTGCCGTTTTATTGCCAAACTTGAGCTTTGTTCTGACAGAGTTATCATGAGAATAATCCCGTGTCGGGATATTGGAGGAGTAAACAATGAAAATTTTGAAAAAACTGGCAATCGCATCCGCTTTTGTCATGGCAAGTTCAGCAGCAGCTCTGGCAGCATGTGATCCAGGCGAAACGGTTATCAAGTTCAGTCATGTGACGAATACCGACAAGCATCCAAAAGGCATTGCTGCATCCCTGCTTGAAAAACGTGTGAATGAAGAGATGAACGGTAAAGCCTGCATGGAGGTTTTCCCGAACTCAACCCTCTATGATGACAACAAGGTTCTCGAGGCATTGCTCAATGGCGATGTGCAATTGGCAGCGCCATCCCTTTCCAAGTTTGAGAAATTCACCAAGAAGTTCCGGATCTTCGACCTGCCATTCATGTTTGCAAACATTGAAGCGGTTGATGCTTTCCAGAGCTCTGAAGCCGGTCAATCTCTTAAAGATTCCATGGTTCGCCGCGGACTGAAAGGCCTTGCTTTCTGGCACAATGGCATGAAGCAAATGTCAGCGTCGGTTCCACTGGTGTCACCAGAAGATGCAAAAGGCCTGAAATTCCGCGTTCAGGCTTCTGATGTGCTTGTAGCACAGTTTGAACAACTTGGCGCTTCGCCTCAGAAAATGTCATTTAAAGAAGTATATGGAGGCCTTCAGACCAAGGTTATCGATGGCCAGGAAAACACCTGGTCCAACATTTACGGTAAGAAGTTCTTTGAAGTTCAGGATGGCGTGACAGAAACAAACCACGGCATCATCGACTATCTGGTTGTGACTTCCGACGAGTGGTGGAACGGCCTCAATGCAGATGTTCGCGATCAACTGGCGACTATCCTCAAGGAAGTTACCGAGACCCGCAACAAGGAAGCCTTTGCCGTCAATCAGGACAACAAGGCCAAAATTGTTGAGTCAGGCGGCACCATTCGCACGCTCACACCTGAGCAACGTCAGGCGTGGGTGGACGCGCTGAAGCCTGTTTGGGCAAAGTTTGAAGGCGATGTCGGTAAAGAGCTTATCGACGCTGCTCAAGCCCTAAACTAAACAACACACTCTACTTTCCCCGGCCACGAGCCGGGGAAATCTTGTCAGCGCACGGATTTCCGCATGCGCCAAACACGCTGGTTATTTCCATGACTTCAAAACCCACATTATTCACTGATACGATCGAAGAAACCTTCATTGCAGTAACACTTGGGCTGATGACGGTAATCACATTCGCCAATGTGGTTGCACGATACATATTCAATTCAAACATCCTCTGGGGTTTGGAAGTCACGGTCTTCCTGTTCGCATGGCTGGTCTTGATCGGATGTTCTTACGGTGTGAAGAAGTCCTTCCATATTGGTGTCGATGTACTGGTAAATTCTGTTCCTGCAGGATTGAAGCGTATTTTCACATTACTCGCTTGCATTGCTTGCCTTTCATTTGCCGTGCTCCTGTTTATCGGTGCGTGGAATTATTGGGGACCATTCGCTGGCGTTAGACCTCTGCCGGTCCTTTACAACGATCTGATTGCGTCGCCACTTGGCCTTGCTGAAATCGAATATCGATGGAGGGATCAGTCTTTCTACGAAACTGATGATGTGCCGGTTCCCCTGATCAATGCCTGGCTCAGCGAAACGTTCAATTATGGCGAACGTTATGAAAAATTGCCGCGTTTCATCCCCTATTTTGCGCTTCCCCTGGGCATGGGCCTTTTGTTGTTTCGGGTGCTTCAGGCCAGCTTACGAATTTTCAAAGGCGAACAGGATCTCCTGATTGCAGGTCATGAGGCCGAGGAAATGCTGGAAGAAGCAATTGCCGGGGACGGGGAGGCAAAATAATGGAAATCATTCTCCTCTTTGGTCTTGTCATCGGATTAATGCTGATCGGTGTGCCTATTGCTATTTCCCTTGGCCTTTCAAGCATGATCTTTCTGCTGATCTATTCTGATGGATCGCTGGCTTCAATTGCGCAGACTTTATTCTCAGCCTTTGACGGGCATTACACGCTTCTGGCGATCCCTTTTTTCATCCTTGCGTCCAGCTTCATGTCAACCGGCGGCGTGGCGCGACGGATCATCCGCTTCGCCATTGCCTGTGTAGGACATTTCTCCGGCGGCCTCGCAATCGCATCGGTTTTCGCCTGCATGATGTTTGCAGCCCTATCCGGTTCTTCCCCTGCAACGGTTGTGGCGATTGGTTCCATCGTCATCGCCGGAATGCGCCAAGTTGGATACACCAAAGAATTTGCAGCGGGCGTCATCTGTAATGCAGGCACATTGGGCATTCTCATTCCACCTTCCATCGTGATGGTGGTCTATGCGGCAGCAACAGATGTTTCCGTTGGCCGCATGTTCCTTGCTGGCGTCTTTCCAGGCCTGCTGGCAGGATTCATGTTGATGTTGGGCATTTATGTCTATGCAAAGATAAAGGGCCTGCCGTCTCAACCTTTCGCTGGCATTCGTGAAATTCTGTCAGCAGGCAAGGAAGCATTTTGGGGGCTATTCCTCATCATCATCATTCTCGGCGGAATTTACGGCGGTGTATTCACCCCAACCGAAGCAGCTGCGGTCGCTGCGATGTACGCATTTTTCATTGCAAACTTCGTGTACCGCGACATGGGCCCGCTCAAGACCGTCGAAGGTCAAGCCAATTTGAGCATCATCCAAAAACCCTCGGCAATCATCAGCGCATGGTTCCACGAAGATACACGCAAGACACTCTTTGAAGCAGGCAAGCTTACCATAATGCTCCTGTTCATCATCGCGAACGCTTTGATCCTGAAGCACGTGCTGACCGAAGAGCGGATTCCCCAGGTAATCACGGAAGCCATGCTGGCAGCTGGTTTCGGGCCGATCATGTTCCTGATCGTGGTCAACATCATCCTGTTGATCGGCGGCCAGTTCATGGAGCCGTCAGGATTGCTGATCATTGTCGCACCCCTGGTGTTCCCGATTGCCATTGAACTAGGGATCGACCCCATTCACCTCGGCATCATCATGGTGGTCAACATGGAAATCGGCATGATCACGCCACCGGTGGGGCTCAACTTGTTTGTCACCGCCGGGGTTGCGCGAATGTCGGTCACCGATGTTGTGAAAGCAGCGCTCCCCTGGGTGTCAATCATGTTTGTGTTCCTGATCCTGGTGACCTATGTTCCCGTTATTTCAACCTGGCTCCCAACCCAGCTCATGGGACCGGAGATCATAACACGCTGATAGCTTGTGATTAGCTTCTGTCGCTCATTTCAGGAGTTGATTTTGAAGTTTACCGATAATCGCATTCTGCTCCGCGGTAGCAGAGCCATTGAGGTCAGCAATTTCCCGCGCCATTTCGATAAAGCGAGCCAAATGTTCAGAAGCAAGATTCGCGGTCCACAACCCTTTGTAAGTACGGATTACATCGGCCGGATCTGCAACCTGTTTTGCGATCCAAATCGCAAAATCAACGATCTCCGGCGCATCCGGCATCTGCATTTCCCGGCGCACCTGATTGACCAACGCGGTTCGCGTATTGTCGGTTATGAACCCTTTCGAGAGTGCTACGCAACACAACATCACCGCTGCAGCAGTAGCCGGGTCATCTACAGCCGTTAAGACCGAACCCTCCGCCTTTTTCCGAAACGCGTTACGTCGCATTTTCCCGCGAAAACTCTGCGCTGCATCCACTGCTTTTGAAGCTGCCTCACCCGTTTGGCGGATAACATAGATATAGTAAAAAACGGACCCTAAGGCTCCCAGAATAATAGCTGCAATATGCATAATAAACACCCACAATTTTTGAAAATTATAAAATAGTTTCAATAATACTAGATAAATTGAAAATAACAGATTTTGTTGTTTGATTTAGTGTTCTGGAAATATTCACACACTGGCCAATCTTGTTAAAATATCGTCAGTGGTTGCATTCTGAATGCATAGCTCCATCAATCCAGCAACGGATTCAGCTCATCGACTTGAACGTAATGACGCCAATACTACCGGTATGCGAGTGTTGCAAACTCACAGAGTAGGATGCGCGTATCCCTTGGATCAATAATATCCTCGATCAGAAATTGCTCTGCAGTTCTGAACGGGGATGTCACCTTAGAAAGACGCGATTTGATCTGGTCGAGTGCCTTTTTAGGATCTTCTGCAGTTTCAAGCTCTGCCTTGTAGGCAACTTCCACACCACCATCAATGGGGAGAGAGCCCCAATCTCCCGAAGGCCAGGCAAAACGGTATTGAAACTTCGAATGATCCGACATCGCCGCACCAGCGACCCCATAGGCTTTACGGATGATGACGCTGGCCCAAGGGACCGTTGCCTTGTAGATACCGTTCATTGCTTCGACACCACGGCGGATGGTGGCAGCCTTTTCAGCTTCCAACCCAATCATGAAACCGGGATTATCCACCAGATGAACCACCGGCAGTTTGAACCGCTCTGCCAGCTCCACGAAACGCTTTGCCTTTTCTGAAGCATCTGCCGTCCAGGAACCACCCAGGAAAGTTGGATCGGATGCCATCAACGCAACTGGCCACCCGTCAAAGCGAACAAATGCCGTAATGACTGAGCGTCCCCAACGTCTTCCCATCTCAAAAACAGAACCTTGATCCGCAATACCTTCGACAATTCGGCGCATGTTATAGGCCTGAGTTTTCTCCCTCGGCACCGCAGATAGTAGAAACTCTTCCCGCCGCTCCACAGGATCATGAACCGGCCTTTGCTCCATTTCACCCCCTACGTGAGAAGGCAAATAGGAGAGAAACCGGCGCGCCATCGCAAATGCTTCTTCCTCGCTGGCAGCTTCGTCATCAACCACTCCGTTTCGAGTGTGAATATCTGCACCACCCAGAGCTTCATTATCCAACAGATCTTCGCCAATGGCAGCGGCAACCTTTGGTCCTGCGGTAAATAGCTGCGAGATACCCCGCACCATGATCGAATAATGGCTTGCAACAACGCGCGCAGCACCAAGCCCCGCTGCAGGTCCAAGCGCGAGGGATACCACAGGCACAGTTTCAAGGTTCTCGACCACATGATCCCAGCCGGGAACGAAGGGCACATAGGTAAACCCCATGTCTTCCAGCATCTTGACCGAGCCACCACCGCCGGTTCCATCAACCATGCGGATCAACGGCATCTTCAGGCTGGAAGCCATCTGTTCGGCCTGCACAAATTTGCGATAAATGGCAGCATCAGCCGCACCACCACGAACCGTGAAATCATCCGCTGTCGAAACAACAGGCTGGGCATTGATGCGCCCGCGCCCAAAGACAAAATTGGATGGACTCACATGCTCCAGATCGCCCTGATTGTCATATTTACCCTTACCGGCAATCTTTCCGATTTCACGAAACGAACCCTCGTCAAGCAACGCGCTTAGGCGCTCACGGGCAGTCAGTTTGCCACGGGATTTTTGTCGGGCAACTTTCTCAGCGCCACCCATTTCCTCCGCAATCGCCTCGCGACGACGCAGTTCTTCAAGCTCTTTTTCCCAGGACATCCGACCAACCGTGATCAATTCTCATGTAACGCCGGGACGTTAGGTCATTCAATTGATGGAAGCAATTGTTCACTGGGCCATGGCGGCACGGTCAGCGTCGATCACCCTGGCAACAACAGGACGCGCCATGACACGGTCCCGGTAGGCTTCCAGATTGGCATAACCAGGATACCAAACCTTAGCCCGCTCAGCGTGCAGCAAAAACCAGGTTAGATAGGCATCAGCTGCCGTGAAATCCTGACCCAGCATATAGTCGCGGCTTTCAAGATGGTTATCCAGCAATGCCAGCCTTGCAGGAACCAGTGAGCGAAAATTGTCCTTTACCTTATCGGTTGCCTCTGAATAGTAAATGATCCGAAGGGCCTGCTTGTGAAGTTCTGTGGCAACAAATCCAAGCCATCGAAGCATTTGAAAATATCGTGGATCGTCATGGGACACATGAAAGGACGTAGTCGACTGACTTTGAACCCAGATCAGACATGCCGACGTTTCCGTTAGCAACTCACCATTTTCAAGTTGCATGGTAGAAACCTGTCCAAGCGGATTGATCGCCATCAACGATCCGCCCGACTCCAATGCCTTGGATTTGGTGTCCACTACCAAATCCGTATTGATTTCCACGCCAGCTTCAGCCGCCCCAATCAGGACGGCCAATGAACAGTTGAACGGGCGATGATAAA
The DNA here is from genome assembly GCA_030065115.1 of Rhizobiaceae bacterium. Lineage (GTDB taxonomy): Bacteria > Pseudomonadota > Alphaproteobacteria > Rhizobiales > Rhizobiaceae > JAALLB01. The sequence continues at coordinate 842 of JASJDO010000014.1, read as the reverse complement.
GCAGTGCAGGCATTTGTTGCGGGATTATTCAGCCGCTGCAGCACCATCTGTGAATTTGCCAACTGCCCCGGCCATTTTCTTGAAAGCTTCATCAGCACCCTCAATGCCATAACGCGCCTTGAGTGCCTGCGGATCAAGATATCCGATCTTGGTTTGTCCTGCATCATCCCAGATTAGCACTCGGACCGGCAGATCAAGTCCAGCCTTGATGTTCTGCTGCATGATTGGGGTGCCGATTGGCGGCGCGCCAAACATGATCATGGTCGCTTCCCCCAATTCCAAACCGGCTTTCTCCGCCCCACGATGATGTTCAACCCGTGCGAAAAGTTTGGGCGGGGCTGCTTCGATGATCGCGACAAGCTTATCAGCAGTCACTTTTACTGAATTTGCACTATCCTTGATAATCCAGCCATCCTGAGCCTGTACAAATAGTGTCGCGGCAAGGAGAAAAATTCCGCTCAGGAATGTGGTGAAAAGGTTTTTCATGAGTAGCCTCCGCAAAGAATCAATTACCAAACACATGGCGCGGGTTTGTGACAATGGCAAGGCATTACTCCCCCAACACCCATTTATTGCGAGGTACTACGTGGCAAAACACTTTAACCCGCTGGCACATGGACAACGATCAAGATTGGCGAGGATCCGGTTTTAGTTAACCAATCCTTTAGTCTATTCAGAATATCTTAGAAATGTTGGCTTTGGGTTAGTGATTAGAAATTCTTGAGTGGGGCATCAATGGAAATTGGCAACGATATTTGGGACGAGGTTTTCAACAGTGGGCCTGTGAGCATGTTTGTGTGGGAAAACATCACTGGTGAATGGCCTGTTGTGAAAGTCACAAG
>JASJDO010000133.1 GCA_030065115.1 Rhizobiaceae bacterium | reverse complement strand
CCAGCCACGTGCATCGGCGTTTCAGGGGTTTCCATGTAGAGAAAGGAAGCATCGATTCCGCTGAGCTGTTTCATCCTGTTTATACCCCTGGCTTTGTTCAAATTGACTATGTATTACTTTGACGTAAACGTCAATTTATGCTACATTGCCAAGTTAACGACCCATATTTGCAATCTGCATTCGAATGGGTGAAATTATCGAATACAGGATTTCCTTTTGATAGAATGACAAGGAAATACAACAGGAGTCCATATAATTCGAAAAATTTCTAAGTTTGCGGGTTTGTGGAATTTGGCGCGATGCACAGGGAGCTAAAATGAGTAATAAGGGCAAAAGCAGTAAAAACGCAGAGGATATTGCGAAAAATGCAGCTGAGAACACGCTGGCATTGAACCCTTTGGTTGGTGTGAGAAGTCAGGATTTTGCGGCTGCAGGCACGAATGTAATGCGCGCGATGATGGCTCAGCCGGCACTGCTTGCGCAGGAATGGATGAGCTTTGCTTCCGAGTTCAGCAAAATCGTGACTAACAGCTCAGAAATCGCACCCTCCCCGAAAGATCGACGGTTCGCTGATACCGCATGGAAAAACAACAATATCAGCAAGGCTATGATGCAATCGTATATCGCATGGAGTGATACGGTTATGAATACAGTCGAGAAACTCGACTTGCCTGACAGGGATGCAGCACGGGCGCGTCTGATTACTTCTCTTTTCGTTGATGCAATGGCGCCTTCAAACAATTTCTTCGCAAATCCTGCAGCAATGAAAACGCTTTACGAAACCGGCGGAAAGAGTGCCGTTAATGGCGTTAAGAACCTTGTTACAGACATGGTCAAAAACGGCGGACTTCCAGCTTCCGTGGATGAATCAAAATTTACCGTTGGCGAAAACATTGCTGTGACGCCCGGCAATGTGGTCTTCCGCAACGAGGTTATTGAACTCATCCATTACACCGCTAACACAGACAAAGTGTACAGACGGCCACTGCTTATCGTTCCGCCGCAGATCAACAAGTATTACTCGGTCGATCTGTCGCCTGGCAAAAGCATGATCGAGTTTTTGCTGGCCAATGGCATTCAGCCCTATTGCATAAGCTGGCGCAATCCTACTGCAGAGCACAAAGACTGGGATTTCCAGACTTACATCGAAGCATTGGATGAAGCATGCGAAGCGACTCTCGAAATTACCGGCTCTGACTCTGTGAATATCATGGGCTCATGCTCGGGCGGAATCACATTGTCGGCCTATCTGGGTTGGCTTGCAGACCAGAAGCAAAGCAAGAAAATCAACGCGGTCATCCTTGCCGTCTGCGTGTTGGACACCATGCAAAAAACCGACAATGACATGGCTGCACTGGTCACACCGGAAACTGTTATGGCTGCAAAGCAGATGTCAGCGACGAGAGGTGTTCTTGATGGCCAGGAGATGGCCAAGATGTTTGCGTGGATGCGACCAAATGATCTAATCTGGAATTATTGGATTAATAACTATCTTCTTGGAAACGCGCCGCCCGCGTTTGACGTGTTGTACTGGAATGCAGACACAACGCGCCTTCCTGCCGGGTTGCACTCCGACTTCCTGGACATGATCTTCACCAATCCGTTCATGAATCCGGGCGTCCTTTCAATCGGTGGTCATCCAATCGACATGAGCAAGGTCAAACACGAAACCTATGTTATTGCCGGAACAACCGATCACATCACTCCTTGGCATGCAGTCTACCAGACAGCGCGATTGTTTGGACCAAAAACCACATTCATTCTGTCCAATTCGGGTCACTTGCAAAGCCTGCTCAACCCTCCCGGGAACCCGAAATCCTGGTTCATGAAAGCACCGGCCAAGGCTGAAGATGGAGACACGTGGGCTGAAACTGCACAAAAGAACGAAGGAACATGGTGGCTTGATTGGGCTGATTTCCTCAAGAAAAAGTCCGATTCAGAAGTTGATGCGCCGAAAGAAGCTGGAAGCAAAGCCAATCCGGTTCTCGGACCGGCACCTGGAACATATATTTTTGAGGACTAATTCCTCTGGCACGTGACTATTCGCTTTTCGCGTATAAAGTAAGACCCTGGACTTGGAGGGGAAGAATTGAATAACACCGCAGAAGCGATCGTTGACGCCTGCCCGACTGGCGACATCGACGTACAAATGATCGATGTATCGGGGCAAATGCTCAAAGTTGCTGTCAAGTCTGGGCCGGAAGACGTTCCGCCCCTGCTTATGTTCAATGGCATTGGCGCCAATCTGGAGCTTGGTTTTCCATTTTTGAATGAACTGAAAGATCGGGGAGCAATATTGTTCGATATTCCTGGTGTGGGCGGTTCTCCTATGCCGGCTTTGCCCTATCGTCCTTCAACGCTGGCGCGAATGGCAAAAAATCTTTGCAACATACTGGGCCACACCGAGGTGGATGTATCGGGTGTGTCATGGGGTGGTGGTCTCGCTCAACAATTTGCGCATCAGTATCCGCACATGTGCCGAAAGCTTGTTCTGGTTGCCACATCGGCTGGCTGGGTCATGATACCAGGCAACCCGAGTGTTCTTTCGAAAATGACCAACATCAAGCGATACACTGACAAGGGATACATGCGCTCGATTGCAGCAGAGATTTATGGCGGAGATTTCCGCGATGATTCAACGCTGATAAATGTTCACGCAGATGGAATGAAACCCGCATCAAATGCAGGTTATGTTCTCCAATTGATGGCCATGGTGGGATGGACGAGTGCTCATTGGCTCTGGTCAATCAAGCAACCAACCTTGGTTATGTCGGGAACGGATGACCCATTAATCCCCGTGGCGAATGCCAATTTCCTGGCAACAATGATCCCGGATGCAAAGCTGGAACTAGTCGACAACGGACATTTGTTTTTGGTAACTCGCCCGCAAGAGAGCGCGGCAAAAATAGAAGAATTCCTAAATTCCTAAGTGTTTGATTGACATAAACCGGAAGGGTTCATTCGCAAAAAATGAATAATGACCAAGAACGCAAGACGTTGAACATCAGTCGCTATTCAAGCCGGCGCTTGTACAATACTGGCGCGGGCGAATACGTGACTGTTGACGAGCTTGCAAAATACATTCGCGCTGGTCATGATATCAAGGTCACAGACAAGAAAACGGGCCAGGACATTACCGGGCAAATTCTGTTGCAGATCATTGCTGATCAGGAAGCAGAGAGTGGTAGCGTCTTGCCCACCAACGTTCTTACAGACATCGTCCGTCATTATTCATCTGAAACCCGAAATCTTGTTCCCAGTTTCCTTGCTGAATCCTTTGAGAGATTGAAAGAGCATCGGCAAAAAATCTCGGGCTCATTGCTTGATCAAATCGCCAATCCGCTTGATCCGTCAAAGGCAATCAACAGTTTCGAGACACTTAGAAGCGTGCAATCGGATATCGTTGATTCAGTGCTGTCAGCGTGGCTTCCGAAGAATTCGGATTCAAAAAAGACGCAGGAACACCCTGCCAAAGACAATTCAACAACTGGAAAACCACAGGAAGACGGGCTTCAGGACGAGCTGGAAGCACTGAAGCAGCAAATGGCGGAAATGCAAAATAAGATTGCTGCTCTTGATAAAAAATAAGGTCGCGCATCATAAGCAAAAAATCGTTTCGGCGTTTGACTTTCATGCTTATTTCCGGTGCACTATCATCTAGATAGAATACAGAAGCGGAATGTGACCATGGACCAGAAATCGTCTCTCGAACGAATTCCAATGCCGGAGAAGAAACCCTTCGTCGGGAATATGCTCTCGGTAGATAAAGACAATCCTCTGCAAAGCCTTATGGATTTGACCCGGGAACTTGGTCCAATCTTCCGAATGGACATGATGGGCAAACCTATGGTGATCGTCTCAGGGGCGGACCTGGTGGATGAACTCTGCGATGAAAGCCGGTTTGACAAAGCGGTACGTGGCGCCCTGAGACGTGTAAGGGCAATTGGAGGAGACGGTCTTTTCACTGGCGATACGCAAGAACCCAACTGGTCCAAGGCGCACAATATTCTACTGCCCACGTTCAGCCGCCAAGCGATGAACAACTACATGCCCATGATGCTTGATGTGGCTAATCAGCTGGTCTTGAAGTGGGAACGTATGAACGACGATGACGAAATTGACGTCGTTCACGATATGACCGCAGTTGCGCTCGATACAATCGGCATTTGCGGTTTTAATTATCGTTTCAATTCCTTCTACCGGCAGGATTATCATCCCTTCATCGATGCTCTCACTCATACGCTTGAGACTTGCATGATGCAGCGAGGACTGCCTTTTGAAAGCCAGTTTCTCAAGAACCGTCTTGATCGAATGAAGAACGATGTTGAATACATGAACAACCTCGTTGACGACATCATTCGCGAGAGACGCAAGGGTGGTGGTGACAAGGCAGAGAATGATCTTCTAAACTATATGTTGTCCGGCGTTGACAAAGTGACCGGCGAAAGTCTTTCCGACGAAAACATCAGATATCAGATCAACACCTTCCTGATTGCAGGCCATGAAACCACGTCAGGCCTGATGTCATTCACGCTATACTTCCTTCTCAATCATCCAGAGGTGCTCGAAAAAGCCTATGAAGAGGTTGACCGTGTGTTGGGCAGAGACATTTCCGTTGAACCCACAATCAAAGAGGTCAACCAGCTCACTTATATTTCACAGATACTGAGCGAGTCACTGCGGCTTTGGCCCACGGCACCTGCACTTAGTGTTTATCCATACAAAGACGAGGTCATTGGCGGCAAATACAAGCTGAAAGAAAAAACATTTACGACCATTCTCTCCCTGATGCTGCATCGTGACAAATCGGTTTGGGGAGACAATGCCGAGAATTTTGATCCGGAACACTTTTCCCGAGATGCAATCGCTTCGCGGCCCATCAACGCTTACAAACCGTTCGGAAACGGCCAACGCGCGTGTATTGGCCGTCAATTTGCCATGCAGGAAGCCGTTCTTGTGATGGGTATGATCCTGCAGCGTTTCGAACTGATTGATCACACGAATTACAAGCTCAAGATCAAGGAATCCATGTCGATCAAGCCGGATGGCTTTATGATGAAGGTCAAGCTGCGCCCGGAAATCAAACGCAGCAAGCTTGTCGCTGGTGGTGCGGTGACCGAAGAAAAACAAGGTAATTTGAGTGATGCTGCAAAGCGACCAAGCCATGGAACGCCAGCACTAATTCTGTATGGTTCCAATCTTGGAACAACTGAAGATTTCGCTCGCGAACTTGCGCGCGATGCAGAAAATTCAGGATTTGAAACCACTTTGGCGACTCTGGATGAATATGCTGGCAAGTTGCCTACGGAAGGCGCTGTGATCATCACATGCGCATCATACAACGGCGCGCCGCCGGACAACGCAGCGGAGTTTGTCTCGTGGCTGGAGCAACCGGATGGAGAGAGCCTGGCAGGCGTTAACTTTGCGGTTTATGGTTGTGGACACAGCGATTGGGCATCAACGTTTCAAGCAACTCCGCGGCTGATAGATGAACACATGAAGCGGCTGGGCGCTTCGTCAATACGTGATCGTGCCGAAGGCGATGCTCGTGATGATATTGAAGATGAATTCCACAAGTGGTCAGAAACCCTTTGGCAGGACGTTGCTCACCATCTGAACCTTGATGTGGACCTGACCGATATCAGATCAACAAAGCCGCTTTTCGAAGTCGAGTTTCTGTCTGACAAAGAAGAAAATCCACTGGTCGTCCAGACAGGTTCACAGCATGTCAAAGTCAGCAAGAACGCAGAACTTCAGAACACTGAGCTATCAAAGCGATCTACACGCCATATCGAGATAGAGTTGCCTGCAGGCATGGAATATCGCACCGGCGACCACCTTTGCATTGTACCCAGGAATGACCGCGATCTTGTTAAACGGGTAGAACAGCGCTTTGGATTGGGAAGCAAGGCACGGATACAATTGTCATCTGAAAATTCTGATAATATCCACCTGCCAACCGGCACCCCCATATCGGTTCGCTATTTGTTGACCGAGCTGCTTGAATTGCAGGCTCCTGCCAGCCGTAAAGATGTAGAGACCCTTGCGCGTTATACGGAATGTCCAAAGTCCAAACCTGCGCTAGACAAGCTTGCCAGCGATGATTACCGGACAAAAGTATTCCTCAAAAGGGCATCGGTGGTCGAACTGCTAGAACAATTCCCGGCTTGTGAATTGCCGTTTGGCGTATTCATCGAACTTATGCCGATGATGGCGCAACGGTATTACTCAATATCATCCTCTCCCCTTGAGAATAAAAGAAAATGCAGCATCACTGTCGGGGTCGTTGATGAGCCTGCCATATCCGGACACGGGCAATTTAAGGGCGTATGCTCCAACTTCCTTTCGGGCTGTGACAGCGGCAGCACGGTATTTGCCAGCGTGCGTCCGACAAAGGCAGAATTCCGGCTCCCAGAAGACCCGGACACACCAGTGATCATGATTGGCCCTGGTACCGGAATCGCCCCTTTCAGGGGCTTCCTGCAGGAACGTGCCAAACTAATCGAGTCCGGGAAAAAGCTGGGACCAGCGGTTCTTTATTTTGGTTGTCGTCATCCCGATCAGGATTTCCTCTATCGTGAAGAACTGGAGGGATATAAGGCTGATGGTGTTACTGATCTGCATGTCGCGTTTTCAAGACAAGACAAGAAGAAAACCTATGTCCAGGATTTAATCCGTGAAGATCGAAGCCAAATTTGGCAGATGATCGAAAATGGTGCTCATATCTATGTATGCGGTGATGGCAGTCGCATGGAGCCCGATGTTCGCCGGGCATTGTCAACGATTTACTCCGAGGAAAAAGACGTGGGCGCTGAGGCTGGAAATGCGTGGTTGGAACAAATGATCGCGGATGACCGCTACGTTTTGGACGTTTGGGTATCCAACTAAGAACGAACCAGTTCCAGATTTTGTCTTTCGGAAACAATGCTAGGCGCAGCTTCGCCCATGTCTGGAAGATCAAGCGATCGGGCAATGCGAACCAAATCAGCCACCGTATTGGAGGCCGTTTTTCGTCTGATGTTCAAACGATGCGCTTCAACAGTTCTTACGGAAAGATCAAACCGATTGGCAATTGCCTTGTTGCACAGCCCATGTGCCAAAAGGGTCAAAATTTCCAGTTCCCGATTTGTAAGATTGTAATTGTCAATCTTACATTTCTGAGGCGGCAGTTGATCAAGTAAATGTTCGGACAAGGGCTTTGAGAAAAACGTAGCGCCAACCTTAGCCGCTTGAACAGCTGCCAGATATTCTTCAACCACAGCGTTTTTGGAAATGTAGCCATCCGCTCCAATCTGCGCCGCTTGAACTATAGCTGTGTGTTCCGGTTCAATTTCATAAACCACGATCTTTCTAGCCAAACCTTCAAGTGTTCCGCGTGGATTGGACAGTGCGAGATTCGAATGAAGCAAGCTTGCATTCACAAACATTATCAACTCACCGCCGGCACCAAACTCTGTGAGGTCTTCAAGCTTGATTGCAAGGTTCCGCGCCTCTGCAACAATCTTGATGCATCTGTCCATTTCCAGATGCTTGCGCAGGCCTTCAGCAGAAAGCGGATTTGGGTCGATTATCACGACATTTGCTGTAGCGGTCAGCAATCTTGTTTCCATCAGTAATAAGCCATCCGGTTGGCAAAAAACCGGTTTCTGCATCTCTTAGATTCAAAAATCGTGCCAAGCTGACAATCGCCACGTGATCCGCAAATTTGCAATGGCAATGGATGACATGACCTTTAAATTAGGCGATAAAGTTTGGATTGAACCGGAAGGGAATTTTATGAATCCAGAGAACAAGACAAGCGTCGTGACAGGTGGTGCTTCAGGAATTGGAGCGGCGTTGTGCAAGGCATTGGCAAACAAGGGAGCAAATGTCGTTGTTTCAGACATCAATGAAGCAGCCGCTGCAGCTCTGGCCAAAGAGATTGGCGGAACGTCCTTTAAGTGCAATGTACGTAACGAAACAGAAATATGTGATCTGGTCTCGTTTGCCGAACAACAGTATGGTCAAATTGACCTTTTTTGTTCCAACGCGGGTCTTGCCTTTGGTGAACCTTCTCACGCGGCATCCGCAACCAACGAGCAATGGCAAACCTGCTGGGATGTTCATGTCATGGCGCATGTTTATGCATCGCGTGCAGTTCTACCTTCCATGATTGCCCGAAAAGAAGGATATTTGGTCAATATCGCATCAGCGGCAGGCCTTCTTTGCCAAGTGGGTGATGCGGCGTATTCCGCCACAAAACATGCAGCAGTCAGCCTCGCGGAATCACTGGCGATTACACACAAGTCTGATGGGATAACGGTTTCTGTTGTATGCCCACAATATGTTGCAACGCCTCTTACGGGCTATGACGAAGTCGGTGCGTCAAACGAAGAAATTGGTGTCCTATCCGCTGAAAATGTTGCAGATACAATCGTGCAAGGTATCGAAGCTGACCGTTTTATGATCCACACACATCCCGATGTAAAAGGGTACTTTCAAGCAAGAGCTGGCGATCACGATTCATGGATCGCGGGGATGCAGCGTATGCGGGAAAAAATCATTGAGAAAGTTGGCAGCACGCGATTGGAAGACATGCACAAGATGTTTTCCGGCAAATAAATCGAATACTGATCACTGCACAAAATCTGCACAGATTTGTTGAGAGCCTGCACACGCGCATCACAAATTATGAATATTTCTGATGTTTCTTCTTGCTATGACAATACGCTTAAGAAGAAACATCAACACATTGCCTGACCTGCCTTCTCGAATAACAAGAGACGGCTGGTGGATATGTGTGTCCAAACAAAACACAAAAGAGACGGAACTTCATTTGCGGAATTCCGATGCAGTCGAATGCGTATTCGATTTCGCTGGGTCTGCAAAAATTGCGAAATCAACAACGATCAAGCTATAAGCAGAAAAAGGAGGAATGGATGATGCCGAACGTGTTGGTAGTTGATGATGACGCTCATATTGTCGATGTTATCACCTATGCGCTGGAGAAAGCAGATCTTTCGTTCTCTGTGGCGCGCGATGGCGGACAAGCTCTGCAGGTGTTTGATCCCGCAATTTTCGACATCATCGTCCTTGACGTTGGCATGCCCGAACTGGATGGACTTCAAGTGTGTCGGGAAATCAGAAAGACGAGTGAGGTTCCAGTCCTGTTTCTATCTGCAAGAGACGAAGAAATCGACCGTATCCTGGGCCTGGAGATCGGCGGAGACGATTATGTTACAAAACCCTTCTCTCCAAGGGAACTTGTCGCCCGCATCAACGCGATCCTGAAACGGGCAAATAGTTCTGAGAGCAAAGCAGTCGCGGATGCGGG
>JASJDO010000132.1 GCA_030065115.1 Rhizobiaceae bacterium | reverse complement strand
GATTTTTCCCGGTGAACCGGGATCACGACGCCATCGTGATGACGCGACGATAGCGAAAATCAGCTAGGAAGGTTTGCGCACATACGTCACGGCGCTTCGCGTTGACGAACAACAAGAAAATTGTGAACCGGTGATATGCCAAGAAACGAATATTGCGGATATCCGGAATGCCAAAGTTGAGTTGAACCACCGCCGTCCAGCGCTATGGCTGCATCACATCCAAAAAAACCACCTTCGGAAACTGATCGGAACAACCAACCGGCTTCAAACAGTGTCAGGCCTACTCTGGAGATCGTTGTGAGAATAACATCCCCGTTAGCCAACGTACACAATACTGTACGCAATTTTCGGGCACCACTATTGCTTCCCATTGCCCAGTTTGCACCCGGCTCAACAATCATCGGGCGCGATTGCAGCACATCATGTTGATTTTGCGGAATGCCCTCGTGGGTTGGCTTTAAAACAGGCCCATCAGGCAGAAAGGTGATCGTTCCCCCTGCATCTGACCAGCCTTTGGAAAGTACGCGGTCTTGCAGCCGCAAATAGCCAATCGAGTAAAGCCGGTTATTGCCATTGATTGCGAAGAAACCCGCATTGGTGACAAGAACCGCTCCCGTTTGCTCGCCAATTTCTCGCGCCCTCGAGCCGGTATTTTCCAACTGGGTTACAATCGAAAACTCGAAGCGCCTTGGTGATATTCTGTACGCTGTAACAATCAGACCTTCCGGCGTCCGCGAACGAAGCAACGAAAGCCCTTCCTCGAGTTCTGACCAACTCGCCTGGTTCAAACTTTGGACTACAGACCCAGTCGCAGGTGGCACGGAACCCGACTGGGCTTGGCCAAACAAGGTACCTGCAATCAGAACCATCAGTGATATGAGTATACGCGCCAAATTATGTCCGATTCGAAAACCCCAAGCCTGACCGATAATATCACAAGGGCCAGTGCGCTCAAGCAACCGGCCCTTTGTTCCAAAGTCTATTCAAATCTCAGCTGAAGTTAATGCCGACGAACCGCCTGAACACTGCCAATTCTGTAGTTGGAAATTTTCACACTGTTGGACTGGTTTCCACCCAAGAGTTGAACCCGTCCGTTTTTCTGGCCGGCATAAAATCCGACATGGCTGCCATATTTGGTGCGAACAACCACAATGTCACCTTTACGGGCCCGTTTAAGGGAAACCGCCTTGCCTACACGTTTCCAGCTTGCAGCGCGAAGATGACCAGCAGGGACGCTTTTACCAGCACGCTTTACAACAGTGCCAACAAATGCCCCACACCATGGCGTACGCCGTGGATTTACACCAAGATATTTCGAAAGCTTTCCTGTGTGTTTTCTTTCATGCAAGCCCATATAGCGCTTCGCGATGGAATAGGTTCCAGCTTCAGCTGTATTTACCTGGATTGGTGCAAAAAACAGTGCACCGGCAATCAGCGCACAAACAGAACCATGACGCGCAAACGATCGCGCGCCCTTGAGAACGAGATTTAACAAATTTAGCCCCTTGTGGATTATTGGAGATCAGGCAATCCGACTTATCGGCAAAGCCCCCATGACAAGGTTGCTGTTATCAGGAACCTGCATCACATTTGCGCATAAGCTACTGAAATCGGGCGCAAATGTGGCATTCGAAACACGCTGTGTTGCAAATGAATCCGACTGTGAGAAGTGTTAATTTCGTTAACTATTCCAGCTCCAAACCGGAAAGGAACTAATCGGCTCTACATTGAATCAGTTCGGCCATCACGTTAGTCACTGCAGGATATCCGTTCTTCGGTTCGCGGGTATAAAACATTCCACAAAGATATAGCGCACGGTCGGAATGGATCGTTGACAATCCACTTATTCCCCATTCGCCTGCAGCTAATTGCGGAAGCCAACGCAGATAATCAAGGGTCATCTCCGCTTTCGTAAACCCGTCATAAAAAGAAGAAGAACACATCCTCACCTCATTGGGATTATCTTCTTCCACAAATACTTCCCATTTCTGATCAGGTAATTCTATTGCTTCATTGACGGCCGGAAGGTGCTTGTTCCGCACCTTCTGCACGTTCTTTCCTGCAATATAAATACTCCAGCGAATTTCGTATTTTACTTCAAGCATGTTTGCACCCACAAATATTGATTGTCATGGGTACGCAAATAAAATGAAGTCAGCGTAAATTACACTGGTTAAGAGATCGAAGTTCTAACTGCGCGGTTTCAGGTTTTCCGGGTCATAAAGCGGTTCATAACCAACACCTGCCACCTCTACGGGGTAATTCTCTCCCATATAATCAATGTGGAAAACGTTCCCTTTTACCGCCAGATCATGCGGCAGATATCCGAGCGCGATGTTCTTCCCGATTGTCGGGCCAAACGCCATGGAAGTGGTGTAGGAACGACGGCCCAGTTCATCGATGATCGTCTCGCCAGTATCCTTGTCCATGATCGGCATTGTACCCACCGGGAAACGCGCAATGCCTTCACTGTCCACATTCTCGGTCATGACAAAAGTACACAGCATCGCTGGCTGATGATCCCGCGCCTTGTATTCAAGATGCGCTGCCTTACCGACAAAATCTGCATCTTTTACTTTCGGACGGGCCAAATCAGCTTCAAACAGATTGTACTCTGTCAACAGGTCCGCGTTTTGAAGACGAAGCGATTTCTCCATACGGCGTGTATTGGCATAGGTTTCAACACCAAACGGCATGACATCATGCTCACGAATTGCATCCCATACGGCGAGGCCTTCATCATACTTCATGTGCAGCTCCCAACCCTGCTCACCCACATAGGAGATACGGAACGCAGCGACCTTCACGCCTGCTATCTCGATGGTCTTGATTGCTGCGAACGGGAAATTCTCCGGATCCAGCCCGTCAGGATCAGCAACGACCTTCTTTAGGGTCTCACGCGCGTTTGGTCCCCAGAGGCCGATCGTTGTGAAGTCTTCAGAAACATCGGTAATGGTAACATCAAAGCCATGATCTTCCGCCATGCGCTTCATGTACACAAAATCTCGGTTGCCGGCATCAGCACCATCAACAAACCTGAAGCGGTCTTCCATGCGGAACACGGTAAAATCGGCTTTCACCATGCCTTTTTCATCGAGGAAGTGGGTGTAAATCCCCTTCCCGACCTGATTGTCACCTCCCACCTTGGCAGCGCAGAGATATTCCATGAACGCGACGTGATCAGGACCGGTGATGTCATACATGGCAAAGTGGGTCAGATTCACCATGCCAACATTATTGCTCATCTCGAGATGTTCAGCGTTGGACACGCGGAAGAAGTGGCGATTGTCCCATTCATGCTTTCTTTCCGGAACCTGATCTGCGTATTTCTCAAGAAGATGGTAATTCGAGGCATAACCATGCGCCCGCTCCCAACCACCAAGCTCCATGAAATGACCACCCAGTTCCACTTCGCGCTCATAGAACGGCGAACGACGAATGCTGCGACCCTTTGAATAAGGCTCACGCGGATGCACTGCTGGATTGTAAATCTTGAACGCAGATTCGTAGCAACGGTCGTGAATGAACTGCTCTTCCGTTTGGAATGGATAGAAGCGCGCATAGTCAATCGGATTGTGGTCAATCTCTGTACGACCATCGGTCATCCAGTCTACCAACAGTTTGGCCATGCCTGGCCCATCCTTCACCCAAATCGCCACCGCATGCCAAAGCCCGCGAACATTCTGCGATTCACCGATGGACGGTCCACCATCGGTGGTCACCTGCAACAAGCCATTGAACGAATAAGCCTCGTTATACCCGATCTCACCCAGAATTGGCGTCAGTTCCATGGCGCGTTCAAGCGGCTCCATGATCTGATCCATTTCAAGGTCACGCTGCGATGGTGAAAGCCTCGCTTCTGCCTTCGATTGCAGATCGCGCGGATGGCACAGCCTAGGTTCTTTTTCTTCGTAGTAACCCCACTCTATTTGACCACCTTCCGGTGTCTTCGGATCGCCAGTATCCCGCATGTAAGCCGAATTGCCCTGATCACGAAGCAGCGCATAGCCGATGTCCTTGCCTGTATCTTCGAATTCGTTGAACGGTCCGAAGAAAGTGAGCGGATGGTCTACCGGCATGACTGGCAGGTCTTCACCAACCATCGCAGCGATTTGACGGCCCCAAAGGCCTGCACAGTTGATGACGTAATCCGCCTCAATGGTTCCGCGATGGGTGACTACACCTTTGATGCGACCATTCTCAACAACCAGGTCGGTTGCGGGTGTATTCGGAAAGCTCTGCAGTTTGCCTGTGGCAACCGCTTCATCAACCAGTTCACCCGCAACGGTCTGAGAACGAGGCTTGACCAGACCGGCATCTGGGTCCCAAAGCGCGCCACAGATCACATCTTCTTCCAGGAGCGGGAATTTTTCCTTCGCTTCAGCCGCTGAAATCATGGTCGCACGGGTGCCAAATGCCTTGCCGGAAGCAACCTTTCGCTTGAGTTCGAGCATGCGGTCGGTGTCGCCCTTGCGGCAAACCTCAAGCCCGCCAACTTTCTCGTAACGCCCGCGCTTTTCATAGAAGTCGATTGAGTATGCTGTGGTCCAGCAAGTCAGCCAATCATGGGCAGTTGCATAGCAAAAGTCTGAAGCGTGAGACGTAGAACCCACATCTGTAGGAACAGACGAAGTATCAATGCCGACAATATCATCCCAGCCACGCTCAATGAGATGATGGGCAACCGACGCACCAACAATACCGCCCAAACCGATGATGACGACCTTAGCCTTTTTTGGAAATTCAGCCATGAACCCTCTCCGCAGCAACAGTGCATTGGATGCACCGCAATCTAACCTGTTTGAGATAGACTATCAGACGATTTTTGTGGTTGGAACTGTTCTGAGTGCGACGGATTCTTGGGAAAAGTTTGAAATCTTGTGAAAGGCCAGTTGGGGGACAAAATCGCTGTTTTGAGTTTTGTCTTTTTTCAGTAAACGACAAAGGTGCAATCGACACTAAAACTTAGTAGCAGTCACACTGTCAATTAGCGTTTAGTTAAGACTATCGTATTTGTACTACTAGCATTTTGAGTTCGTTTGCGACCAGTAAAAGTAATTGTATTAGTTCCGTTTGAAAGTATTGCACGCGTAAGATTATTGAAGGTTCCATATTTTTCTTGCCCAATAGGTTGATAACCCATGGATGAGAGTTTTTGCTTCAAGTGCGAACTAACCGGTCCACCACCTGCATTTGAATGTATTTGAATACTACAGACATTCGGATCCTCAAATCCGATTGCCGCGTATGCGTACAAAGTGAATTCACCTACAGACTTGCTATAAGGGTATCCGGCGGGCCCAACCGGGTATGGTTTGTTTTCATAACCACCATTCATCAACATGGTAGTTGCATTACGTTCTCTAAACAAATGAGCATGGCAGACATCGATTAGAAAAGGAACTTCTGCCGCATGAAGTGACTTTATTGGACCATGAATTTTTTTAACAGCTGGTGAGGCAGCACAAGAACAAAGTGCAGCAGTCAAGAACATACTAACGATGTTAAAACGGATGGGGTTTGTTAGATTTTTAATATCAAATTTGGAAATGCACAACTCTCGCACAGCCCACCTCACGTGCTTTGATTCTAATTCTGACTTTTTTGTAGAATTTCATGGTTAATCAAATCTAAATGACATCTATTTCCATTGAAAAACCTATCTGCTTTGCTTCGAGACTTTTAATAGAAAAGGGCTCTCACCAACCATTCATACAAATCTCTCAGCCAAATGCGCGACTCCCAGCGTGATCTTGAACCCGCCTATTAACGCGACATGGTTTTCATAAGCCGGTATCGGACCGAACCAGGGCGACGTTCCCCTTCCCTTGAGGGTGTTTCTGGGGCGAACACCCGACCATCGCTCAATAATCGGGGCATTTTCTAGTGCGGGAACCAGCTCTATGGCTCTACGGTAGAAGTCCATATCCTCAGGATCAAAAACATCCGGCTTCCCGCTCCAATCATTGACGGAGGTCGAGCCAATAGCCACCCGGTTTTCCTTGTGCGGCACGACATAGGAACCATCGTGATAGACGATTGGCAAATCATCCGCATGTTCATATTCCACCAGTACGGCCTGCCCTTTTACGCCGCGCCCAATCGGTGCATTGTCATTGAGCTCGGCAAAAAAAGGCTGCAATAACGGATAAGCCTCCCAACCGTTTGCAATGATGATTTTGCCCGCAGTAATGCTATCACCATTGGCAAGCATTACCTCACCATCATGTTGTTGAAAGTTCACCCCTCGGACCTCACCACCTTCCAAGACTTCACATCGTGGTCGCATATACGCCTCCAATGCTCGGACATAGGCTCGCGGATTTACCCGGGCTGCCAAAGTGTCATGTTGAATGCCATTGGAAGCAATATCGGAGTTTAGCCAGTTTTGGTAAGCTGCCGGCGCTTCGAGAGTCATCGAAAAATCATCACCCCAATTGGTTTTCGCGCCAGCCAATCTCCGCTCAACCTGGGGCAGTAATTTATCATGAGTCAACGGCATAATCCGACCGCAGCGCCTATAGCCACAATCATGTCCTGTGTCCGCCTCTAATTCCGCAATCGCATCCGGCAGTGAGGTAAGCCCATCAAACTGAAACTGCTTTTTCGCATTCCAGTTATCAGGCATATGCGGCATTAACGCCCCAAGAAATCCGCCAGAAGCGCCGGCGCCAATGTGCCGCTTTTCTATCAAAATCGTTTGCTCACCGCGCTTGATCGCATGACGCGCCGCCCAGAGGCCCAGAATGCCCCCGCCGATGATTGCGGTATCAAAGGATTTGCGTATAGAAGCCGTTTGAATCATGATCGGAACTTGCTTCCCTAAGCGATTCAAAACAAGGGCAAATTTCTAATGTTGGAATGGCGCGACGACAAAACACCGGTCTCAACCCGGTTCGATGATCCTTATTACTCAGTCGATGACGGTCGCGCAGAAACCGAATACGTTTTTATAGATGGCAACGACTTGAAATCCCGTTGGGCAAACATGTCCGAATGCATGATTGCGGAACTGGGTTTCGGAACCGGACTTAATTTCTTGGAAACCGTGAGAAAATGGCGATCATCAGTCTCCAATGGGAGCAGTCTACATTTTATTTCGTTCGAGCAATTCCCAATTACGAAGGAAGAAATGGCGAAGGCCCTCGCCAATTGGCCCGAATTGCAGGATCTGGCCAGCAAACTCACAGGGATTTGGGATCCGGCAGCCCCGGTTTTGGACGATCGTCTCGCAGAGAACGTACGGCTGACGGTACATTTTGGCGACGCGAATACGCTGCTCCCCAAATTGGATTTCAAAGCCGACGCATGGTATCTTGATGGTTTCTCACCCGCTAAAAATCCGGAACTCTGGAATGAGAAACTGATGCGGGAAGTCGGAATACACACCGTCGCGGGTGGTACATTCGCAACTTACACATCAGCGGGATTCGTAAAACGCGGATTACAGGAGGCTGGCTTTCAAGTTGAAAAAGTTAAGGGTTTTGGCCGGAAACGCGAAATGTTGACTGGGAAAATGGCAAACGACATCCATGTCGCTGAGGAGCATTAATACTCGTTTGTTGATCTGACACGTTTGACGATATTGCTTCACTCCGGAGGATAGAACCGTGGAAATGCCCAAGAAAAGCGAGATCGAAAAGGCCGCTCTCCCGATAGAGCAGGCTAGCGGTATGCCGAACTGGTTCTACACTTCGCCAGACGCGATCATGGAAGAGAAGCGAAAAGTATTTTCTCCGGGATGGGTCGGCATTGGGTTTGCCAAGGATGTTCCCGAGCCTGGCGACGTGAAACCGGTCGAATTTCTTGGGGACCCGTTTATCATCTCCCACGGCCGCGATGGTGTGGTCCGGGTGTTTCACAATGCCTGCCGACACCGGGGCGTGAAGCTGGTTCAGGAAGCCGGAAAAACGACCGGGTTGTTGCGATGCCCATATCATGCATGGTGCTATTCAACAGAAGGCGCACTCAAACAAACCCCGCATGTGGGCGGGCCTGGCATCCACACGCATGAGGCCATCGACAAGAGCAAACTTGGCCTGATCGAAGTCCGCAGTCACACCTATCTGGATGTGGTCTTTGTAAACATTTCAGGCGAAGCCCCTCCGTTTGAGGAATATTACGCAAATGCGCTTGAACGCTGGCAGGATTTCGACAAGCCGATTTTTCATGGTGGTGAGGAATCGTCGTTCAAGCTGAGTGTGAACACCAATTGGAAACTGGCGGTAGAAAATTATTGCGAATCTTACCACCTCCCCTTCATTCATCCCGGATTGAACGAAGTCTCAAAACTTGAAGACCACGCCAATATACTGGGCGATGGCCCATTTGCAGGCCAACTCACTCGCGCTTTCACTGAGTATGCTGATGAAAATGGTCGAAACTTCGCGTCTTTTGCTCCCATATCGGAACGGTGGAACAAAGAAGCTGAATATATCGTCTTTTATCCGAATGTTATGTTGGGTGTTCACAAGGACCACACCTTTTCAATCATTCTGGAACCCGTGTCAGAATCCCAAACGCTTGAGCATATTGAACTTTATTACGCAAGCAATGACATGCGTGATGAAGATCATGCGGCCATGCGTCAGGATCTTGCAGCATTCTGGAAAGAGGTTTTTTCAGAAGATGTCGGGGTTGTGGAAGCCATGCAGGATGGACGAAAGGCGGACGGCTTTGATGGCGGGCATTTTTCGCCGGTAATGGATGAATCCACCCACCATTTCCATCGCTGGATGGCACAACATTTCATCTAGGTTCAAATCTGTTTAGTCCGGTCTGGTTTCACTCATGCTGATGCGTTGCGAAAACGTGTCCAGCATTTGTGTCAAGACAGGTCGCCCTTCCCTCCAGTTTCGGTCACCATGCCGGAAATCCATGTAGGCAAGCGCACAAGCCACCGAAATTGAACCGACATGAATGTCTTGAATTCTGGCGCCACGCCACGTTTCCAAAACATCAAGAGCCTTGTCAATTTTGGAGAACTGCGCATTCATCCAGACATCCCATTGACGCTCTTCTGGACGCAGCGCCTGCTCGTAGCGAACTCCGACTGCTGCTTCCATAATCCCATTGCCGATGGATTGGGTAACAAGTGTATCCCAACGACGCTCACCATCCGGGATCATCTTTTCACCATCATGTAGTGTGTCCAGATACTCGCAAATCACGGTGCTATCGAAAATGGTGGTGCCATCATCAAGTTCCAGTGTCGGAATTTTGGTCAGGGGATTGACCTTCGACAATTCACCGTCCGGTTCCAGCGCTGTGGATGCCACCAGATTCAGCTCAATCCGATCCATCAATCCGGTTTCATGTGCCATCGCAAGAACCTTG
>JASJDO010000131.1 GCA_030065115.1 Rhizobiaceae bacterium | reverse complement strand
CACGATGAACGAGCCGGAATTTGGCAAGATGTGATGAATGTCTGCGACCCGACCCGCCAGCGTATTTTCAATCGGGATCATTGCAAGGTCTGAATCGCCGTCTTTTAAAACCTTGAAGGCGTCCTCGAATGTATCACAAGGCACCGCATCCCATCCCGGATACACATCCCGGATGGCGATTTCTGAATTGGCACCTTTAGCACCCTGAAACGATATTTTGCCCATGCTCACGAATTCATCTCCGACAGCACCCTTTGTGCCCGCCCCAAATCTTCTGGAGTGTCTACACCCAGCGGCACGGAATCGACAAGTTGAATATCAATCCGCATGCCGTTTTCCAGCGCACGCAATTGCTCCAGCTTTTCCCGCTGCTCAAGCGTTGATGGCGGCAGAGAAACAAATTTCTCCAACGCGGAACGGCGATAGGCGTATAGCCCGATGTGATGGTACAAAGGTCCATTCCCGTGAGGGGCCGTGGCGCGACTGAAATAAAGCGCGCGTAAACGATTTTCGCCGATGGGTGTGCCAATGGCTTTCACCACATTGGGATTGGTCCGTTCTTCCTCGACTGTGATTTCTGTCGCCAGCGTTGCGATATCGACCTCAGAGTTTTCAAGCGGCAATACCGATTGACGGATTACTTGTGCCTCTATTGTGGGGAGGTCGCCCTGCACATTGATGATTATTTCCGCTTCTGCATTGGGGTCGATGGCCTCCACTGCTTCCCAAATACGATCAGATCCCGATTCATGGTCTTCGCGGGTCATAACCGCTTTTGCACCATGGGATTCAACAACCTCTAAGATTCCCTGACTATCTGTTGCTACAACGGGCTCTCCGATTTCTGCTTCACGCGCACGATCCACCACATGACAGATCATGGGAAGGCCATTAATCAGGGCCAAAGGCTTGCCCGGAAGCCTTGTTGAGGCCATTCTGGCGGGGATAAGAATGAGTGTCTGGGTCATTTATCTATGGATTATGGTTTCAAACTCGGCTAAGCGTTCCCTGAAACGGAATCTCGTGTCAAAACGTCTCACCAAAACCCTTCATAGAGACGTTGTAACTGGCACGCAAACACAATAGGTTCCGGCGAAGAATTTATGGATTGCCGTGCGTGCAGCATGGTGTTCAAATCGGGTTAGGGGAATTGCCCGACACAGGAGTAAAAAAATGGATTCTTTTGAGTTCAACAAAGTGTTCATGGCCATTTTGGGCACAGTCTTCATTGTCATGTCACTGAGCTTCATTTCTGACAGCCTGTTCCACAACAAAGTGCCTGAACAACAAGGCTATGCCGTGGAAGTCGCTGAGGCCAGCACTGGCGGTGAAGCTGAAGAAGACACTGGCCCTGCGTTTGAGCCGATCAGCGCTATGCTTGCGAGTGCGGACATTGCTGAAGGCGAAAAAATCTTCAAGAAATGTTCTTCATGCCACACGAATGTTGATGGTGGTGCCAACAAAGTTGGTCCGGCCCTTTGGGGAATCGTTGAACGCCCAATCGCTTCAGCCGATGGCTTCTCCTACTCCGGCGCACTCAAGACATATGCTGAAGGCAAAACCTGGTCATATGAGGAATTGAACGGCTTCCTCTGGAAACCAAAAACCTACGTTAAAGGCACAAGCATGGGCTTTGGCGGGATCAAGAAAGTGGAAGATCGAGCAGCACTGGTTGCCTATCTTCGTTCTCTAGCAGGAACACCAGCGCCACTGCCTCAGTGAGGGTGACCAAAATTTGAATTCGAAAGCCGGGTTTGATCCCGGCTTTTTTGTTGCCAAGATTCAGATTAAAGCTATCTGTTAAGGAAACAGGAGAGATACTTAATGTGGTTTTCGCCCTTTACACGCCGTCAGTTTCTGAAAGCATCTGCGGCAACTACTTTTGCTAGTCTGGTTCCTCATGTTTCATTGGCAAGCAACCCTACCGGGCAAAAACTTCATGGTCTTTCTGCATTTGGCGATCTGAAATATCCGGCAGACTTCACTCATTTTGATGACGCCGCACTGGATGCCCCAAAGGGTGGCACATTTGCTTTTATGCCTGGAAACTGGGCATTCAACCAAAATATTCAAACGTTCAACACGCTCAATTCATTTGTTTTGCGAGGGGATGCACCGCCGCGAATGGAGCTCTGTTACGATGCTTTAATGGCGGCTTCTTTGGACGAGCCAGACTCCCTGTATTGCGCTTTAGCTAAATCAGTCGAAATTTCTGAAGACCGCAACCGCTATACATTTGAGTTGAGACCAGAAGCACGCTTCCATGACGGGTCTGAACTGACTGCCGCTGACGTTACTTTCAGCTACACGATATTAAAAGCACAGGGTCATCCAACTTTTGGGCAAACACTGCGCGATATGGTTGAGGCCAAAGCGATCTCAAAATACGTGTTTGAATTGGTCTTCAATGGCAACCAATCAGATCGGGCGATCCTGTCATCGGTTGGGGTGCCGATTCTTTCCAAAGCGTATCATCAAGACAGGCCAATCGATGCGTCCACATTGGAAGTCCCGTTGTCGTCAGGGCCTTGGAAGCTTTCACGGTTCGAGCCGGGCAAATTCGTAGAGTATGGTCGTGTTGATGACTATTGGGGCAAAGGCTTACCCGTCGCCAAAGGTTTCAACCATTTTGACACGTTACGGATTGAGTTTTTCCGCGATCGCGTTGCGCCGTTTGAAGCGTTTAAAAAGGGCGACATATTCTGGCGTCAGGAGTTTACTTCAAAAGTTTGGGCAACGGAGTATAACTTTCCCGCTGTTGAAGATGGCCGCGTGGTCAAACGCGAGTTTTCATCGGAACTCGTTCCGACGATGCAGGGCTGGGCAATCAATTCTCGACGGGAAAAATTTGCTGATCCGCGTACAAGGGAAGCCATTGCCCTGTGCTTCGATTTTGAATGGACCAACAAAAACCAGTTCTACGGGGCTTACACACGTTCGGCGTCAATTTTTGAGACATCAGGGTTTAAAGCTGCCGGCGCTCCATCTCCAAAAGAACTTGCCTTGCTGGAACCATTCCGCGATCAATTGCCAGAGTCGGTGTTTGGAGAACCTCTGATCCCATACGTAACAAATGGCTCTGGCAGTGACCGTAAGGCTCTGAGGAAAGCGATTGGACTGTTGAAAGCCGCTGGCTGGGAACGAAAAGGTGGCAAACAGGTAAACGCTGCGGGTGAGCCACTTACTTTAGAGTTTTTGATCCGATCTCCGGTGTTTGAGCGGGTTTTGGGTAATTATGTTGAAAATCTCAAGAAAGTTGGGATTGAGTCATCAATCCGGCTGGTTGACCCGTCCCAATTTCAGGCAAGGCTCGATGAATATGATTTTGATATTGTTGGCATGGCCGCACGATTTGGGGCCAGTCCGACCGCTGAATCGCTTCGGTTTTTCCTCCATTCAGAATCAGCCGACATAAATGGCACCCGGAATTTCCCAGCGATCAAATCACCCGTTATTGATGCGCTAATTGCGAAGATGAATACTGTTTCAGATCGGAATGAACTCACAACTATTCTGCGCGCCATAGACAGGGTCTTGCGTCCGATGCATTTATGGATTCCAAATTGGCATGCGGCGAATCACCGTGTCGCGTATTGGGATATGTTCGGCTTCAAGGAGCCAAAGCCCGATTATGCGTTCTCACCGGAAACAACCTGGTGGTTCGATGAGGAAAAGGCAAAGGCTGTCGGCAAGGCCTGAACAAACAAACGCCGAGGGGACATACTAGCCTATGGGCGCTTATATCCTTCGAAGACTGCTTTTGATGATTCCGACCATCATCGCGATCATCACGCTTTGCTTCGTCATTGTCCAATTTGTGCCGGGTGGTCCCGTCGAGCGAGTCATTGCCGATTTGACCGGTCAATCAGGTTCAGCAAGTGATCGCGTCTCTGGTGGTGGTGACGGCAATCAAGCCGTTGAAACAGATTTGGATGTCGGCAAAGACTTCTCATCTACCTATCGCGGATCGCGTGGACTTGACCCCGAGTTCATCGCCAAGATTGAAGAACAATTTGGCCTCGATAAGCCTGTACTTGAGCGATACTTCAAACTGTTGGGCGATTACGCGCAGTTTGATCTTGGTGAGAGCTATTTCCAAAACAAGGGCGTGATTGAGCTCATCATCGACAAAATGCCTGTATCGATCTCACTGGGGCTTTGGATCACGCTTCTATCTTATGGAATTTCCATTCCCTTGGGCATTCGTAAGGCGGTGAAAGATGGCAGCACATTTGATATCTGGACCAGCGGCATTGTGATTGTGGCTTATGCTATTCCCGGTTTCCTTTTTGGTGTGATGCTGATCATCCTCTTTGCCGGAGGTTCTTTCTTTGACTGGTTCCCTTTGCGGGGGCTCACATCTGATAATTTTGATGACCTTTCACTACCCGCAAAGATTATTGATTATTTCTGGCATTTGGCGCTGCCGCTTACGGCGATGGTTCTTTCCGCCTTTGCGACAAATACGCTTTTGACCAAAAACTCGTTCTTGGATGAAATACGCAAACAATATGTGCAGACTGCGCGCGCAAAAGGCCTGACAGAAAACAAAGTTCTGTATGGCCATGTGTTTCGCAATGCCATGCTCATAATTATCGCAGGTTTCCCGGCGGCTTTCGTGACATCATTCTTTACGGGTTCAGTTCTGATCGAAGTGATTTTCAACCTCGACGGTTTGGGCTTGTTGGGATTTGAAGCAATCGTTGGGCGTGACTATCCAGTCGTGATCGGTACGCTCTATATCTATTCCCTGATCGGAATGATCATGACGCTGGTATCAGACATTATCTACACCATGATTGACCCACGGATCGACTTTGAAGCGAGGGATGTGTGATGACCGATACCACACTCGCTCCCACTCAAGAGGCAAAACAGCCTTTCCTGTCTCCGCTCAATCAGCGGCGTTTGGCAAATTTCAAAGCCAATAAACGGGGGTTTTGGTCATTGTGGGTTTTCCTTGTCCTGTTTGGCCTATCTCTGTTTTCGGAGTTTCTTGCCAATGACCGGCCAATTCTGGTTTCTTTCAAAGGAGAGATATATACGCCAGTCTTCAATGATTACCCGGAAGAGGTGTTTCTGGGAGACGAAGGGTTTCTACCGCAAACAGACTATCGGATACCCGAAATAGAAAAAGCATTTTCAGAAAACGGCTGGGCGATATGGCCACCAATTCGTTATTCCTACACCACAACCGTTCTGGAAGTTCCAGAACCTGCCCCATCAAAACCAAGCTGGATGTATTCACAAGAAAAGCGCTGTTCCCAATATCCACTAGGTGAGGAAGACCCCGCATGCACCCTAGGCAACTGGAATTGGCTCGGAACAGATGATCAAGCTCGAGATGTTTTGGCACGTGTCATCTACGGTTTTCGAATTTCCGTGATCTTTGGACTCCTGCTTACGCTCGCAGCCGCAATTATTGGGGTCAGCGCTGGAGCGGTTCAAGGGTATTTCGGTGGACGGATTGACCTGATCATGCAGCGCTTCGTGGAAGCCTGGGCTTCAATACCGGTGCTTTATATTATCCTGATTATTGCGGGCGTGCTTGCACCGGGGTTCTGGGTTTTACTCGGAATTCTGCTGCTGTTTTCATGGGTTGGTTTTGTTGGCGTTGTGCGAGCAGAATTCCTTCGGGCGCGAAACTTCGAATATGTCAATGCGGCGCGTGCACTGGGCATCAGCAACCGAACAATCATGTGGCGTCATGTGCTGCCGAACGCCATGGTCGCAACACTTACCTTTCTCCCATTCATTCTCAATGGCTCGATCACCACACTAACCTCGCTGGATTTTTTGGGTTTTGGCCTGCCGCCGGGATCGGCGTCTTTGGGTGAACTTCTGAAACAGGGACAGAACAACCTGCAATCTCCATGGCTCGGGTTCTCCGGCTTTTTCGTGATCTCGCTGATGTTGTCGCTGCTGATTTTCATTGGCGAAGCAGTGCGCGATGCCTTCGACCCCCGCAAAACGTTTGAGTAGTGCCATGACCGAAACCCTGCTCGACGTACAAGATCTCTCGATCGCCTTTACCCAGGGCGGCAGAACCGTAACGGCTGTGGACCGCATTTCCTTCGACATAAAGAAGGGTGAGACAGTAGCCTTGGTCGGAGAATCCGGGTCCGGTAAGTCTATTTCCGCTTTGTCGGTCTTGAAGTTATTGCCTTACCCGGCAGCGAGTCATCCAACCGGCAAACTGCTGTTCAAGGGCGATGACATGTTGACCGCCAGCGAAGACAAACTTCGCAAGGTTCGCGGCAATGATATCACCATGATCTTTCAGGAGCCGATGACTTCGCTCAATCCACTCCATACAATTGAGAAGCAGATTGCGGAAATCCTGTCACTACACAAGGGACTTTCGGGCACGGCTGCTCGAGAACGGGTTATTGAGTTGCTCACCCAGGTGGGCATTCGTGATCCAGAGAAACGGCTGAATGCCTATCCGCACCAGATGTCGGGCGGTCAACGGCAACGGGTGATGATTGCCATGGCGCTGGCCAATGAGCCGGAACTGCTGATCGCCGATGAACCGACAACCGCGCTTGATGTTACTGTTCAGGCACAAATTCTGGAGCTGCTCACGGAGCTACAAAAGAAAAACGGGCTTTCCATGCTCTTCATCACCCATGATCTTGGGATCGTGCGGCGGATTTCTGACCGTTGCTGCGTGATGCAGAAAGGCAAGATTGTTGAGCATGGACCGACAGAGGATATTTTCTCCAATCCGCAACATGAATATACGCAGCATTTGCTTTCGTCCGAGCCGAAGGGTAATCCGCCGGAAACAGACACATCTGCTCCGTTGGTCTTGAAAGCAGACGACATGAAAGTTTGGTTCCCGATCAAAAAGGGCCTGATGCGTAAAACCGTTGATCACGTGAAAGCCGTGGATGGCATCAGTCTGGAACTGCGTGAGGGTCAGACACTTGGCGTGGTGGGGGAGTCGGGCTCGGGCAAAACCACGCTTGGCATGGCGCTCACGCGACTGATTTCTTCAGAAGGCAAGATTGCCTTTGTCGGCAAGGAAATCAACGAATACTCTTTCAAGCAAATGCGCGACTATCGCGATCGAATGCAGGTGGTCTTTCAGGATCCCTACGGCTCGCTCAGTCCACGCATGTCGGTTGGAGAAATCGTTGGCGAGGGACTAACAATCCATCGCACCGATCTCAATGCTTCACAGCGCGAAGAACTGGTTGTAAATGCTCTTGCTGAAACCGGGCTTGACCCGGAGACGCGGCATCGTTATCCGCACGAGTTTTCCGGCGGACAGAGACAACGAATTGCAATTGCACGGGCCATGGTTCTGGAACCAAAATTTGTCATGCTGGATGAACCAACATCCGCGCTTGATATGAGCGTGCAGGCGCAGGTTGTTGACCTGTTACGGGATCTCCAGGAAAAACGCGGGCTTGCCTATATGTTCATCAGCCACGATCTGAAAGTCGTCAAAGCACTGGCCAATGAGGTGATCGTTATGCGGCTGGGCAAAGTGGTGGAGCAAGGCTCTTCACAACAGATATTCGAGAACCCGCAAACGGACTACACCAGGGCGCTGATGGCTGCAGCCTTTGATATAAAGGCCACACATGCAAGCGAGATAGAGCAATGAGCAAATCCCCGCTCCTTCTTTCAGTCAGTTTTACAGAAGCGGAAAAGCTGGGCGATATCCGTGACGGGTTGAATGGACGTCCAGTGATCGATTGGGCCAAAGGTGAGCGACCAGAAAGTCTGGCAGGTGTCAAATACGCGCTCGTGTGGAAGTTCGATTATGACCTGTTTGACAAGATGCCAGACTTGGAAGTGATCTTCAGTGCAGGTGCCGGTGTCGACAAGGTACTTGCCAATCCTGGCTTACCAGATAACGTGCCTATTGTACGTTTTGTGGATCCAACCCTTACCACCCGCATGGGCGAATGGGTTTGCCTTCAGGTCCTGATGCATTTCCGACAGCAACGACGCTATGACGCCCAGCAGCGTGTAAACACCTGGCAAGGCCTGACCCAACCCCAGGCAAGCACTATGAATGTTGGGATTATGGGTCTTGGTGTATTGGGACAAGATGCTGCTAAAAAACTCAAAACCCTCGGGTTTATTGTTTCCGGATGGAGCCGAAGCAGAAAGTCAATCGAAGGGATTGATTGCTATGATGCGAGCGAAACCGATGAGTTTCTGACACGCAATCATGTAATCGTAGGCTTACTCCCCTATACGCCCGACACGCACGGCTTCTTCAATCGGACACTGTTCGAAAAGATCGGCAAACATCCTGTTCTTCCATCACCGATATTCATCAATGCTGGACGTGGCGGCAGTCAGGTTGAAACAGATATAATCGACTGCCTGAATGACGGAACTCTTGGTGGTGTTTCGCTCGACGTGTTTGAAACTGAGCCGCTGGCAAAGAACAGCCCACTCTGGGGCTTTGAAAACGCTATCCTGACGCCGCATGTGGCATCAGATTCAGACGTGGTGGCACTGGGCACTTACGTAGAGAACCAAATCAGGCGTTACGAGGCAGGAGAACCCCTACAAAACGTGGTGGATCGGGAAGCAGGCTATTAAGGGATGGAATTTACCGCTGAACATCGTCTCGCCACCTATGGCACGCTTGCACCGGGCGAAGTGAATGCAGATCAGCTCGATGGGCTGCAGGGCGAATGGAAACAGGGCACCATTCGGGGCGACTTGCTGAAAGAGGGCTGGGGCGCGGACCATGGATGCCCGGGATGCCTGATCAATCCAAATGGTGAGCGAATTGACGTTTTCATTTTCGAAAGCGCTGATCTACCTCGTCATTGGGCGAGATTGGACGCATTTGAAGGGACAGAGTATTCCCGGATTGAGACCATGGCCGAGACCAAAGATGGTCTTCTTGAGGTTTCCATCTACGAATTGAATAGGGAAGAACTCAGCCTATAGCGCCGCGAACTCTCTTGCCAGCAAATCATACACTCGCCTGATGCGCCGATGCGACTTCAACGCAGAATGCGCTGTAAGCCAAACCGGAATTGGTGGAATTTCTATCTCAGGCAGGATACGCTTCAAGCGTGCATCATGATCTCCAATAATCGCCTGATTGAAGCCTATACCAAATCCTGAAACGACCATTGCCCAGCAAACGACCTGGTCATCACTGCGAAACCCGAAAAACTCTCGATCGATTTCAATTCCGTTTTGGCGAAACCCATCCAGAATGAGCGTGTTGCGATCATATCCTATGAACGCATGCTCCTTCAGATCTTCAATTTTTTTTGGCTCGCCATGACGTTCAATATATCCTTGCGCCGCATATGCGCCCAACTCAAGATCAGCTACCTTTTTGCTAACCACATCTAGCTGCGTCGGGCGAAACATTCTGACCGCGATGTCTGCTTCCCGATGGA
>JASJDO010000130.1 GCA_030065115.1 Rhizobiaceae bacterium | reverse complement strand
CAAAAAAGAGGGTGTGTTAATTATATGAAATATAAAGGAAAATTCGGAAAGTTTTCCAGAATTTCTTTCGTCGCCGGATTTCAACCTTGGCTGCCTACTCCTTGTAGTCCGGTTCTTCACGATCCAGAATTTCTTTAAGATCCGAGAAGTGATATTCGGACTGATTGTCATATTCTTCGATTTCTCTTGCAGTCTTTTCTGCGATCTCTTCTGACAGAGTTCTCAAAGGCTGCCCCGTCCACAGCGCCTTAATATAGGTTTCCGCCGCGCGCTCAAAATAATAGAGACGGTTGAATGCATCCCCCACATTATCGCCTATGACCATCACGCCATGATTCCCCATCACCATGACTTTTATTTTTGGATCTTGAAGCAATTGTGAGCATCGTTCGCCTTCTTCTTCGAATGCAAGGCCGCCGTAACTGTCATCCACCACATGCCGGTTGTGGAAAATTGCCGTGTTCTGGTCAATGGGCTTCATGACGGAGTCTGCCAAACTGGCAAGAACCGTGGCGTGGATTGAGTGAACATGCAGGGCACATCGGGCATGCGGGCAATTGCGGTGAATTGCACCATGCAGCCCCCAAGCGGTTTCGTCCGGCGCATCAGGCCGGTCCATCGTGGCAGGATCATTCGCATCAAGCAGCAAAATGTCAGATGCCTTGATCAGAGAAAAATGTCGCTGATTTGGATTGATCAGAAATTGTGTGCCGTCATCATTCACGGACAGGGAGAAATGGTTGGCAACAGCTTCATGCATGTTAAGGCGCACAGCCCATCTAAAAGCAGCGGCGAGATCAACACGCTCCTGATAGAAAGGAAGATTTGAGAGGGTTTCGCTATGAAGTGGTTCCACTGACATGATGCATATCTCCGATGAATTTCCGGAAAGTTCTCATGGAAGAGATGAAGCTGCAAGCATTTAGTTGGCTGAAATCCTGCACAGGAATAACTGCAAATCGCCTGTTTTTGATCACATGAGAACCGTCATCAAGGTTATAAAGGGGCATGGAGAGACTCGTGAAGCTGATAAAACGCATATTATTGTTTGTGATTCTGGTTTTCATTGTACCTGCATTGGCTTCGCTTGCTGTTTGGGAAGCTGATGCCAGTAAGCCGCGGCAATGGCATCAGGCAAATTGGTCAAGTGCAGGGATTTTGCCAAAAGCGGAGCAGGTATCTGATGCAGCAATTTATCTGATGGCGGCAAGAACCGGACGCTGGAAGGGGGCGTTCTCCCTCCATTCATGGATTGTTATCAAGCGTGCTGGCGCTGTTTCCTATGACCGATATGAAGTTGTTGGATGGGGAACGCCTTTGCGCAAGAATGCTTATCCGGCCGACGCCCGGTGGTACTCAAATGAACCAGAGATATTGCATGTCATAGAAGGTGACGCGGCAGAGCAGTTTATCCCCTTATTTGAAAGAGCGATATCTGAGTATCCCAAGTCCAAGAGAGGTGACTACACGGTCTGGCCAGGCCCCAACTCCAATAGCTTTATTGCTTATCTTCTCAATGAAGTTTCAGAACTGCAATTGGCGCTACCTTCCAATGCTATTGGCCGGGATTGGCCACAAGAAGGCGAGTGGATCCGTTTTGACGACGACTATCGGAATGTGCAGGCATCACTAGGCGGATTGATCGGTTTTTCACTTGGCTCACGCCACGGGTTCGAGCTCAATTTCCTTGGCCTTGTGGCAGGTATTGATTTCAACGAACCCGGCATAAAACTTCCCGGTTTTGGCAACTTGCCAATTTACTAAGGGACTCAAAAATAGACGTATTTTTTCAGTAATTTACGTTACGTAATGTGTTGGAAATCACGATTAAATCACGTTGAGTGTTCTACAAACCTTTCAGTGGGGTGGGACCTAAGGTTACCTGGTTTTCAGGGGGAGCACTTTAAGTTACGAAAACATTACTTAAACCGGGAATTTGATCCTTAACGCCCCTTAGGTAAAATTTCCGATTTATGGGATCCTGGTCTTGTGGATTGGCCAGGGTCCCTTTGTTTTTGCTTTACGCTCTGTGTTCTTCTTCACTTGTTTCCACCAATGCACTGTTAAAGTGCCTTAGCGCTGCAGTTTGTGTGGCATTGCCGATTACGCGCCAATCTCTGGTGTCGTCTACCACCGGCAAGGAGATAAACCCGGCCTCATCAAACCTCCGCAGCGCGTGTTCCAGACTGTCGTTGGTCTTCAGATAGGGCATGGGTTCTCCATCTTCATCCAGCTTGTGTCGCTCAAACTCATCTGAATGAGCCTTTTTGACCATGAAGTCCTCGACCCTGATCGAACGCATCAGGAACTTGTGTGGGCCGTCCTTGAAGAACAATCCGCGCATTTCAAGCTGCCATTCAAAGAATGAGTGGCCATGGATGGCCTGATTGATGCCGGTTGAAATGGAAACTGCAAGAAGAAGCGCTATAGAAAGTCCATAGCCACCCGTCAGTTCAAATACGATCATTGTGGTTGAGAACGGTGCGCCAAGGACGGCGGCAGCAACGGCACCCATTCCTAAAATCGCATAAAGACCCTGGCTTGAAGCAAGTTCGGGGAAAAAGTCGGATGCGATCAACCCATAAGCGCCACCCGCCATTGCACCCAGATAAAGAGCTGGCGAGAAGACGCCGCCCCCGAAACGGGAAGCAAGCGTTATGGCAGTGGCTGCAGTCTTGAATACCAGCAATAAAAGAAGCAATTGCAGGTCCATCTGGTTTTTCAGGGCGAGGTCTGTAGCTTCGTAGCCAACGCCAAGGATGTGGGGGAAGAAAATCCCGATGCATCCGATCATCAAACCACCAATCATGGGTCGTATCATCAAGGGCATGTCGATATTTCGGGCGACATAGTCGGTTCCCACCAGTGCAAACTGAAAGAGTACAGAAACGAAGGCGCACACAACGCCTAGCAGAGCGAAGGCAGGGAATTCCCAGAACGATGTAATCTGGTAGGCAGGTATTTCAAACGCCGCATCATTGCCAAACCACATTCTAGAGAAAATCGTGCCTCCCGCAGCGGCAATGACAATTGGCACAAATGAGCGTCTGGAATAGTGGCCGAGCACAACTTCATGAGCGAACAATACGCCAGCAATGGGTGCATTAAATGATGCAGAAATTGCTGCAGCAACACCGCTGGCCAAGAGGGTTTTGTCGGCCCATTTGGGCAGATTGAAGCGCCTTGCAATCGCGGTTGCCATGGCAGCACCCAAATGGACCATGGGGCCTTCCCGTCCGGCACTTGCACCGCTCCCAAGCGAGATCGCGGTGGTCAGGGCGGACCAGATGGCGTTGCGGAAACCAATAACCCTGCCGACAATTGCGCGAGCCTCGATAACATCAGGCACACCAAAGCAGCGTCGTTGCGGCATGACATTGGTCAACAGCCATCCAACGATCGCGCCACCAATAACGGGCGCTAGCAGAATCACAATCCAGTGCGTCTCCTCGGCAGCAGAGATCACATGCTCTGTATGGTCCTGTAACCAAAGCAGCTGCACAAACCCGATTAATTCCCGAAATACGATAGCACCGATTGATACCGCGAACCCGATCACCATGGATGCAAACCAGACCCGCAACTGCTTGCTTGAATCAAACAATTCAAGATTAGGCATTACCCAATTGTAGACCAGTCTGGGTAGTTGCTTGATGATATCGGGTATCATGTTGAGTGGTTCTTCAAAAAAAGGTCTAAAGCATGCGTATTAGTTCACTCTAAACCTTGTAAGAAGATTCGGCAATTTCATGCCAAAAAAGTGTTTCATGGACACGTAATTGCCCTTTGTGATTGCATGGGTTCGGGCAGTCCAGTATCAATTACGCCAAGTTGTGAGGAGGGAGTTAGTTTTGGCGTTACACGATCTGGAAGTTTTGCCACGAAACGAAGATGGTATTTCAACTGCCATCAATGTTTTGAAACAGCGTTTTGGTGAGAAGCTAAAGACATCTCAGGCATTGCTTGAGCAACATTCCCACACCATGACTTACATTCCCTCTCAACTGCCTGATGCGGTTGTTTTTGCGCAATCAACAGAAGATGTGCAAGACGTGGTACGAGTGTGCGCCGAGTATAAAGTTCCTATCGTTCCTTTTGGAACTGGTACCTCCCTTGAAGGCGGGGTAAATGCACCAGCTGGTGGAATTTCCATCGACCTCAATGAGATGAACCAGATCGTTTCTGTTAATCAGGAAGATCTGGACTGTGTTGTTCAACCCGGTGTCACCCGTGAAGCGCTGAACGATCATTTGCGAGACACAGGTTTGTTTTTTCCGATTGATCCGGGCGCAAATGCCTCTCTTGGCGGTATGGCTGCAACCCGCGCCTCAGGCACAAACGCAGTGCGTTACGGTACCATGCGAGAGAATGTCATCAATGTCACCGCGGTGATGCCGGATGGACGGGTGGTTAAAACGGCCAATCGTGCGCGGAAGACTTCAGCTGGATATGATCTTACAAAATTAATGGTCGGGTCAGAAGGCACCTTTGGCGTTATCACTGAGTTGACTTTGCGTTTATACGGAATTCCCGAGCGCATATCGGCGGGTGTTTGCCAGTTCGATACGGTAGAAGGAGCTTGCCAGACCACTATCCTCTCGATGCAGGCGGGGTTGCCCCTCGCGCGCATTGAGCTTCTGGACGCCCTGCAAGTTGAGATGATCAATGCTTATTCCGGGCTGGAATATGAATCGAAACCTACACTGTTTCTGGAGTTTCATGGAACCAATGCCGCCGTTGATGAGCAGATTGAAATGTTCAACAGTTTCGCTGAAGAGTTTGGTGGCGCTGGTATTCAATGGGTGGACACAACAGAGGCGCGCAACAAGCTGTGGAAGGCGCGACATGATGCGTATTATGCAATGCTCGCCTGGCGCCCTGGATGCCGTGGTATTGCGACTGATGCCTGTGTTCCAATCTCGCGTTTGGCGGAGTGCATAGCCGAAACACAGGAGGACGCAAAACGTTTCGATCTGGTGGCTCCGGTTGTTGGACATGTCGGAGATGGTAATTTCCATATCACTCCGTTGATCATGATGGATGATGCCGAGGAGATTGCGCGCGCAGAAGAATTTATTGAACGCCTGAACTTAAGAGCCATCGCGATGGAAGGAACCTGTACTGGCGAACACGGGATAGGGCAGGGCAAACGGCGTTTTGTCCGCCTTGAACATGGCGCCGGCGCTGATGTGATGATGTCTCTTAAAAAAGCCATTGATCCCGACAATATTATGAATCCTGGAAAAGTTGTCGGCCTGTAACCAACGGAAAATGTGGCGTACTAAATGAACTTTCTGTTTCGAACCTTCATTCTGTTTGGCGGGCTGCTCGTTATTGCGCTGTTTGCAGCATTGATCGCGCCATATTGGATTGATTGGGAACAGTTTACTGATGAATTCGAAGTGCAGGCCTCACGGGTGATTGGTCAGCCGGTTGAAGTGGGTGGAGATACAAAACTCCGGTTGTTGCCACTTCCATTCATCAGCTTTGAAAACCTGAGCGTGGGTCTGAATCAGGATGGCCAGCCGCTTATGAGTGTCGAACAGTTCACACTCAAGGCTGAATTGTTACCATTTCTTTCCGGTGACGTTCGCATCGTGGAAATGACGATGCTGAAGCCGCGTGTCGATCTGAAAGTCGAGAACAATGGCACGATTGCCTGGACCACTCCGCGAGAACCCATCGTCAATCCAGAACAGGTGGGGATTGAGAACCTGGCGATTGAAAACGGTGAAATTTATATTTCCGGATTGGCGGGGAACCGTGATCTTCTGATTGATCGTGTTCAGGGTACGCTTTCCGCAGCTTCGGTTCTGGGGCCTTGGCGAATTCAATCGACCGCGGATGTTGACGGTGTACCGTCCAAAATTGACGTGTCTACCGGTTCTTATTTGGAAGACGTAAAGTCCATACGCTTGAAAGCCGAAGTTGAGCGATCAGATCAGCCTTACTCCATTATAGCAAATGGCCCGCTGCGTCTTGAAAACGATGTTTTATCATGGTCGGGCGATTTTGAAGTCCAACCCCATACAGCGGGTGAACAGGCAGCAATGCCGAAGCCACAAGTGCCTTTACCGGTTTATGCTGACGGAAATTTTCGGGCCACGCCACAGTCTTTTGAAGTGCCGGAATATCGCCTGGAGATCGGCTCACGGGAAGACCCATACGTCGTTACGGGTGCAGCGCGTGCGGAGATTGGTAATCAGGTTTTCTTCCGCATTGATGCGGAAGGACGCCAGATTGATCTGGATCGGATTGCCCGCGAAACAACAACAGGCGGTTCAGCCAGCAGGCCCGCGCTTGAGACACGATTAGCGACGCTGCGGTCGGTCATTGAACGCATTCCTGTGCCAACCGGGCAGGGAGAAATAAACATCTCACTACCTGCAATTGTTGCCGGTGATACGTTCATTCGCGATGTCAAAACGATTGTCCGTCCATACAATCGTGGTTGGGATGTGCGTTCGCTTCAGGCTACGTTTCCGGGCAATACACTGCTTGAAGCAAATGGGCGGGTTGGCCTGTTCGATGATTTTGGTTTTGCCGGAAGGTTGCTTCTGGCGTCTCGCCAGCCATCGGGATTTGCGGCTTGGCTCAGCGGAGAAGTTTCACCGCAGATCAGGCGCTTGAAGACAGTAGGGATCGATTCACAGGTTATTCTCTCATCACGACAAACAACTCTGGATGATCTCGAATTGCGTTTGGATGACGCTGTTATTCGGGGTCGCCTGCAACGGATTTCTTCTGACACCGCGAAACCCGCCTTGATTGCCGAGTTGGGAGGTAACCGCATCAATACAGAAGATCTGCGCGCCCTATATTCCCTTGCAAGAGGAAAATCAGATGGGGAATTGGTGGGACATGATCTGAACGTGAAACTCAATGCCGAGCTTCTAGAAACGGTCGTTTCTGAGATTCCTGTTAACGCACAAAATGTGACGTCACAGATACAAGTGCTTGATGGCAGCGTCAGCGTTGAAAAGTTCAGTGCAGAAAACCTGTTTGGAGCAAAGGTCGAAAGCAGTGGGCGTATCGAAAACATGCTCTCAAAACCGAATGGCAATATGACCCTTTCCATAGAAGCGGAAAACGCTCAAGGCTTGGTTGGGTTTGCCAATCGCCTGGCAGGCGAGCATCCCGCCTTTGAGCCGTTTATGGCAGATGCACAGCTTTCTACTCCTACCCTCATGAATGTTGAATTCGACACAAGCAGCAGCGAAAATGGAGCGAACGGCTTGTTGCTTGCCAATGGTTCTGTTGGTGGTTCAGACATAAATGTCGAGCTGAAATTCGACGGCGACATTTCCAACTTAAGTGACTTGCCGATAAGCTCAATTGTGAGTGTTTCCAATTCATCGCCGTTGCGGCTCTTGCAGCAAATGGGCATGGAAACAACCTTGCCTGAATTAAATCCGGAATTGCCAGCGCCGCTGAGGTTGCAGTCCAATCTGAAAGGCACACTCGGTAAAGGATTGGAGGGACGTGCATCAGCCATCGCTCCGGGTACGAATGTGCTGGCGGTCGGAAAGTTTGAATTCCCGACCGCATCTTCAATTAAGCTATCGACAAATACGACGCTTGGGTCGGCGGATATTGCGCCATGGTTCCGAGCAACAGCAATTCGGCTCCCAATTCCCAATGGACAGAAATTGCCGGTGTCTGCGAAATTTACGCTTGATCATTCGACCTCCAAATCTTCCGCTTCCAAACTGTCCGGACAGGTGTCTGGCACGCATTTCAGTGGAGAATTGTCGTTGCAAAGGGAAGGGCTTGCAAGGCCGCGGTTGGAAGGAAACATCACCACAAAATCAGTTGATATCGTTCCTTTCGCTGATGTGGCGCTTGCCCGATATGGGTTGATCGATCTTGGTGCCGAGATTTTGCCGCCAGAGGAATTAAGTTTCGGTCCGCCACTGGCAGCCGGGTATGATGCGCGCATTGCTTTAACCGCAGATGCAATTTCACCTGGCCTCGGGCTGACGGGGCAAGACTTCAAGGCGGATTTGATCATACTGGATGGTGAAGTCGGATTTCAAAACCTTTCCATGAAAAGTCTCGGGGGGGAACTGTCTGGATCAGCGAACCTGAAAAATGCGGATGGAACCGTCCTCGCAACTGCAAATCTTCTTCTGCGTGATGGGCAGTTGAGTGATGTTCTTCAACTGGCTCAGGCAAATGAAATAGCAACTGGAAAGATACAGCTGACCGGATCTTTTGAGTCTACCGGCAAGAGCATCGCAGGTCTGATTTCAAATCTGTCCGGTAACGGATTTTCCAGCCTGAAGGAGGTTTCAGTACGCGGCATTGATCCTGACGGGTTCGGTCAAATTCTTCTTGAGACGGATGCTGAAGGATTTGAAATCAATGCAGAGCGGGTGAATGAGCTTGCACAAGACATTTTGCTGAATGATGGATTTGAAGTGGCCGCTCTGGATATTCCTTATTCAGTGACGCGCGGGTCTTTGAAGATGCGCAATGTTTCTCATGAACTTGAAGCTGCGCGCCTCGTTGGTGAAGCCGAAATTGACCTTGGCAATCAAACTGCTGATGTAAAAGCAAACCTCACTTTTGTTCCTGGAAGGCGCGATGAGATCTCAGGTGCGGATCCGCAGGTTTCATTTCTTTGGAGTGGCCCATTCGGTGCGATGGAGCGCACCAATGATGCAAGCCTTTTGGAAGGTTATCTTTCACTTAGGGCTTTCGAAAACAGTCAGCGTCGAGTGGAAACACTCGAGGCACGTGTAATCGAGAAGCAGCGGCATCTACGCCAGATTGCATTGGGCTTTGCACAGGAACAATTTGTTGTCCGCAAGGCAGAGGAAGCTCGCAGGCTTGCTGAAGAACTTGAGCGTAAGCGTTTGGAAGAAGCCGCCCGCAGGCTTGAAGAAGAACGAAAGCGTATTCAAGCCGAAAGATTACGTGCTGAAGAAGCAGCCCGGAAAGCAGCTGAGGCTGAACGGCTTCGACTTGAAGAGGAGGCAAGACAGGCTGCGGAAGCTGAGCGTTTGAGGCTTGAATCGGAAGAACGTGCCCGCCAGGAAGCCGAACGCAAGAGGCTTGAGGCCGAACGCCGTTTGCAGGAAGAAGCAGAGCGCCAAGCGGCTGAAGAAGCCGCTAGAGTTGCTGCGGAGCGCGCGCGACAACAAGAAGCTGCCGCTCGCGCTGCAGCCCGGGCTCAAAGCCGGGAAGAAGTGGAAGGAATTGAGAATGAACCCCTTGCCCCGCTCAATCGCGATGGTTCAAATGATGTGGCGCCACGCGTTCGTAACAGCATCATTGATAGTTTAAGAGACTTTCTTCAGTCACAATAGACAGAGCTAGTCGTCGCTGACTTTGAACTATTTGGTCAGCTGTCCGCCCTTACAGGAATGAAGGACGCTTCCCTGAAAGACATCAGGCGGTATGAATCCGTATCCCACAGTGCCAGG
>JASJDO010000129.1 GCA_030065115.1 Rhizobiaceae bacterium | reverse complement strand
TTTCTTCAATTTCAGGAAAATGATTGATATGCCAGGTACGGCAATGCAAGCACGTCAAAGGTGATCTAAACGCACCCGTGACGATCATCAAATATGCGTCGATGACCTGCCCGCATTGCCGTACCTGGCATATCAATCATTTTCCTGAAATTGAAGAAAAATACATCGAAACAGGGAAAGCAAAATTTTACATGCGCGAGTTCCCATTTGATCCAGCAGCAGCGGCGGCATTCATGCTTGCGGAATGCGCCGGTGAAGACAAATATTTTGCCATGATTGACGTTCTGTATCAGAAACAAGCTACGTGGAAGAGCGGCAAAGTGGTTGATGAACTCTACAAAATCGCCCAATTGGCAGGCTTTACACAGGAAAGCTTCCAAGCCTGCTTGAAAAATCAGGAACTTCTGGACAATGTGTTGTCTATTCAGAAGAAAGCGGCAGATTCGTATGGTGTCAACTCAACACCAACATTCTTTATCAACGAGACCAAGTATGGAAACATGTCTGCTAAAGAGATGGGTGATATCATCGACGCGTTGGTTTAAGGTCGCATTCTTTTCGCAGGCTCGCTCGGCGGGCGCTGCTTCTAATTCATCTGGCGGGTTCAAACTCTGTTTGAACCCGCTTTTTGTTGGACAGGTGCCCGCATGAGGTTCAACAAGCTCAGATTGCTCGGCTTCAAGTCATTTGTGGAACCAACAGAGTTTCATATCGAAAATGGTCTGACAGGTGTTGTTGGTCCGAACGGGTGTGGCAAGTCCAATCTTGTGGAAGCCCTGCGCTGGGTAATGGGTGAAAACTCCTACAAGAACATGCGTGCGTCCGGCATGGACGATGTCATTTTCTCAGGCTCAGGCAATCGTCCAGCGCGAAATACCGCAGAGGTTTCGCTGTTTCTGGATAATTCTGACCGAACCGCTCCTGCTGCATTCAACGACACCGACGAATTACAGGTTTCGCGGCGAATTGAACGTGAATCGGGGTCCGTTTACCGGATTAATGGCAAAGATGTCCGCGCCAAGGATGTGCAATTGCTGTTTGCCGATGCGTCTACTGGTGCTCGGTCACCTTCTATGGTTGGTCAAGGACGCATTGGGGAATTGATTTCGGCCAAACCACAAGCTCGCCGTGCGCTGCTTGAAGAAGCTGCAGGCATTTCCGGATTGCACTCTCGCCGTCATGAAGCGGAGCTTCGCCTTCGTGCGGCCGAAACCAACCTTGAACGGCTCGATGATGTGGTTGGGCAGTTGGAGAGCCAATTGGAAAGCCTCAAGCGGCAAGCGCGACAAGCGAACCGCTATCGCAATCTGTCAGGCGAGATCAGAAAGACCGAGGCACTTCTGTTTCACCTGCGTTGGGCAGGAGCCAAGCAAAGCGAAGCAGAAGCTGAAAGCGCGCTTTCCGCCCTCAATCTTGCCTTGGGTGAAAAAGCAGAAACGCAAGCTGCAACTGCTCGCGAAGAAGCCATTGCCGCGCAAAAATTGCCTGGTCTGCGTGAAGAAGAAGCAAAATCGGCTGCCATTCTCCAACGCCTGCAAATTGCAAAGGCACAACTTGAAGAAGAGGTGTCTCGTCTAGAGTTTCGTCGTGCAGAGCTTGAAAATCGTCACACCCAGCTGGTGTCTGATCTTGAGCGCGAAGAACAAATTCTTGCTGACAACAACCTGACTCTCGAAAATCTTGAAAAAGAACAGGTGGAGCTTGAAAATGCCAGCCGTAACGTTGCTGAGGTCGAGGCAAAATCCAAAGAAGAACTGGAACAGGCAACCAACACGCTTGGTACCAGCGAAGCATCCTTCTCAGAGCTAACGGTAAAGCTTGCCGATGAAAACGCGCGACGCAACCAGTTAAAGCGAACTCTGGACGAAGCAACCGCGCGCAAAACCAGGATCGAAGAACAGACCTCTAAGATAGCTTCCGAGTTGGCAGGCATTGTCGCAGAAATTGAGGGGCTGGAAGGCCCGGCTGCGAAACGGCAAGATGTGGAACGTCTTGAGGTTGAACTTCAAAACGCTGAAACGGCTTTCACCACCGCTGAACAAGCGACTGCGCAGGCACGGGCTGCCGAACAAGCGCTCAGACCTCCCCTGGAAGAAGCAGAAGGCAAACTTCGGGAAGTTGAAACCGAAGCCCGTACACTGCGTCAAATTCTGAACCGTGGGGGACAAGAGCTGTTCCCGGCTGTTCTGGAACGCATTACCATTGAGCCAGGTTTCGAAACCGCACTTGGTGCTGCGCTTGGTGAAGACCTTGACGCGTCGATTGAGGAAACTGCTGCAGTCCATTGGGGCGAAGCTGGTGATGGGTCTGAAGACCCTACACTTCCGCAGGGCGTGACACCCCTCTCAAGCATCATGCGTGCTCCAATGGAACTGTCACGTCGGTTGGCACAAATTGGTGTGGTTGACAAAGAAGATGGCCCTCGCGTTTCCAAGCTGCTCAAAACCGGACAACGGATAGTCACAAGGGAAGGTGATTTGTGGCGTTGGGACGGATTTGCTGCAAGTGCGGAGGCACCAACCGCTGCAGCCCAGCGGCTTGCGCAGAAGAACCGTTTGGCGGAACTTGAAGAACTGGCCACGACTGCTCGCTATGCGGTAAATGCAGCACAGGAATCCTATGATGGCGGCAAAGACAAGACAGCCGCCTGTATTGAGACTGAACTTACAGCGCGCGAAACCGTTAAGTCCACGCAACGCGCACTTTCAGATGCGCGCGAGGCACTGTCAGCGGCAGAGCGTTCGGTCAGCCAGTTAGCCGCAAAACGCTCTGCACAAGAGGAAGCACTCAATCGTCTCGGCGAAGATGCAGCAGAAACAGAGAAACGCATTATCGAAACCGATAGCAGCCTGTTGGCCATGGTCGACACGAGTGAAGCTGAAAAACAGCTTGAGGACTTGCGGACCCAAGTGGCACAAGATCGCGCCCGTCTCGCCGAAGCACGTGCAGCGTCGCAAGGCCTCTCCCGTGAAGCAGAAGCCCGCGGCCGGCGACTCGAGGTGATCAAAACAGAAAGACAAAACTGGCAGAACCGCTTAAAAAATGCACATGGTCAGATCGAAACACTGACCAAACGCCGCGATGAAACTGCCATCGAGCTCAAGAAACTCGAAACAGCGCCTGATGAATTTTCAGCAAAGCGCCGCGACCTCATGAACCAGTTGGAAGTAGCCGAAGCGGGTCGCAAGGAAGCTGCAGATGCTCTTGCTTCTGCCGAACGCGCGCAAATTGATGCGGACAAGGCGGCCCGAAAAGCGCTTGAAGAACTTGCTCAAGCCCGCGAACAAGTGGGTCGATCAGAGGAACGTTTGAACGCAGCAAAAGAGCGCCGCACCGAAATCGAAGCCAGAATTCGCGACGAGCTTGAGTGCCATCCGGCCGATGTTATGGCGATGGCAGAACTCAAACCAGATGATCCACTGCCTGAGATTACAAAAATTGAATCGCGTCTTGAACGTCAGAAGGCTGAACGTGAACGCCTGGGTGCTGTGAACCTGCGCGCAGACACTGAGCAGAGTGAAATAGAAGAAAAGCGTGATGAGATCGTTTCTGAACGCGAAGACCTCATCGAAGCGATTGCAAAGCTGAGATCCGGCATTAACAGCCTTAACAAGGAAGGCCGGGAACGCTTGCTTGAGGCGTTTGACGTGGTCAACAAAGAATTTCAGCGATTGTTCACGAGCCTGTTTGGTGGCGGCACGGCGGAATTGCAGCTGATAGAATCTGATGATCCACTTGAAGCAGGTCTGGAAATTCTGGCACGCCCTCCAGGCAAGAAACCTCAAACCATGACCCTACTGTCTGGGGGTGAGCAGGCATTGACAGCAACTGCGTTGATTTTTGCCGTGTTCCTTACCAACCCCGCACCTATTTGTGTGCTGGACGAGATTGATGCACCGCTTGACGACCACAATGTAGAGCGTTTCTGCAATCTGATGGACGAGATGTCCGCTTCAACCGATACCAAATTCGTGCTGATCACACACAACCCGATCACCATGGCCCGTATGGATCGCATGTTTGGTGTAACCATGGCTGAACGCGGTGTCAGTCAGCTTGTATCGGTCAATCTGGAGCAGGCAGAAAAGCTTCGTGAAACTGCCTAATCTGCGTCACGCTACACCCAATCAGTGAAATTCAATCAAGATTGCGCCCAGTGCGATCATTGCGATTGCAATCAGTTTCAGCGCACTTACACGTTCCTTGAAAAAGAGCACACCGATTCCCGTTGCGAATATGATCGACGTTTCGCGCAAAGCAGCTGCTTCGCTAACCTTGCCAATGCGGGTGGCCAACATCAGCGTTGCAAAGGAGAAGAACGCGATCAATGCGCCGGTTATGCCGCGTTTTACCAATGGGCTTATGGCAGGTCTTGGTGTCATGTTGCGCCAACGAATATAAGCAATTATCGGAAAGCCAAACCCGCCTAGAAAGAAAAACCACGCAAGGAAGGTGAACGGATTTGCTGTTTCACGAATGCCAAATGCATCTACTGTGGTGTAGAGCGCGACACAAATTCCCGCGCCAATCGCAAACAGGATAGACGGCCTGATCTTGGCTTTCACCTCATCATCAATACCCTTTTC
Source organism: Rhizobiaceae bacterium (assembly GCA_030065115.1). GTDB lineage: Bacteria > Pseudomonadota > Alphaproteobacteria > Rhizobiales > Rhizobiaceae > JAALLB01. Next base: position 4,845 of record JASJDO010000129.1, on the reverse strand, counting down.
AACGAGATTGATGCCAGCCAGAGACATAATTGCACCAGACAGCAAAATCATCCCAAACCACTGTGACCAGGTTAGTGTTTCTGAAAAGATGAAAATCGCCAATAGCGCGATCATTAAAGGGCCAGTTCCCCTTGCAATCGGATACACAAGTGTGAATGCACCGCGATAAAATGCTGCGGATTGGAGCCATTCATATCCGACATGAAAAACGAATGAGAGTACCAACACCCATATCAAGTGTTGTTCAGGAAGCGGGAAGACATAAAGCGCAAAGGGTGCCGCCATAATCGAGTAAGCAATGTTGATCGCACCCCGATTGAGGTAAGGATCATTACCCCCTTTATTGAGGGCTGCAAAAACTGCATGGGCGAAAGCGGAAACCAGTGCCAGCCAAAGTGCGAGCCTTTCTCCCTCTGCCGTGCCGGCCAGATTAACAAAATACTCGCCCATTAACGGCTCCAGCCCCATTTCCTCTGGTCTATCCTATTGCTGTGTGTCAAATACGCCAAGAGAAGTCAAAGCGTGTTCAGGTTTGACGCAAATTCGGGATTTGGATTTCATGAATATTGAAGCTGTTTTGTTCGACAAGGACGGAACCTTGATCGATTTTGACGCTACGTTTAACCCGGCGGTTGAGCATGTGATCAAGACCATCAGCAACGGCGACCAGTCTCTCTCAGAGGAGATAGCCCGACTTTGGGATTTTGACCTCAAAAGCGGGGAAATTGGCGCTCAATCCGTTATAATTGCAGGTTCTGGGTATGACATTACTGCAGCTGTCGCACCCCTGCTTGGTGTGGACGATGTGGCAGCGTTAAGCCGTAAAATCGACGCACTGTATGGTGAAATCTGCAAAGAAACCGTCGAAGCCTTGCCAGGTGTCGAAGCTACTTTGTTTGCTCTGAAAGATCAGAAATTCGTAACTGGCATAGCCACCAATGATGCGCAGGAAAATGCCGAAGCACAGATGAATACCCTTAAATTCACTGACTTTTTTGACAGGATACTGGGGGCTGATTCCGGCTATGGTGCAAAACCTGCACCGGGTATGATCCTTGGCTTTTGTGAACTGACCGACATAGCGCCCGAAAACACACTCATGGTTGGTGACAGCCTACACGATTTGAAGGCTGGCAAAGCAGCCGGGGTGTTCACGTGTGGCGTGGAAACAGGTCCGGCCACTGCAGAAGAGCTTGCGCCTTTTGCAGATGTCGTGCTGCCGACCGCAGCCCTACTGCCTGAGTGGCTTCAATCAATGTAGCTGTTTGCGCGTCTCAAGTCTCTGCAAACAGGTCAGTACATTGGCATAGGAACCAACGAATTTGGTCACTTGTTCGGAGACTTCACATTCGTCGTATATTTCGACACTGCCGCTTTCCTGATTGCACAATATGAAAACCACGTGGTCCTGCAAATCGTCATATTCATGAACCACTGCAGCCGCCCGATATTCAGGTTTCTCAAAGAGCGTTCCCGGAATTTCAAACAAGAACTGACAACCAGCGGTGTTTGCGGTTTCTGATACCAATTCAAGAAAGTCCCGTTCCAAATCCGATCGCTCTACTTCCTGGAACAATGACACGATTGGATTTTCTGACTTTGAGGCTGGATTTAGAAGTGCCGGTTTATCCGTGCTTATTGATTGAGATTGCATGATCTACTCCCTGACATTAACTTCGATCAGCCCCGGTTCTTGATAAAATACTTGCTCCATGGTGATTTCGAGGCGAAATAAGGGAAATCTTGCGCCAAGGCGCTAAAAGGAAATTTTGATGGCCGGAATTTTTGTTGAAAGATATTCAAGGGCTGCTGTTTGGTGCCAGCGTCTTGCTGTGTTTTTGATCCCCTATTTTGTGACAGTCATTCTTCTCTTCCGATTGTCGAAAATCGAAACTTCCCAACTTTTCGCACTAATCGGCGTCGGCTTCATGCTGGTACTGATTTCCCTCGTCTTTGCCTTTCGGTCCATTTCAGAGCTCTGGAATAAGGGGTATCGCGGCGGAACCATGGTTGTCCGTGGTTTGTTGATCACCCTGATCATGTTGGTACCATTTGTCTATTATTCATACCTCGCTTTGCAATTCCCCTTGGCAAATGATGTCTCTACGGATCCGTTCAATCCGCCCGAATATGTAACCGCGCAAGAGACGCGACTGGGGCTTCTATCAGAAGGAGTGAATCCGGTTGGCGAATATATACGTGACCACGCACTAAAAATGATCGAAGCTTATCCAAAGCTTCAACCTCGACGTTATCCGGCTGGCGCTGAGCGAGTTCTTGAAGCCGTTCGTTCGATTGTTGAAGAGAATGAGTGGCCTGTCACAGGATCTCAAGGCATCCCGGAAAACAGGGTGGAAGATACAGAAAGTGAGTTGGCTGATAATAGTGGAAATTCGCAAAACGAAGACCAGTCAGCGTCACTGGAAGAGACTGTGGAAAAGCCCGACGACATTTATTTCGAGTTTATTGAAAGAACGCCCGTCTTTGGTTTCGAAAATGATGTAATTATTCGCATCGTCAGTGAAGATCGCAATACGCTAGTAGATGTTCGGGCATCCTCGCGCCTTGGACGACACGATTTCGGTTACAATGCAACGCTGATCGAGCGCATACTTACGCAACTTGACGGCGCACTGCTTGGGATTGCCGGAGAAGGTTAGAGCAGAGGATTTCTGCCCTATACTGGCAAATATATTCCATCGAGGGATGGCGGTCCATCGCACTCAATCTTACCCTGCTCAATCAGGTCTTCTATATGCGCAAAAACGGACAGACCGGCCGCACCGTGCAGGCGCGGATCGGTATCTTTGTAAATGACTTTTACAATTTCCTGAATGGATCGATCACCAGACTTGATTCTTGAGAAAACCGCGGTTTCTCGCATTTTTCTGTGAGCACGAAGCGCGCGCACAAACTCTGGGGCGCGTTGCAACCGACTGCCATGTCCCGGCCAATACAGTGTTTCTTTACGCTCCATGAGTTTCGCCAAAGAACTCATATAGTCAGACATGCTCCCGTCAGGGGGCGCAACGATTGACGTCGACCATGCCATCACATGATCGCCGGAGAACAACATGTCTGTGTCAAGCAATGCGAAACATGCGTGGTTCTTAGTATGCCCCGGGGTATGCAGGGTTTCAAGTTTCCATCCGTCGCCCTCAATGATTTCGCCATCTGCCAAAATATGATCAGGCGCGAAATCGTGGTCAGCTGCCGCGTCCAGAGAGTTCTTTTCCCCAAGATGCAATTCACGGGAATCGCGGTGCACACCCTCAGCAAAAACCGGAGCGCCCGTTGCTTCCTGAAGCGGTCGCGCAAGGGGCGAGTGATCCATATGCGTATGTGTTACGATGATGTGTGTGACTGTACGGCCTTTGAGCGTATCTATGAGCAGATTATAATGACTGTCGATGGCAGGTCCGGGATCAATGACAGCCACTTTGTCATCGCCCAAGAGGTAAGTGTTCGTTCCGCGAAACGTAAAAGGGCTTTCATTTGGGGCCGTAATCCGCTGTATTCCAGGCTCCAGGTCAACCGCCCGGCCATGAGCAGGATCAAATTCTATTCTAAAGGATGGTGCAGACATGAATTGTTGGTTCGCGTTTTTATGCGCTTGAAGGGGACAAGCTAAGCCAATATACCAATTTGAAGTACTTGTTCACGGAGATAGGACCAATGTCAATCACTACAACCAATGGCGCCCTTGCTGGCCGCTCGATCTCACAAACCGGATATCGCGAAATTCTTTATCCGGCACTGGTGATCTTCGGCATCGCCCTGATCGCGCTTTCCGCTAAAATTCAGATCCCATTCTGGCCTGTCCCGATGACATTGCAAACACTGGCAATCGCTGGTCTTGCAGCAGCTTACGGATTGCGGTTGGGGCTTGTCACAATTGTTGCCTATCTCGCAGCTGGCTACATGGGTGCACCTGTCTTTGCAGGACCTGCCGCCGGACCGCTTTATTTCGCCGGACCTACTGCTGGGTTTCTTGCCGGCTTTGTTGTTCTGACTGCGATTGTCGGATATGTCGCGGATCGTGTTCGTTCAGAGAATTTCTTGGCACTGCTTTCAGCGATGATTGTTGGTGATGCTATCCTCTTTGCGTTGGGATTTGCATGGCTGGCCTACATCTTCGTTGGGTCAAACGGAAACACCCTGGGTGAAGGTACAGCGTGGAATATCATCAACCCGTTCATTGCTGGCGATGTATTCAAAATGATCCTCGCAGCCGCGCTGGTACCTGCGATCAGCAGTCTGATGCGTCGTAAGCAGCCTTAAATAGGGCACAATTTACCCTTGTTGAAGACTTCGGAACATGGCCAGTGGCAGAATGCCACTGGCCATTTTCTTTTCCGGTTAAGCGGGTAAATGAGCGAATTTCGCTGGAAAATCATCGTTTCCTGTGGTGTAACTCTGCGGACAGGGTGACAGCAGATGCGGGACACGGCGTTCATGCCTAAATACTTTTTGCATTTCGAACAATGCACGAGATTTCTCGTGGCATTTTTCGTTGCTGTTATGTGCCTTGTGGCAAAGCCTGCATTTGCACTTGACCCGGTAAACGTTTCAAAAGACGCCATTGCTTTGGACATCACCAGTGCGATTGATCCTTATTTGCGCTCAGATGGAACATTGAAAATTTCAACCGCTCCAGATGCTGAAGGCATTGTACGCCGCATCGAGGTTCGTTCAAAAAAACCGGAAGGCAATTCCTATTGGGCCGTATTTGCGCTGGCCAATACGAGTGATGAGCAAATTGACCGGGTGATTGTGGCTCCGCATTATCGTCTTGTAAATTCCGGCATAATCCGGCTGGTGTCTAAATCGGGCCAGATTATGCCG
>JASJDO010000128.1 GCA_030065115.1 Rhizobiaceae bacterium | reverse complement strand
TCATCCCCAGCATCACCATATGCAACGTCATCATCGATGCCTGCATTAATTGTATCATTTCCGTCGCCGCCATAGATCAAGTCTTCGCCAGAACGCCCAAAGAGGATGTCATCACCACCACGGCCATGAAGTTCGTCATTACCAAGGTGTCCATCCAGCATGTTAACGCCATCGTCGCCCTTGAGCTTGTCGTCACGGTCACCGCCAATGAGATTTTCAATGCTTATGTATAGATTGCCGTACTGGTCGGTCGATGTTTCGAGATCAATATCAATGTCGAATGGGAAACCGGCAACTGCAGAGGTCGCTACCTTATAAGTATCATTGCCTTCACCGCCGTCGAATACATCACCATTTCCGATGTCATATCCGGCGATCAGAATGTCATCGCCAGCGCCACCGTAAAGGGAGTCTTCACCAAAACTTCCATCAAGAATGTCGTTACCGTCTCCGCCTCGGAGAATATCGTTTCCGGAGCCGCCATGCAGGTAATCGTCGCCCTCATCGCCGTTTAGCTCGTCATCGCCGCTGCCGCCATACAATTCATCATTGCCATCGCCGCCATTCAGCTCATCATTGTCACTGCCACCATCAAGATAATCATTGTCGGCACCACCGTTTAACTCATCGTTGCCGCCACCGCCGAACAAGCGATCATCGCCGGCATCACCGTTGAGAACGTCATTTCCATTACGACCGTCAAGGATGTCGTTCCCGTCAAAGCCATTTAGGATGTCTGAACGGTTCGGGTTGCTTGAGTTACGTCCGGAAATATTGTCGTCGCCGGGAGTCCCGTCGAATATTCTAGTAGCCATTATCAGCCCCTGCTAAGCTTTATCTCTGCAATTCGACCGACTGTATAACAAGCAGGTTTTGATCAAGTATTTCGTAGGATGATAAAATTTTATGGAAGTGAGAAGTTCACTCGAAATGCCGATTGTTGGTTAATAAAGCCTATCCCCAAGTCATGGTTATTTGAGTGGTTCTCATCGGCAAGCGTAGGTTGTAACTCATATTCAAAGCTGAAGTGATATTGATGAATTAACACAAAGGCTTAACCGTCATATTTTTGAGGCTATATGGCATTGGCCGCGCGTCGCATTGAGTCGTTGAACGCGCCCGCGGGCCACGGAGATGAATATCCATGTTGATGATTTACGAATGGTATCTAAACCGGCTCACGTCGATTGCTAAATAGCCTTTAGCAATCCAGCGTCTGATCGCGTTCCCATTGTGTCAGGTGATGGGTGAACTGGTTCCATTCGCGGTTGCGCAATTTGACATAAGCATCAGAAAACTCTTTGCCCATGGTCTGGCAAAGGTATTTGTCTTTCTGGAACTCACGGATCGCATCAAGCATGTTAAGCGGAAGCTTCTTTGCGCCGCGAACCTTGTGGCCCTCTGTATACATATCGATGTCTAGGCGCTTTCCTGGATCTAGCTTGCGCTCGATCCCGTCGAGGCCTGCTGCCAATAGGACAGCTTGCAGTAGATATGGATTAGCAGCGCCATCAGCAAGACGAAACTCAAGGCGTCCTGCATCAGGTATGCGCACCATATGGGTTCGGTTGTTACCACCATAGGTGACCGATGATGGAGACCATGTTGCTCCGGACAGAGTGGCTGGCGCATTGATCCGCTTGTAGCTGTTTACAGTCGGGTTGGTAATGGCACACATGGCAGCGCCATGTGCCATCAAACCGCCAAGGAAGTGGTAAGCTTTTTCTGACAAGCCCAATTCGCCCTTGTCATCAGCGAACACGCAGGTCTTGCCATCCTCAGTCCAGACAGAATGGTGGACATGGCATCCGTTACCTGTAAGGTTTGAAAACGGTTTCGGCATGAAGGTTGCTCGGAGGCCATGTTTCTCTGCAATTGCTTTCACCATGAATTTGAAAAATGCATGCTGGTCGGCAGTTTGCAAACAATCGCCGAAATCCCAGTTGATCTCGAACTGGCCGTTCGCGTCTTCATGGTCGTTTTGATACGGACCCCATCCGAGCGAGATCATGGTTGAGCAAATTTCAGAGATCACATCATAGCGGCGGAGCAGGGCGCTTTGATCGTAGCATGGTTTTTCCTGGATATCGCGTTCATCGGAAATTGTGGTACCGTCTTCATTGATCAGATGAAACTCGGGTTCGACGCCTGACATCATCTTGAGACCATGTTTGGATGCTTTGTCGTTGAGCGCTTTTAGTACGTTTCTGGGAGCTTGCGCCACCGGTTCGCCATCCATCCATGGATCACCTGCGACCCAGGCTATTTCGGGTTTCCAGGGCAATTGGATTGCGGTATCGGCATCCGGCATCACGAACATGTCCGGATGAGCAGGCGTCATGTCGAGCCAGCTTGCAAAACCGGCAAATCCTGCTCCCGATTTCTGCATGTCAGCAACCGCTTCCGTAGGCACCAGCTTTGCTCGCTGGACACCGAACAGATCTGTAAAATTGAAGAGGAAAAAGCGTACCCCGTTGTCTGCTGCAAATTTTGCAAGATCTTTAGCCATAGTCGTTTTCTCCCTCTAATCGTTACATGCCTTGTCCCGGCACCCAGTTGGTTCCTGAAAGTGGAACGCCTGTCATTGCAGACGCTTCTACAGTAAGCGCACAAAGGTCTTGCGGTTCAAGGTTCAAAACATGATTTTTTCCGCAAGCCCGAGCAATGGTTTGCGCTTCCAACGTCATCACTTTCAAATAATTCGCAAGCCTTCGACCCGCAGCAACTGGGTCAAGCCGTGCAGCAAGTTCCGGGTCTTGTGTGGTTATGCCAGCGGGGTCTTTACCCTCGTGCCAGTCATCATAGGCACCGGCAGTGGTGCCGAGTTTTTGGTATTCGTCTTCAAGCGCCGGATCATTGTCGCCGAGTGCAACCAATGCCGCAGTACCAATCGATACAGCATCTGCGCCCAGCGCGAGGGCTTTCGCAACATCTGCTCCCGTGCGAATGCCGCCAGACAAAACCAGTTGAACCTTGCGGTGCATGTTAAGATCCTGAAGCGCCTGAACAGCGGGACGGATGCATGCAAGTGTCGGTTGTCCCACGTGTTCGATGAACACATCCTGAGTTGCTGCAGTTCCGCCTTGCATGCCGTCGAGAACCACAACGTCAGCACCTGCTTTCACAGCAAGAGTCGTATCAAAATAGGGGCGTGCCCCTCCCACCTTGATGTAGATTGGAACTTTCCATCCAGTAATTTCTCGAAGCTCAAGGATCTTGATTTCCAGATCATCAGGTCCGGTCCAATCCGGGTGGCGGCAGGCAGAGCGTTGATCAATACCCTTTGGAAGCGTGCGCATCTCAGCAACACGGTCAGAGATCTTCTGGCCGAGCAGCATTCCACCACCGCCAGGCTTTGCGCCTTGGCCAACAACGATCTCGATTGCATCTGCTTTGCGAAGATCATCCGGGTTCATGCCATAGCGGGAGGGGAGATACTGGTAGACCAGTTTGTCTGAATGGCCACGTTCTTCCGGTGTCATGCCGCCATCGCCTGTCGTGGTGGATGTTCCGGCTGCATTCGCGCCCCGGCCCAGAGCTTCTTTTGCCTGTCCTGACAAAGCACCGAAACTCATGCCGGCAATCGTGATCGGAATATCGAGCTTGATCGGGTTCTTCGCAAACCGTGTGCCCAGTGTGACGAACGTTCCGCACTTCTCCCGATACCCTTCGAGCGGATAACGGGACATGGATGCGCCGAGGAAGAGCAGGTCATCAAAATGCGGAACGCGTCTTTTTGCGCCGCCACCGCGTATATCGTAAATGCCGGTAGCTGCTGCGCGCCGGATGTAAGAGTTTGTGTAGTCGTCAAACGTCCATGGTTGAACGGGATGCGTTCTTGGTGTGTTGTCCATTAATATGCTCCCGCGTTGTCGATATCGAAATTATAGAGTTTGCGCGCTGAACCATAGCGCTTGAATTCTTCCGGCTTTGCATCCGCTTCTGCTTCTTTGAGTAATTTGGTCAAGGTCTCTATGTGCTCCGGGCGCATCTCTTTTTCGATGCAATCAGCGCCCAAAGATTTAACGTCACCTCGAACAAAAATCTGCGCTTCATAGAGACTGTCTCCGAGGGCATCACCCGCATCGCCGAGCACGACGAGCGTGCCGGCTTGAGCCATGAAAGCGCTCATGTGGCCAATGTTCCCATGGACCACAATATCGATGCCCTTCATGGAAATGCCGCATCGGCTTGACGCGTTGCCCTTGATAACCAGAAGACCGCCGTGGGCTGTGGCGCCAGCATATTGACTGGCGTCGCCCTCAATCACGACCTTGCCGGACATCATATTCTCCGCCACGCCCGGGCCGACCGAGCCGGTGACGTTGATTGTCGCCTGCTTGTTCATGCCTGCGCAATAGTACCCTGTGGAGCCTTTTACTGTTACGGTAATCGGCGCGTCCAATCCTACTGCGATGGCATGGCTACCCCGCGGATTGATGATTTCGAATGCCTTGTTGGAGCCATCGCTTTCCGCTTGCAGTGTTTCGTTGATGGATCGCAGTTCCAGTTCTGTGAGATCAAGCGCTTCCATCTTATTGCTCCCAGAAATATACGGTTGCGGGTTCCGGCTCCCATACGCGAGCGGATTCGATGTCCGGCAAATTCACAAGTGCACGGTATTCAGATCCAAATGCCACGTATTGATCGGTCTCTGCCAATACAGCGGGCTTGCAGGCAATAGGGTCGCGCAATACTCCGAAACCGTTCTTGGTGCCGACAACAAAGGTGTAAAAACCATCTAGATCCTGGATGCCTGCTTCGAGTGCTTCGCCAAGATTTGCTCCGTTCTGCATTTTCCAGGTCAGGTAGGCAGCTGCCACTTCCGTGTCGTTTTCTGTCTCAACGGTTACGCCTTCATGCGCCAGTTGACGGCGGAGCGAATTGTGGTTGGAGAGCGATCCATTGTGGACCAGGCACTGATCCGGCCCGGTCGAGAACGGGTGCGCACCAAGCGTTGTTACCGCGCTCTCTGTTGCCATGCGCGTATGTCCTATCCCATGAGACCCTTGCAGTTTGGGAATGTCGAACCGGTCGGCGACTGATTTTGGCAAACCGACTTCTTTATAGATCTCGATCGCGTCGCCCGCCGACATGATGCGAAGATTTGGGTTGGCTCTGATTTTTTCCCGAATTCCCGGAGCATCCTTCTCGTCGCATGAAATGATTGCGTGGGTATCGATCTTGGTTACTTCAGCGACAAGTTCTTCGCTTAAGGTCTCAAAGTCTTCGTTGGGGTTTGGAGACTGTACCGTGATCTTCACCTGACCGTCATCTGCCCCGCGATAGACTGCAATGCCCGCACTGTCCGGGCCACGATCAGACATGGTGACCAGCATTTCTGTCAGCATGCCGCCAAGCTGAGGTTCAAGCGATTTGTCTTTCAGAAACAAGCCAACAATTCCGCACATGATCCAACTCCTGTTGTTCGACCATCAAGGCTAACGGAAAATAGTATCACTTCAAGGAAAGTTTCTCAGTGCGAAACTTTTATTCTCATAAGTAATAATTTTAAACCTAGTTTTCCTTCGGGTAACAGATGATGGAGAGATATTTGGCAGGCAGCTCCAACAAGTCTTCCGGTCCATGTGGGGCATCGGCATCAAAGATGAGGCTGTCACCGGGTTCAAGGTGATAGTTTTGACGCCCATGGTGATATTTAACCTGGCCTTCGAGCATGAATAGAAATTCTATGCCTTCGTGCTGAAATGCAGGGAAGGTGTCTGACTCGCGGTCCAAAGTGATCAGATAGGGTTCAACGGTTACACCTGCCGAACCGGTAATGCTGCCGAGCAGGTTATACTGATGACCAGATCTTGTTCCGGCACGCTCCGCCTCCACACCGTCGCCGGCTTTGACGTGCATCGCTTCACGAGCTTCTTCAAACCCTTTGAAGAGCGTTGTCAGCGGCACGCTAAGTGCTTGCGAAATTGAAAGCAGGGTGCTCAAGGACGGCGCAGTCTGACCATTTTCAATCTTGGACAGCATGCCATTTGAAATGCCCATTTCCTGCGCCAGTTTGGGGATCGTCAGTTTTTTCTGAAGTCGGATTGCGCGAACTTGCCTCCCGATCGCCGATTGCAAATCATTCTCGAAAAATCCGGGTGTTTTATGAGGGTCCTGCTGGAACTGGTGTTTCATGATCTTCTCCAAACTAGCCCGCAGACTTTGATGTGATCAGGTTCTTGATGCAATCATCGAACCATGGCCAGGACATGCGTGCTGTCTGATTGACTACTATATAAGATCGCCGTTCGAAGACTGGCGCGTCGTCGAGTGTGTGAAATACGCCTTCCGCAAGTTGGCGTTCGATGATCCTGCGGGGCAGATAGGCGGTGCCATCTGACTGGAGCATGTAGTCGAGTGCCATAACGGCTGATCCAAAACTCATTTGGGCAATATTGGCGTCAGCATAAGCCGCTGCATGTTGCCGTCCGAATTCCTCACCCGCTTCGACATAGATGTAGTTTGGGTCAAACTTGATAGGACTTTCGGGTAGGGTTGAAACCAAGACAAGTTCATCGACTATCGCCGGAATGACATCCTGCTTTTGTGTTGAGTTTGTCGAAAACCCCAGTGCTACATCAATCAGCCCGTCCTGAAGCCAGCTAGCTAGATCGGTTTGTGACCCTTGCCAAACAGAGGTTGCCACATTTGGCAAATTTTCCTTGATGTGCTTGAGCATTTGGTCACCGAAACCCGGCCAGAGGTCAGGCTCGCACCCAATATTGCAAATACTGCTTAGTGCATCAGGAAGAGAGGTTTCCTGCTGTGCCTGCTGCCAGAGTTCAGAAATGGTTTGTGCGTAGCGCTGCAACCGTTGACCGGCAGGCGTTGTCATGGCACCCGACTTCTGACGTATGATCAGCGTCTGGCCGATTTCATCCTCAAGGCCCTTCAGTCGTGCCGTGACCGTCGACTGCGTTACATTGAGACGCTCGGAAGCCTTCACGAGACTGCCGCATTCAACGATTGCCAGAAATGTGCGTAGTTCAAGCAAGTTCATGGCGCTTCCTGAATTCGAACACTTCGAATTTTATATGCAAAATTATTCGATTTTCAAAATGATATTTTCTATCTATTTTGTTGTTGAAATGACCATTTGAGGACAAAAAAACACAATGACCAACCGTGATGATTTCATCTCAGCGATGCGAACAGTGGCGCACAGCGTGACACTGGTGACCACAGATGGTCCTGCCGGTTTGCATGGCGCAACCGTCTCTGCCTTTTGTTCTGTGTCAGCTGATCCGCCTATGGTGCTCGTGTGCCTGAATGAAGGCTCGGAGATTTTCAGAACTGTTTCTGAAAACAAAACCTATTCGGTAACTGTGTTGCCGGAAACATCCCAGCATTTGGCAGACCGTTTTGCTGGCAGACATGATGGTGAGGTAAACAGCCGTTTCGAAGGATTGGAAGTCATTGATGCCGTGCCTCAAATTGAAGGGGCAACTGTTTTCAATTGCGAAGTTGAGAACTCAGTTCCCTCCGGTTCGCATCATGTGATTTTGGGGCGTGTGATTTCATGTACCAAAGGTCGTCACAACCCTCTGAACTATTTTGACGGCAACTATCACTGGCTCTCAAAATTTACCCAAGCCTGGCTTGAAGAATCTAGCGACGCAGCCGAGTAGGAGCAATTCTATGAGTGAAGTCCAAGAATATAAAATGCTGATTGGCGGTGAATGGGTATCAGCGTCCGATGGTCAGACTTTCGACAGTGTCAATCCCGCAAATGGCGAGGTCTGGGCCAAAATTCCTGCCGCTACTGAGCAGGATGTGAATGCTGCTGTAGATGCTGCTGAGAGAGCGTTGCTCGGTGAGTGGGGAGCATTGACGCCCACCCAACGTGGCAAGTGCCTGCACCGCCTTGGGAACCTGCTCGCAGAAAATTCTGAGCATCTTGGCCGCATTGAAACGCAGGACACCGGCAAGATGTTCAAGGAAACGGCTTGGCAGGCGACTTATATTGCCGAGTATCTTCACTTTTTTGCAGGCGCTGCTGACAAAATTCATGGTGATACATTGCCGATCGATAAGCCGGATATGTTTGTGTTCACGGAGCGCGAACCCTTGGGCATCATTGCCGCAGTTGTACCATGGAACTCACAGATGTTTCTGAGTGCAACAAAGATCGGGCCTGCTCTGGCAGCGGGAAATACGATTGTTCTCAAAGCTTCAGAACATGCTTCTACGCCACTGCTGGAGTTTGGCAAACTGGTTGAGCAGGCAGGAATTCCGGCAGGCGTGATCAATATCATTTCCGGGTTTGGTGACCCCTGTGGTCGAGTACTGACATCGCATCCGAAAGTCGCCCGCGTGGCGTTTACCGGAGGGCCAGAGTCCGCGAGGCACATCATCCATAATTCCGCTGAAAACTTTGCAGAAGTTTCCTTGGAGCTTGGCGGCAAGTCACCCTTCATCGTGTTTGATGATGCCAACATCGAAAGTGCAGTGAATGGGTCCGTTGCAGGGATTTTTGGCGCCACTGGACAAAGCTGCGTGGCAGGCTCCAGGCTTTATCTGCACGAAGACATTGCTGACGAATTTCTTGAGAAAATGATTGCCGTTGCAAAGAACATCAAGATTGGTGATCCGCAGGCTGATGAAACTGAAATGGGACCGCTCTGTACCCAAGGACAGATGGACCATATCGAGCAACAGATTGCTCTCGCAATGGAAGAAGGCGGAAAACTCCTCACGGGGGGAAAGCGGGTTGAAGGTAACGGGCTCTACTTAGAGCCGACCATCATAGAATGCCCTCGTCAGGACATGACCTTGGTTGATACTGAATTGTTTGGGCCGGTGCTGGCAGTACAACGCTTCAAGACGGAAGATGAAGTCGTCGCTTTGGCAAATGACACAAAGCATGGTCTCGCCGCAGGCATCTTTACCAGAGACAGTGCACGTTCCATCCGCATGTCCAAGCGGGTCCAGGCAGGTATTATTTGGGTGAATACTTATCGGGTCATTTCTCCAATCGCCGAGTTTGGGGGCATGAAGACGAGTGGCTATGGAAGGGAGGCGGGGTTCCAGGCGGTGTACGATTACACGCGACCCAAGACCGTATGGATGAACTTGTCGGATGATCCGGTCGCTAACCCGTTCAAACCACGCTGATTGATCAGGAGGGAAGATCATGAAGTTTCACATTGCCATCAATCTTGAGCGCATGAATGACCAGACCGACATTCGGCAAGTTCGGGACCATACGCTCGACATGGTGCAATTGGCCGACAAAGCCGGGTTCGAGATCGCCTGGGCCGCTGAGCATCATGCGCTTGAAATGACGATTGCGCCCAACCCGTTTCAGATCATGACGTGGTGGGCGCAATCGTCATTTCAAGCGCATGATGCTCAGCGGCCCAGGCGATCTCGAACCCGGCTTTGTCGGCCAATTGCACCATGTCGAGCGTATGGTCCCGAACTTGCCGAATGTCGGT
>JASJDO010000013.1 GCA_030065115.1 Rhizobiaceae bacterium | reverse complement strand
CTTTCATTCCAAGGAAGCAAAAGCACAGAAGTTATCATGGAGAAAAATATGAATATTATTTTTAGCATTATTCATAATTTACTCTTGTGGAGTGTTTGTAAAGCAGGTTGAAAATTCAAACACATTTCATCTTCCCAAAAAGCAATATTCTGAGGTAATGATTGCGATTGACTCTATTCTTTATTTAAGCGCCAACCAGAAGAATATTGGATAGGTGATAATGATCATTAGAAACGATAACGAGATTCCTGACGGGATTGTCTGTCCGCTTTGAACAAGTGGCCAGATAAAAACCAGTAACCAGCAGGTTTTGTAGAAAATCTGTATCAGTATCAGCGGCGCGAAGAATGCGGGCAAGAATAGCCCGCATATGGACGCTACAAGAATTGCAAGATAGAGGCTTGCTACCAATAGGCGCAAACCTTCAGAATCTGCGATTTTTCCTTCAAATACACCAATTGTTCCGCCACTGAAAAACAGCGACCAGCATACAGGCACAAGAATAATAATATTGGCGATGTAGGGGACGTAAAGCCAGCCGGGGGATTGGATCATGAATGCTCCTCTGATCTAGAAGCTATGGCAACTCAGTTTCCAATCAACACTCTGTCTTTCATAAACTCCGTAATTGCCTCTTCCTGGGCCTGCGCCTCATCGCGCAGCCATGCGAGAAAATGCAGAACTTTCTCTTTCTCCAGATTTTCCGGCGGGCAGCAGAAATAGAAGCCTCCTCTTGCGCTGATCGCCTGTTTAAATGGCGCAATCAGTCGGCCAGCGTTGATCTCCCGGAAAGCAAAGCCAAGACGAGCCATGACAATTCCGCTTCCGTCTACTGCTGCTTCGATGCAATGATCAGCGTGACTAAAATGAACGCCGCGGTCAGGATCGACAGTGTCGTAGTTCATTCCACTTAACCAGTTGCCCCACTGACTTGCTTCCAAAAACCTCAAGGATTCATCATGTACGAGGGTGACATGCTCAAACAGGCTTTCATCCGCAATACCTCCGGCTTCTTCGAACAGTTTGGGTGAAATGAGCGGGGTGGAAATTTCCTGAAACAATGGCTCCACAAACAGTTCCGGGTATTTGCCAGCACCGAACCGAATGACTGCATCCACGTCATCGCGGTCAAAATCCGTGAGTTTGAGGTTCGCTGACAAGCGAAAATCGATCTCGGGATGCTCTTCCAAATAGGAATGGAGGCGGGGCGCGAGCCATTTTGCGGAAAATGCAGGACCGGTCGAAATCACCAGCTTGTTGTCTTCTTGAGGTGAAAGAAGGGAGAAACTTTCCTCCAGCGTCTCAAAAGCGGTGATGATTCCGGGCGCTAGTATTCTGCCCTCCCTAGTCAGTTCTACCGCACGGTTCAATCTTCTGAACAGCTTGAGCCCTAAATGCTCTTCCAATTGTCGTATTTGATAGGAGAGTGCCGCAGGCGTTACCCCCAACTCTTCCGCCGCCAACTGAAACTGCAGGTGGCGACACGCCGCTTCAAAAGCCCTGATTGCGTTTACGGGAGGAATCTTTCGCATTTGACTTCAAATAATTTTAATCGAAGCTCAAGAATTACAAGTTTGTCAGAGGCGCGTCCAGAAATTATTTTGTTTCCAGAATTTGATGAAAGGAAAGCAAATGTCTATTCGCAATACCCAAGGCGCCTACAAAATCCTGAGCCCATCGGAATTTTCCCGCGAAATTGAGGCCGGCATGCGCCGTGCGCCAGAAGAGCGCGCAAAAGCAGTCAAAGCTTTCTGGGGTTGGCTTACCCGCCATTAAGACGGATTGAGGAAATGAATGCTATTACTGAAAAACCACTTCACAACAATGAACGTATGGCGTTCCTCATCAAGTGGGCCGCTTCTATCATCCAGATTCTTGGTTATGGCGCTACGGCCTTTGGCGCCACGCCGCTGAACATTTATCTTTTTCTGGCGGGGCTGCTGGGGTGGCTGATTGTTGGTGTGATGTGGAATGATCGCGCGATCATTCTCATACACCTCGTTGCTCTGGGCGCGATGGTTATTGGCTTGTCGAGCTAGTTTGAATTCCAATCTTCTTTTTTAAGCCGCCAACATTTCCACTCTGCGGGGTTTCCAGCCAGATTTAACTCGCGATTGGCAATGCATTCTGCTCCCAGTTTCGCTGTTGCCTTCTGGGAGCGAATGTTGCTCGGGTCAATATGAAACCAGACCTCATCAAAAGACTTGAATGCATGTTCAAGCATCAGCCTTTTCATTTCCCTGTTTGTCGCGCCACCCCAGTATTGTTTATCCAAAAACGTGAAGCCAATTGAGATCATGTCAGGCACATCTGGTGAGACATAGTATCGTGAGCAGCCGATAACTTCACCCGTTTCACGGTCAACAATTGCAAGAACGCCACCGGCTTCCATCAGAAACGCAAAATACTTTTTGAATGTTGGTCTCTCATGCCGATCTTTAGCGGGATGACCTGCCCAAGTTTCCGGATCGCTTGCAGCAAGGTAAAGCGCGTCAAAATCTTCATGAACCAGTGGCCTGAGTTCCAATCTGTGACTCAACAAATGCGGCTGAGCGTCAAAGGTCATTGCCGTCACCAAATACGGTCATGATTTCGCGTAAAGGTTTCTTGATCTTCGCGACTGCCGGAACTGTTGCATTGGTGGCAGGATGGCCGACCGGAATGATCATGACCGGTTTTTCGGATGCTGGACGCTCCAGTAGAGCATTGAGAAATTTCATTGGATTGGGTGTGTGCGTAAGAGCAACCAGGCCAGCATGATGCAGCGCTGCCAGCAAAAACCCGGTCGCAATTCCAACGCTCTCGTTCACATAGTAATTTTTGTAACGGGTTCCGTCGTCAAACTCGCCGTAGCGCTGGGCAAAAATGACAATGAGCCACGGCGCAGTCTCAAGATGAGGTTTTTCCGGTCCTGTGCTGATTGGCGCCAACGCTTTGATCCATTCATCACTGGCCCCGCCATCATAGAATGCACGCTCTTCCTCTTCTGCAGCACGACGAATCTGTCTTTTCTTTTCAGGGTCTTTGATTGCAACGAAGTGCCAGGGTTGGTGATTGGCGCCGCTGGGCGCTGAACCTGCAGTTCGAATACAGTCTTCGATTACTTGGCGTGATACTGGTTGGTCAGAAAAGTCCCTGACTGAATGTCTACTGGACATTTTTTCGTAAAAAGCCTTTGCAGCCGTAATCATCTCCTTGTCTGACATTGAAGATCGATCAGGAAGTGGCAAAGCTTCATAGGTGAATGCAGAGCGAGAGAACATTAAGCTCCCCACCACCCCAGGATTGCACCTTGCAGCAGGAACACTACCAGCCAATATCCGCCGTCAATCAGAGTCAGGTCCCAGCCTTTGTCCTGAAACCGGTGGTTGACTGCCATCGGAGCCAGACAAAATCCGAGCCAGCAGAAAAATGCACCCAAAGCACCGGACACTAAATCCACAGACGGGAAATGCCTGAACAGGACTGCGAGCATGTAAGCGATAATCAGCTGGGCTATGATGGCGACAATATAAATTTTTGGATTTGGTGTCGGCTCTTCTGTGTATCCAACTGCTTTCATCCATGGCTTGGCAAATGCGCCATACCATGCAGCACCAGAGACCATACCAGCAATTGCTGCTACAAGAATGGCTAGGTAATTGAGATTTGAAAGATCCATAATTGCACCTCCGTGTTTGTTTCTCAGGTTACAATTCGATTCTTATGCCAATCAACCCTTTTAGTTTCGCACAATCTTGACTGTCTTATAAGCTCTGCCTTGAACTTTTCGTCACGCGATGCTGACCATTTGATCCCGTCTTCGAGCCAGAGTTTGGTTGCGGTTAATATGTCTTCCTTGCGTTTTGCCTGCGCGTCCACACGGCCAATCAATTTATCTCTCTCCAAGAGTGGGAAAATGTAATACCCGTATTTTCGTTTTTCGGGCGGTACATAAATTTCGATGGTGTAGTCGAAACCAAATAACCACTTGAGACGCTTGCGATCACGAATGACTGGATCAAAAGGTGAAAGCATTCGAATCCGATCAGGCAGTTTGTCGAGTTTTCCTATGATGGTCTCAATATCCGGTCGCGCAAAGAATTCTTTGGGATTTGACCCGTCACAACAATCGGCAATGACTGTTTTGGTCTCCTGTTTGGCGCGTGCGTCGAGCCAATCTTTAACTTCCGAGATGGACAGCAGATCCCAGTATCGGGCGATGTCCGCAGGTGTCCCAAAACCAAGCCTGTCTAAAGCGGATCGGCAAGCCCAATCGACGAATTCTTCGTGGCTTACTTCACGCCCATAGTGATCGTCGTGAATAACCCGATAGCAAAGGTCGTAGATTTTCTGAAAGCCATCACGCCCAGCGACAGCAAATTGACCGGTCCGCCACATATATTCGAGGGCGGCCTTCCCGTCATGCCATTGCCACATCTCAAGCTTCTGACCTTTTGGTTTCTCCAGATCGCGGGAGCGTAGCACTCCGTTTTGCTCGATCCGATCTCGAAGTGCTTCCACCCGATCCATGAATCCTGCACCCTGCCACTTAATGAACTTTTCTTTGAGCTTGGGCTCGTCACGCCGGAACTTCTGTTTCCAATAGGGCCAGAACTCACACGGAATGAGGGACGCATCATGGGTCCAGTTTTCAAACAGCTGCTGTTCTTTTTCGTGGAGTTGTGAAAGATGTTTTGTTCGATAGGTCTGGTTTCGAGCAAACAGGATCATGTGATGCGCGCGCTCGACCCAGGGAATCGAATCCATTTGCACAAAGCCGAGCTGATAAATCAGGTCAGCCAATCCGTTTTTTTCAAATGCGATATGCGGAGCACGGGTCAGGCCTTGCAGATGCAGGACAACATGCCTGGCGGTTTTGTTGTCGAGGTGGATCAAAGCGGCTTTAGCGTTTTTCCGTTGAGGCCGCCCATACGACAAACCTCCATCCATTCATTGTCTTTTACCGGTTGAACCGATAGGCGCATGGAAGTGACCAGAGACATGTCCGACAAGTTCTCATTTGCTTTCACCGCTTTTAGCGTAACAGGTTCAGGCATATCGCACAGTGCCCGGATGTGAACGCAATCCCAGCGTTCGTCATCTGTCGTTGAATCAGGCGCGCTTTCTGCAGAGACTTCAACAATGCCGACAACGTCAAGGCCTTCATTGGAATGATAGAAAAAACCACGGTCGCCAATCTTCATGGCACGCATGTTATTGCGGGCCTGATAGTTGCGAATGCCGTCCCATTCCTCACCTGCTTCACCTTTGGCTTTTTGCTGTTCCCAAGACCATTTGAAGGGTTCGGACTTAAAGAGCCAATATTGCATGCGGGTTCTCCTGAATTTCGTGCCTTTATTAACTCTCGCGCTTGAGGGGTCGCGTCAAGAGTTGTTCCACCGCTTCGCGCGCCGTCACCCGTTTTTCCAGTACATTCACAATCGCGGATGTTATCGGCACGTCGATCTGATGTTCATCGGCAAGGCGTTTTGCAACGCCAGCGGTGAAAGCGCCTTCTGCCAGCTTCAGACCTTGCAAGTCATCCCCTTTGCCGAGCGCGATGCCAAAACTGAAGTTTCTGGATTGGGGAGTTGAACAAGTTAGGGTGATATCACCAAGACCTGAGAGGCCCATGAGCGTTTCTCGCCGTGCACCTAAAGCGGTCGCGAGACGAGTTATCTCGGCAAATCCACGTGCAATCAGTGCTGCTTCTGCGCTAGCGCCCAACGCCATTCCTCTGGCTGCACCGACGGCAAGTGCAAGGACGTTTTTCAAAGCGCCCCCCAGTTCTGCGCCGGGCAGATCTTCAGATGAATAGCAGCGAAACATTGATGACGACAGTTCATCAGCAGCCATCTGTGCTGTGGTGATTTCATTGGCTGCAATTGTTACCGCTGTTGGAAGTGATTTTACGACATCATGTGCGAAGCTTGGACCGGAAAGAGCGGCAATCGGGTTGTTGGGAAAAAAATGCTTAACTGTCGAGGAGGGGAGTTTTCCGGTTTCCCGGTCGATGCCTTTACATGTGGTTACAAGTATTGCCTGTTCCGTGACTGCGGGAAAAGACCCCAGCACCGAAGCAAGGTTTTGCGCAGGTATAGACAGCAAAATGATATCAGCATTTTTGAGCGCATGAGTGATGTCCGTGGTGGGTATAATATTGGCGTCCAGCCTCAAATCTCCCAGATAACGATGGTTTGTCCGGTTGTCGGAAATCTCCCTGACCTGTTCCGAAGATCGTGACCAAAGAATTGTCTCGTGCTCGTTCCTTGCGCAAACGCATGCGAGTGCGGAACCCCACGCGCCTGCCCCAATGACTGATATTCTGGCCATTTCAGACTTTTGCTCCCTTGCGCCCGGAGCCCAGCATGGTTTCAGCTGATTCATCCAGCGGCCAACGTGACCTTGGTGACAGATCCAGACTTGAAACTTTGCCACGTTCAAACCGTTCCAGTGCGGCCCAGGCAATCATCGCAGCATTATCTGTGCAGAGCTTTAGCGGCGGTGCAATCAGCCGCATCCCGTGGGTTTCAGCAGTTTTCTCCAATGCATTCCGAATTTCTCCGTTGGCAGCTACTCCTCCGGCAACCACAAGTGTTTTCGTATCTTGCCCATGTTGCGTGATCGTTTGATCACAACGCTCGGCCAGAAAATCCGCGACAGTCTTTTGCATCCCAGCGCAGATGTCTGAAATGGTTTGATCCGTCAATGGCGTATGTTTGCCCGCCTCGTTTCTGACCGCAGTTTTCAATCCGGAAAATGACATATTCAATGTACTCTGGCCGCGCAATGGTTTGGTGAACTGAAATCGTTTTGGGTCCCCTAGTTTTGCAGCTTTTTCCACCATGGGTCCGCCGGGAAAGCCGAGATCGAGTAATTTGGCGGTTTTGTCGAACAGTTCTCCGACCGCATCGTCAATGGTTGAGGCAATGCGCTTGTACTGCCCAAGATTTTCAATTTTCAGGATCTGGCTGTGACCACCCGACACCAACAAAAGTAGATAAGGAAACGTGAGATCATCTGTCAGGCGCGCCGTGAGCGCATGCCCTTCAAGATGATTGATGCCCAGATAGGGAATAGTGTTGCTGGCTGATAATGCTTTAGCAGTCATCAGACCCACGATGAGGCCGCCGATTAGGCCTGGCCCTGATGTTACGCCTATGCCGGAAATTTCCTCGAGGCTCAGATCCGCATCTTGCAAAGCCGCTTTAATGATACGGTCAAGCGCGGACAAATGGGCCCGAGCCGCGATTTCAGGAACAACCCCACCAAACTCGGAATGCTCTTCGATTTGGCTCAGAATAATATTGGACAGAATACGCGGCTTGCCCGAACGATCACGGCACACTACAGCTGCAGCGGTTTCATCGCAGCTGGTTTCGATTCCGAGAACGGGGCCGAAGTTTTGCATTGTCACCCAAACCTGTTACTTGTAACACTTTGTAAAATCGGAATTACCTAACCCGTTGTAAACAGAAAATGACAGATAAAACCATTCGTATTGGCACCAGAGGCAGTCAGCTTGCACTTGTGCAGGCGGAATACATGAAATCGCTATTGCAAGCTACCCATGCCGGTCTGGAAGTTGATATCGAGGTTATTTCCACTGCAGGAGATCGTAGCCAGAAGTCAAATATTGCCCTTTCGGAAATCGGTGGCAAAGGCCTTTTCACGATGGAAATTGAGGAAAAGCTTTCAAACGGTGAGATCGATATGGCAGTCCATTCCGCAAAGGATATGCCGACCGCCCTGCCAGAAGACCTTGCTTTGGTTTGTTTTCCGCCAAGGGAAAATGTGGCGGATGCATTTATCTCACATAAAGCTGCGACTTTTGATCAGCTTGAGCAGGGCGCAATCATGGGGTCGGCATCCTTGCGTCGCCGGGCACTAATGTGGCGTAAGCGCCCTGACCTTGAAATGGTGATGTATCGGGGAAATGTGGGAACGCGTCTCCAGAAACTCAAAGATGGGGTGGCGGACGCAACATTGCTCGCCTGCGCCGGATTAAACCGCCTTGGCATGTCGGACGAAATAACCAGTGAACTGCCGATTGAAGACTTTCCGCCAGCACCAGGCCAAGGCGCTATTACAATAGAAGCCCATCGTGGCAATTCACGCATGCTCGAACTTTTGCAACCGCTCAATCATCGCGATACCCACATAGCCTTAACCTGCGAGCGGGCTTTTCTGGAAGAGCTGGATGGGTCGTGTCGTACACCGATTGGCGCCCATGCTGTTGTCGATGGGGAGAAACTCTCGTTACACGGCATTATTCTCAAGCCTGACGGTACCGAAGATCACGAAGCCCGAATGGATGGAACGGTCACCGATGCCCGCCAACTCGGCCTTGAAATGGGTAAGCGTCTGAAACTGGAGGCAGGCGAGCCCTTCTTTGAAGGATGGTCATAATCCATGCGCGTTCTGGTTACCCGAGCTGAACCCGCAGCAAGTAGGACGAGGCATAAACTCGAAAAACTGGGCCACGAGCCTTACGTTCTGCCGATATTCGAGCTTAAGGATTTGGGCGGGGTTTTACCTGACTACCCGTATGATGGGATCATCTTTACGAGCGCCAATGCCGTCGAGGTTTTGTTGCGCCGAAACTGGCGCAATCACAATCCAGACACCGTTGCGTATTGCGTTGGCAAACGCACAGAAGAAGCCGCTGAGCAAATTGGTTTTAGTCGGACTATTGCTGCGTCCGGTGGTGGCGCAGCCCTGGTTCTGGAATTCGAAAAGCTCAATTTGCCTGAAAACCAACGATTCTTGTATCCGACAACTCCTGATCGCAGTTTCGATATGCAGTTGGCGTTGCAAAAAAAAGGCTACTCGGTCGATTTGGTAGAATTATACCAAACGCGCAAATGCAATCGTGCTGGGCAGGAACTTTCAGGAGCGATAGATTGGTGCAAGGACGGAGCAGTTTTGGCCTATTCGGCCCGCAGCGCGGAATATCTATCTGAATTATTAAGTTCATTAAACGATTTATCAAGCATTTCTTCTATTTCACTCATTGGCATTTCTAAAACCGCCACAAACATTATGTTGAAATATCCGTGGCGGGATGTCTATGTATCGAGTAACCCCAGCGAGGACGATATGCTCATACTGCTTCAGTCTTTGGCATCTGCTTGATGCAGAGCGTTAAACACAATATATTACGTTACGTAATATAGAAATGGAGTGCTCCTCCGACAGGTTGGAACAAAACGTAACAGGAACATAAGTAATGAATTCCAGATCCAGACCTACAGGTCCAAGAAAAACCGGCACCAGGGCTAAAAAACCTGCGACGATTGATCTGGAAGCGAAAGACGTTTCGGGCGCTTCTACAGAGAAAAAAGAAGCTCCTGCAAAAGCAACAACCGGTAGCAAAACTGCTTCGCCGTCCAAACCTCTGGGGCGGGCTGGCGCCAGACAATCTGCTGAAAAAGAATCTTCGCCTGAGCCGGAGAAAAAAGATGAGAAGCCAAAAGCTTCTGCGAATGAAGAGCCGAGCGCCGCAAACAAGCCTGTTCCTGCTCCAAAAGGTCGGTCTGGTGGAGGGTTTTTGGGTGGCCTGACTGGTGCTGCCGCTGCGATTATTGGGCTGGGCGCAATTGGCCAATTTGATGGAGCAAAAAATATTCCATTGGTTGGTTCGCTTTATTCGGGCGATGCCGGGCAGACAGTATCAGCTGAGACTTCCGCAGAAATTGCTGGCTTGAAGAAACAATTTGAAGCTCTGCAATCGTCTTCTGAGCCGGTTGATCTCACTCCTATTCGTGACCGGCTTGAAAAAATCGAAGAAGCTTCAAATGGAGGCAGTGCTGATGAAGCGATGGCTGGTCGTTTGGCGGAACTCGAAACCGGTCTCGTGGATGTAAACCAAACGCTTTCATCTATTGCCAAAGCTGCAGAAGAAGGCGCGGATGCAAGCTCAGGCGAAGTTGCTGCTGCCATTGCTTCTGTTACACAACGCCTGGAAAATCTTGAGGCCAGTGTTGGTGAACTGGCAAATGTCAGCAATGTACCCTCGATTGATCTTGGTCCTCTTGAGGCGCGCATTGGAGAGATTGAAACTTCAGTTTCATCGATCAGGGAGACGGTCAACTCAAACGCCGAAGATGTGGCCGCATTGAACTCCCAGTCATCCACCATGCAAGAAACAGTTGCGTCTGTAAAAGCCAGTGAGAAGGTAGCGCGCTCAGTCGCTGTTAATGCGTTGGGTGCTGCATTGGAGAATGATGATCCAATTTCCCTGGCAGTTGCATCGATTGAGTCTCTCGGCGGCAAGACTGCAGAGACGGAACGCCTTTCTGAACTTGCAAAGTCTGGCGTTCCCAGCCGTAGCGAACTTCTGGCGGAATTGGGCGCTTTGACTAATGCTGTTCAAAACCCGGTTGCCGATACGCAATCAGGCGGTATCTCAGAACGATTTTGGGCAAATGCAAGAAACCTTGTTTCTTTCCGCTCTTCTGGTCCACAACAGGGTGATTCAGAAGTTGCCATTCTTTCGCGTGTGAAAGCAAATCTTGAGAATGGCAATCTAACCGGTGTCATATCTGAATGGGACACGCTCCCTGCGACAACCAAACAAGCCGGTCAAGCATGGCTTGAGAAAGTTCAACTTCGTATCGAAGCTTTTACGCTTTACGAAACACTTTCCAATAATCTCTCGGCACAAGCGGGTTAATCAGAAGGGCCAGTATCATGTTTCGTTTTCTTGTTTTTCTTCTGATTGTTTTGGGTTTGGGCCTCCTGTTTGCTTGGGTAGCTGACAATCCTGGCACGATCTTTCTAAAGTGGGACTGGCTTGCCTCCAACCTTGGACGCCCGGGTGAGGAAGTTGGAATACCCCTGACAACCGGCATCGTTGCGCTCATCATTCTGATCGCTCTGGTTATGTTTCTAACCAGTCTCTTCAAGGGCATATTTGGCATGCCCGGTATTATTACCCGGTTTTTTGACAATCGTCGCAAGGAGCGGGGATATCGTGCACTATCCAGGGGACTGATTGCTGCAAGTTCGGGCGATGTCGATACTGCTCGCAGCCTTGCGAAGGAAAGCGGAAAACTCTTGAAGAATGATCCGCTTGTTGCACTTTTGGGTACACAAACAGCGCTTCTTGAAGGCAATCGTGAAGAGGCGACAGCGAATTTCAAAACCATGCTTGAAAACGAAGATACCCGCATGGTCGCGCTTCGGGGCTTGTTTCTGGAGGCAGAGAGGCAAGGCCAACCGGAAGCTGCCAGACATTACGCTGAAGAGGCAGCAAAGCAAGCACCTTCGCTGCCTTGGGCAGGAACCGCAAAGTTGCGATATCAGGCGAGCGATGCTGATTGGGATGCAGCCATTCAAACGCTGGAAGCAAATCGGTCAGCAGGCTTGATCGATCGTGTTAAAGCAAAGCGACATCGTGCTGTATTGTTGACCGCCAAAGCAATTTCTGTCGAGCAGGCGGAGCCGGAGAGGGCGAAAAAGCTTTCCAAAGAGGCGCACAAGCTTGCCAAGGATCTTGTTCCGGCAGCGACAGCATTCGCGCGTTCAGCAGCCCGTTTGGGTGACATTCGTGGTGCTTCCAAAATACTGGAAGCAGCTTGGAAACAAACGCCGCATCCAGAGTTGGCGGAAGCATATGCAACCGTTCGAGCGGGTGATTCGGTTCAAGATCGTTTGAAGCGTGCCAAGAAACTAGCTGGCTTGAAGGCGAATCATCCTGAGGGCAGTCTTGCGGTTGCAATTGCAGCCATTGATGCAAATGAATGGGATGAGGCACGTTCTGCGTTGGAACCTGTGCTCACGACACGTCCGACCGAGCGGGCTTGTCTTCTGATGGCAGACATTGAAGAAGGCCAACATGGCGACCAGGGGCGGATGCGGGATTGGCTTTCAAGGGCTGTGCGGGCGCCAGCGGATGAAGCCTGGACGGCTGATGGCCATGTTTCAGAAGAATGGATGCCAATATCGCCTGTAACCGGTGAAATTGACGCATTTGAATGGAAGGTCCCGGTAGCACAGCTTGGTGAAGAAAAAGCGCCTGTTATGTCAATTGAGGAATTGCAGGAACAAGCAAAACCAATTCCGTCTCCAATCCCTTCAGCGGCAGTAGCCGAGGCCGAAACGGCTCAAGATAAAGGCGATACTGCTGAGGATAATCAGGTTATTGAAGCAGAAATCGTTGAAGAAGATGGTGTTTCCAATTCTTTAGAAACTGAAATGTCTGATGAGATTGTTGCCGAGAAGCCAGAAGAAACATTGAGCGCTGAAGATCATTCGGAACCGGAAACCGCGAAACCGGACCCAGAATTGACCGAAAATAAAATCATATCAAAAGACGAAGTTTCATCAGATCCGGTGTCGGATGACGTCGCTGACAATGTGGTTTCCATTGAGAGCGCGAAATCGCCAGAAGATACCGAGGCTAGTTTGGAGAATAAGGAAGAACCTGCCAAGCCTTTGCCCATGTCTGAGGATGAGAATGCGGAGGCGTCGTCCCCTTTCGAGAACACGGTCAAGTTTCCATTGGATCGGCGGCCGGATGATCCAGGACCGCATCCTGACAAAGAGCCGCCCAAGAAGGGCTTCAAACTATTCTGAGTTCTTCTCTATCTTGATTTCAAAAACGCTTCGAGGCGATCGAATGCTTCGTTTAAAAGCGCTTCATCCTTTGCAAAGCAGATTCTGAACCAGTTTTCCAATGTTGGATCAAAAGCTGAACCGGGTGCTATCCCGACTTGTGCATCTTTGGCGATTTGCTCTGCAAGCGCGACATCATCTCTCACGCCTTCAATCTGAAAAAACGCATAAAATGCTGCATGGGGTGGGACGACGGTCACCCCGCTCATTGCTGAAAGTCGCTCGAGGGAAACATCGCGACCACGTCGATATCTGGCCATCTGTTCTGCAATAAAGTCTTCGCCATTTTCCAAGGCTTTCAATCCTCCAGCCTGTACGAATTCTGGGGCACAAGACATGGAGAATTCCATAAGTTTTTCACACTCTGGGAGCAGGGATGGTGGAAGGGTGAGCCAGCCCAGACGCCAGCCTGTCATGGCCCAGCTTTTGGAGAAACTGTTTACAATAACAACCCTGTCCTCGGGCTCTGCTAGTTCGGCAAAAGAAGGTGCCGCTTTGCCATCATAGACGATGCGTGAATAGACCTCATCCGAGATTATCCAGCAGCCTGACTTTCTTGCAGCATTTAATATCGCGCGCATGTCCTCTAATGACAGGGTCCATCCGGTTGGATTGTTCGGCGAATTTATTTGCAGGATTTTGGCATTGCTTGCTGCTTCAATCAGCGCATTAACATCTACGGACCATCCGTTTGAGGAAGGCTTAAGTGCGATGGTGTCAATCTCCGCTTGCTGCAATTGTGGAACTGTCAGCAGGGTTGGAAATGAAGGCGTGGTTGTAACCAGCTTGTCTCCGGGAGTCATGAGTAGTTGAAACGCAAGATTGACTGCATTTGTACCAGAAACCGTGACAGCAATCCGATTGATAGAGATGTCTGTCGCATAAAGACCGGTCATGTAGTTCGCGATTGCTGATCTCAACCAGGGTTTTCCGAGACCTTCATTGTAAGTGGTTTTGCCGTCCAACATTGCGCGATGCGCAGGCTCTATAATGAATTCCGGTGTCGGAACATCGGGTTCACCAAACCACAGTGGTATGAGTGCATTGTTTCCCATATGCCGGTTCGCAAGTTCCCGGATGCGCGAGATCGGTATGCTCAAACCGGTGCTACGAAGCCCGTCAATTGCTGTCATAATGTGTTCATTCCAGTGTTATAAAGTCAGAACCGCAATTGACTGGATTTCATCGATCCCTTCAACCCTGGTTTGCAAGAACTTTGGACTTAATTTCCCGGCGTAACCCTCCTTGGTAGCCTCATCCCACATCTCTTTGCTGACAATGCATTCGGTGCCCAGCACTTTGTTATGCTTTTCCAGTTTTGCAGATGTGTTCACCGGGGCACCGATTACGGTCATCTCCAACCGGTCTCCCTGACCAACAGCGCCAAATGTAACCGGGCCGCCCGCAATGCCGATACCAATTTTTATGGGCGTATTGTCCGGTTGCAGCAGCAGGGGATCAGACCAGCTTTGATTGTCCATCAAAATGGTTTCAGCCGCCTCGATTGCCTTGCGACAGATCTGGGTTTCGCTTGACCCATCCACGCCCAAGGTTGCCATGATCCCGTCGCCCATGAATTTGTCAATGATGGCACCATGATCCTGCAGAATCGGGACAACCTTCCCCTGATATGCGGACAGCATTTTCATCACATCGGATGCTTCACGGTGTGCTGCATATGTTGTGAAACCTCGGATATCGATGTTCAGGATTGCCATAGACCGTCGTTCGCCATGCCCGGCCTCCAGAATATCCGAGCTGTCGCGAATGTCCTGGGCTATGCGCTTGTCAAAAAATCTGGAAAAATCACTAGCTGCTGTTTGCTCGGCCACTGCTGTTACCAGCAGGTTATTTGATGCGTTCACCACGAGCACCAGAATTCCGGTAACTGCCAGAATGGAGATGATTTTGTCGACTTCCGCGCCAATGAGGACCGAGTTAGACGTCAGATAGGCCACATATGATTTCGTGATCATAGTGGATTGGGGATCAGTAGTGGTCACATACAAAACAACCAATGCCCATCCGATTGCTGCAACGATTCCTGCCGCTGCGACAAACTTCCATTCCAGACGCAAGGCTCGCAACGCAATGAATATGAAAACATACAGAAGCGTTGGCGCTTTAAGGATGAATGATGGGGGTTGCTCGTACTGGAAATGAAAGCTGATCATAAGCGAGTAGAGTAATCCAAAATCAATGATGACTGAGAAATAGACAGCCCAATCGGGAAGCTTTGAGCGTATGGCCCAAAAAAGACCGATGGTCGAAAGTGCAATATAAGCCGTCAGCACCATGGGAACGGGTTGGAAATCTGCCTGAAGGCCGGTCTTGGTGGCGAGGGCATACAATACGGCAAACATCAACACGATTGAGAGTTGGATGAGGCGAACGAGCACTTCGTTTGCGCGTTCGCGGTCCAGCAATCGCTCCCGGACGCGGTTCGGCAGAATCGCCATGTCGCGGGATTTCAGAAAGTTATTCAAAAGGTATTCCCTGAATTTCACAGGTCGCTCCACTTCACGAACAGCCATGCAAATGTATTCAACCAGAAATTGAACGGCAATCCGGCCTTCATCACTTGGCGATCACTTTCCCGAGTATCATTTGTTCTATTTTTGTTCTTGACAGTGTGGCAAAGTGATTTTACGCTTTGGGAAAGGGTTGTGGAAATGGTAGCGAAAGTTAACACAGTCGCCTTTCAAGGCGTTGAAGCGGTTCCTGTCGATGTGCAGGTGATGATTGCGCCCGGAAAACTGCATTTTGCAATAGTAGGTTTGCCTGACAAGGCAGTTGCTGAAAGTCGCGAAAGGGTGATGGCAGCATTGCATGCTTCCGGTCTTTCTCTGCCGCCGAAACGCATCACTGTTAATCTGGCGCCTGCGGATCTGCCAAAAGAGGGTAGCCATTACGACCTGCCAATCGCACTTGGGTTGATGGCCGCTTTGGGCGCTATTCCAAGCGATGCATTGGCCGATTATGTTGTGATCGGTGAATTGGCGCTGGATGGATCACTATCACATGTTGCTGGCGCCTTACCTGCTGCCATCAGTGCGAATGCTCAGGAGAAAGGACTCATTTGCCCGAGCGTTTGCGGTCCGGAAGCTGCATGGGCGGATGCGGACATGAGCATTTTGGCTCCTTTCAATCTTATATCGCTGGCAAATCATTTTCGGGGCACACAATTGCTTTCAAAACCGCTGCCTGCACTTCAAAATGCTAGCGAGCCATTCCCTGATCTTTCTGACATAAAGGGTCAGGAAACCGCGAAACGGGCGCTTGAGATTGCGGCTGCTGGTGGGCACAATCTATTGATGGTGGGGCCTCCCGGCTCTGGCAAATCAATGCTTGCTGCACGGATTGCCGGAATTTTGCCTGATCTGACACCGCCTGAACTGCTTGAAGTTTCGATGATCGCATCCATTGCCGGTGAGCTTGCAGATGGGAAATTGAGCAATCGGCGCCCATTTCGAAGCCCGCACCATTCTGCTTCAATGGCTGCAATGGTGGGCGGCGGTGTTCGAGCGCGGCCGGGAGAGGTTTCTCTGGCCCATAACGGAATTTTGTTCTTGGATGAGTTTCCCGAATTTTCGCCACAGGTCTTGGATTCATTGCGCCAGCCGATTGAAAATGGAGAGACAATTATCGCAAGGGCGAACCACCGGATAACTTATCCCTCCCGAGTTCAACTGATTGCCGCCATGAACCCTTGTCGCTGTGGAATGGCAGGAGAACCGGGGCATACCTGCAAGCGCGGTGACCGATGTGCCGGTGATTATCAAGCGCGCATTTCAGGCCCTTTGCTAGACAGGATAGATATCCGGGTTGATGTGCCGACTGTTACCGCCTCAGATTTGATCAACCGGGAGGCGGGAGAAGCCTCTGCAATTGTGGCTAAACGTGTAAAAGCAGCGCGTGAACGTCAGTTCGTCAGATCGGCTGATCTGGGCCTGAACGGTGTGACGAACTCAGCCTTGCCTGCTGCCATGGCTGAAACGATTGCTGCTCCTGATAAAGACGGAGAAGAACTGCTCCGTGAGGCAGCTCAGCACCTTAAGTTTTCTGCTCGTGCATATCACCGGATCTTGAAAGTATCCCGTACCATAGCTGACCTCGATGACAGTGAAGAAGTTTCACGGATACATCTTGCAGAAGCAATTGCCTATCGATCTGCGGGTAACAGAATGCCGATGGCGGCCTGAACATGAATTTCGCGCCACACTTTGGTTGCGAAACTGTTTTTCAATCATTTTGGCTTACCATTGCTGGCGAATTTTGGCTCTGAAGTGAGCCCAGAACAATCGTTAGTAACACATGTCAAAGCCCAGCAAAGAACCAGATGCGTGGAAGCTTATTCGCGATATTCAAAAATCGGGGATTGTAGCTGAGCAGCCAAATCGTGCTGATGCGTTGAACGCGAGTATTGTTCATGATGCCAAAACAGAAGAAATCAAGTTTCGCCGACGGCTTGCATCCAACTCACTTTTGCTCCCTCAAGACGGCTTGCGGAACTCAAGAGGTGCACAATTAAGGACCGCGCTTTCGATCAGCCTCATTCTTATTGTTGGCCTGTCCAGTGTGGCGCTGTTCCTGAACACTGTTGTTCCAGTTGAGTTTGTGATCCTCGCCACTTTCGTTGTCGGATTAGGTGCTGTAACCATCAATTGGCTCCAGTTGAGCCGTGCCCGCCGACATAATTTGAACGATGACGTTGACCTGCAATCGAAGTACGAAGCGTTAGAAGATCGTACCTGGGAATTGCGTGAAAGCGAGGAGCGCTATCGCAGCCTGGCAGAAGCATTTGGCGACATGCTTTTACACCGCGATCATGATGGGGTGGCAGTTTTTGCCAATACGGCATTTTTAGATCTATTCGACAGTAAAGAGAGGCCACTCGTCGGTCGTCCATTCAGTCCGGTGATCCTGCAGGAGAATACTCTTGAAGCCTTTCCTGCGGTTACGAACATTCGGGAAATTAAACTGGAAACCCTGAAAGGCGTTCGTTGGCTTCTTTGGCTCGATTTGCCAATCAGAGATGAATTGACCGGAGTCAATACACTCAGAACGGTCGCCCGTGATATAACGGATCAGAAACTAGTGGAAATTGAACTACGGGAAGCACGGAACAAGGCGGAAGCAGCAAGCCATGCCAAGTCTCGGTTTCTTGCCAATGTCAGTCATGAAATGCGGACGCCGCTGAATGGCATTCTCGGTATGTCGGGATTATTAGCTGATACTCCGCTCACACCTGAGCAAGGAAACTATGTTGAGGCGGTTCATGAATCAGGAGCTGCATTGCTAACCCTGATTGAAGATATATTGGATACGACCCTGATCGAAGCCAATAAGCTTGAGTTGAGAAATTCTCTGATTGATCCTGGAAAGCTGGTTGAAGATGTCTGCGAACTTCTTTCTTCCCGTGCGCATAACAAAGGCATTGCAATAGCCTCCTATATCTCCAGTTGTGTACCGAATACGGTGGAAGTTGATGCCGGCAGGTTGCGCCAGGTTCTGATCAACCTGATTGGAAACGCAATCAAGTTCACGGAACATGGCGGTGTGCAAGTACGCCTTCTGCAAGGAAAGATAGGCGGATTACCAAATCTCAGTTTTCATATTGCGGACACCGGACCCGGTATCCCGGAACAGGATCAGACACTGATCTTTGAAGAGTTCGCACAGGCTGATTCAGAAAGTACACGAAAACATGGTGGCGCGGGGCTCGGCCTGGCGATTACCAAGAAAATTGTTGAGACCATGGGTGGCAATTTGTCAGTTCAAAGCGAAATGGGAGTCGGCAGTGAATTTGTGTTCCACCTACCCAATCTCGATCCAAAAGTAACGGGGCTACAATCCGATCAACTTCACGGTAAAAATATTACAATTGTGGCGGGCTCACAACAACTGGCTCAGACGATTGCGGAATATGTGGCTGATCATGGCGGTGAGAGCCTTACCTGTTTAGGATATGGGGAGTTTGCCCAACATCTCGAAGCAGGCAATCTTGGAACACTGATAGTGGATTTCGATTGTCTGAAGGGATTTGACGATATCTCGCCATTGATTGAAGCTCAGGCACAAATCTCTGAGCGGATGGTGGTTCTTATCAATCCCCAGGAGAGATTGAAGATCGAAGAACTGCGGCGTGCCGGGTTTGATGGATATCTCATCAAACCACTTAGAAGTTCTTCACTGATCAGCATGTTGATTCATGGACCTGGCGAAGCAAATAGACAAGCAAGTCGCAATGATCATTCGAGTGTGAATCAATATGCGAAAGCGATTGTCCAGAGCGACAAGCCAAGGCGTGTTCTCCTGGCTGAAGACAATGACATCAATGCTCTGCTTGCGCGGTCAATTCTGGAGAAGGCGGGGCACTCCGTAGTACGTGCGACGACCGGAGCTGAAGCGATTTCCCTCTTGGAAGAACGGACAAATGATGAAGTCTTCGATCTTGTTCTGATGGATTTGCAAATGCCTGTTATGGACGGGATGACAGCGCTGACCCGCATCAGAGACCACTCAAATCAGGACCTCGCCAAAGTATCAATATTCATTCTGACCGCTGATGAACAATCCGAAACCCGTGATGAAACTACACTTGCGGGCGCAAACGGCTTTTTGACCAAGCCGCTGAACCCGGCCGATGTGCTTGAAATTGCAAACCTTGCTTAACTGGCTTACTGCCTAAATAGAAGTTAGAGGGTATCCTGGGATCAAATCTTTGAGCACTTCTGAAATTCAGGCACAAGGGCAGAAATCTGACCACTATATCAGCGGCAGGCTGGGAACATTTGAAACCAGGCTCGCGATTACCACGGATGAAGTGGAGATGGCTCAAGCTCTTCGATACCGGGTTTTCTGTGATGAACTGGATGCTGAAAAAACAGAAGATCGCGATCGATTGAAGCTTGAAGCAGATTCTCACGATTCAAGATGTGATCACCTGCTGATATTTTCCCGCAGAACCAATGGAGAAAATATACTCGTAGGTACTCAGCGGTTCATGGTACGAAAAGGCGAGGTCGGCCCGTCGGAGTTTTATTCAAGTTCTGAGTTTGATGTTTCTGGCATGCTTGAAAAGCATTCGGAGAAACGGTTCATGGAACTGGGGCGGTCATGTATCCTGCCAGAATTCCGAGACAAACGGACAATGGAACTCCTCTGGCATGGAACCTGGGACTATGCATTGAAACAGGGTGCCGATGTCATGTTCGGGTGTGCATCCTTTCCCACATTGAACGTTTCGCAAATCTCAGAAGCACTTGGCTTTCTGGTCGAACATGCGCCGCTTGCTGAAGACTGGCAGGTGACATCAAAGCGACCTGATCGCATCGACATGCGGCAGTTTACGTCTGAGCAGGGTTCTCCGAAATCTGCCATTAGAATTCTCCCGCCACTGATAAAGGGTTATCTGAGATTAGGCGCTATGTTCTCGTCAGATGCGGTTCCTGATACCGATTTTGGAACGATCGATGTTTTGGTTGTGCTTCCAGTTGAGTCAATCAATCCGCGTTATGTCAAATATTACGGTGCGACTGCGGAGCGTCATCGGGGTTGATCCTCTGAAACTGATCTCGGGTCTCTTTGTGGATGGTTTGCGATTCTTTTGGCCATTACTTGCCTTACGCGAGCCTATAAGCGATCTTCAGCTATCATTCATTTCGCCGTGCCGGGTTGTCAATCGTGTTGCAAAAATCAGAAGAAAAATCCGCTGCGCCTACGCCGATGATGCAGCAATACGCCGAAATCAAATCGGTCAATCAGGATTCGCTTCTTTTTTACCGGATGGGTGATTTTTACGAGCTGTTTTTCGATGATGCCGAGACAGCTTCCCGCGCTTTGGGCATTACCCTGACCAAACGTGGAAAGCATCTGGGTGAAGATATCCCGATGTGCGGTGTGCCAGTGCATGCAGCGGAAGATTATCTTCAACGACTGATAGCGCTTGGGTATAGGGTCGCGGTTTGTGAGCAAACAGAAGATCCGGCTGAGGCAAAGAAGCGCGGATCAAAGGCGGTAGTACGCCGCGATGTGGTTCGCTTGGTGACACCTGGCACCATCACGGAAGAAAAACTGCTCGACCCGGCAAGTTCAAACTTTCTTGTAACCCTCGTTCGCATTCGGCGCGGAGAATCCGAGAGCGATCTGGCACTTTCCTGGATTGATATTTCTACCGGGAGTTTCTCAGTCTGTTCCACCAGTTTGATGGAATTGGGAGCCACCCTTGCCCGCCTTGAACCGAGAGAGCTCGTTCTGTCAGATACTTTGTATCACGAGGAAGAAATCCGTTCGCGAATTCATCTTGATGATCGAGCAATCACTATTGAGGCGAACTCCTTCTTCGACAGTCAATTGGCTCAGGAGCGGTTGACCGAGACTTATGGGGTTGCCTCATTGGACGGGTTTGACTCTTTTTCGCGTGCAGAAATTTCTGCAGCTGGTGCAGCACTCGCTTATGTGGAGAAAACCCAGATTGGCGAACGGCCCGCCTTGATGCGGCTGATGCGGGAAGATTCGGGCGCGACCCTGTTCATTGATGCTGCAACCAGAGCCAATCTTGAACTTTCTCGAACGCTTTCCGGTGAGGTCAAAGGAAGTCTCTTGAATGCGATGAACCGTACGCTGACCGGACCTGGTGCCAGATTGCTGGCGGAGCGTATGATGAGCCCGCTTAAAGATGTCGATGAAATCAAAAATCGTCAGGACAGCGTAGAGTTTCTGCTCAGTCAGGCAAGCCTGGCAGATCAAGTGCGCGAAAATCTGAAACAGGCACCAGACATGGCGCGCGCCGTTTCACGTTTGTCATTGAATCGCGGTGGCCCGAGGGATTTGGCTGCAGTCCGGAGTTCAATAACAGTATCCCGACAGGTCCATGAACTGTTGCAAGGTCAAAATGTTCCGACAGAGATTGCATCTGCATTGAACGATCTCGCCGGCATCCCGAAACAGTTGGATGATTTGCTTGCATCGGGTCTTGCAGATGAACTGCCTCTTCTGGCCCGTGATGGCGGGTTTGTCCGGGAAGGATATCATTCTGAACTGGATGAATTACGCAGCCTCAGGGATGAAAGCAGGCGTATCATTGCCTCCATGCAGGCTGACTACTCAAGGCAGACAGGCGTTAAAAACCTCAAGATCAAGCATAACAATGTGCTTGGATATTTTATCGAAGTTACCGCAAACAATGCTGATCAACTAACCAGTGATGACGCCAAGGCGACATTCATTCACCGCCAGACTTTGGCCAATGCCATGCGTTTTACCACAACTGAGTTGGCTGACATTGAAAGCAAGATCGCTAACGCTGCCGGGCAGGCGTTGCAAATTGAGTTGGGAATATTCGATCAACTGGTTGCAAGCGTGTTGCAGCAGTCTGAAGTGTTGAACAATGCTGCTTCTGCATTGTCTGTGCTCGATGTATCCCAAAGTCAGGCTAAGCTTGCTGAAAGCTTGAACTACGTTCGGCCCAAGGTTGATGGTAGTCTGGCATTTAATGTTGAAGGCGGCAGACATCCAGTCGTTGAACAGGTATTGCGCAGCGAAGCCGCAGACCCTTTTGTGGCCAATGATTGTGATTTAACTGGAGAGGACGTAGGTCAACTCTGGCTTCTAACCGGCCCAAATATGGGTGGTAAGTCCACTTTTTTGCGTCAGAATGCCTTGATAGTGATTATGGCTCAAATGGGTGGATTTGTTCCGGCGAGTAAGGCTCACATTGGCATTGTTGATCGGTTGTTTAGTCGGGTAGGCGCAGCAGATGATCTTGCGCGAGGTCGTTCAACCTTCATGGTAGAGATGGTTGAAACCGCAGCTATTCTAAATCAGGCTGCTGAACGCTCGTTTGTTATTCTGGATGAGATTGGTCGGGGAACGGCGACATTTGACGGTCTTTCCATCGCCTGGGCAGCAATCGAATATTTGCACAAGGCAAATCGCTGCAGAACACTCTTTGCTACGCATTATCATGAATTGACAGCCCTCGCAGAACCACTCGACCGGCTGTCTAACGTGACCATGAAAGTTCGGGAATGGGAAGGAGAGGTTATCTTTCTGCATGAAGTTGTGTCTGGAACCGCTGACCGCTCTTACGGAATTCAGGTTGCAGGTCTCGCTGGTCTGCCGGAGGCGGTCGTATCAAGAGCAAAAGATGTGCTTGCGCAACTTGAATCAGGTGAGCGCTCCGGTGCAATCCACACCCTCATAGATGATTTGCCACTGTTTTCAGTTGAGCCGCAGCCACCCAAAAACACAGAAAAAAATCTCGAATCTGAACTTGTCAGCGCGCTGGAAGAGATTTCACCTGACGATCTGTCCCCTCGCGAAGCTTTGCAAGCCTTGTATGATCTGCGCGCACAGATACTCGGAAAAAAGACTTAACCAGCTTTCGATGCAATCAGATTGCAGCAGTCTAAACCTGAAAGCCGTTTTGTTGTGCAAGGTCTTTTAAAGAAACTTGCGGACGCGGGCCAATGTGCTGGATAACTTCTGCCGCAGCTAGTCCACCAAGACGGGCGCAATTTGCAAGGTTTTCACCATGCGTTAGGCCAAACAAAAACCCGCCAGCATAAAGATCACCAGCACCGGTTGTATCAACCAGACTCTCTATTGGATGTGCATCGACCTCCTGAGTGCCTTCTCTGGTTACGACAATTGAACCTTCTTCACCCTTGGTCACGGCAGTTAGTGGGCAAACCTCTTTGATGGCATTGATGGCGGAAGCAAGATCCGAGGTTTGGTAGAGTGATTTGAGTTCTGCATCATTGGCAAAAACAATGTCCACGGTTCCAGACGTGATCAACTCTAAAAACTCATCACGGTATCGATCGACACAGAATGAATCTGACAGGGTCATTGCGACCTTGCGATGACTAGCATGGGCAAGACGGGCAGCTTCCCGAATTGCATCCTTTGCATTCTCTGGATCCCACAAGTATCCTTCAAAATAGGTAATGGCTGAATCCTGCACCAGACCCGGATCAATATCATCTGCTGTCAGTTTCACGCAGGCCCCAAGATACGTGTTCATTGAGCGCTCACCATCCGGTGTTACAAAGATCATGGAACGGGCCGTGGTTTCACCTTTTTCCAGCGCCTTGGTTTCGTAAGTAACGCCAATTGCTGTGATGTCGTGGCGAAACACTTTGCCAAGATGATCGTCCGCTACCTTGCCGATATAAGCTGCCTTGCCACCAAAACTCGCGATCCCGGCCGCAGTATTTCCTGCACTGCCTCCAGAGGTTTCAACTGCTGGCCCCATTGCCTGATAAAGGGCTTCTGCCCGATCCATATCAATCAGGTTCATGGCGCCCTTTGTGATGTCATTTTTGACAAGAAAGTCATCTTCGCACCGTGCGATAATGTCCACAATTGCGTTACCGATGGTCAGGACGTCGTAGGCATGATCAGTCATTGTATTCTCCAGATTACGAGGTTTCAATAAACGCATCGCGCGCCAATTGAAAGCCTGTTCTTGTTTCGCCACAAAGCGTTACCTATCTGAAAGGCGAAAGGAAATTAGCTTTGGTCATCGCATCCGCCAGAAAAGCAGTAAGTGGACTTCTGTCTGCCAGATCACGCATGGTGGTTCTGAAATCCCTTGGGCTGACTATTCTGTTGTTTTTCGGGCTTTGGTTTCTGCTCAACAATTTGATGACCGTTTATGTGATTCCTTTCATCGAAGGGTGGTCGTGGCTTGTTGGTATACTTGTTTGGGTCCTGGGTGCTGGCGTTTTTGTTGCTGCAGGGTTTCTGCTTGCGCCGGTTACGGCCATTTTTGCAGGTCTTTTTCTTGATGACATTGCCGAGCATGTTGAACGGGTTCGTTATCCCGATGATGAGCCAGGTCAGGGTGTGCCGTTTGGCCCGGCCATTCTACTTGCCCTTAAATTCGGGGCGTTTGTGGTCGGCGCAAATCTGTTGGCTCTGATGCTGGTTTGGTTTGCAGGGTTCGGCGTAATTATTTTCTTTTTGCTCAACGGTTTTCTGCTGGGTCGCGAATATTTTCAGTTTGCGACGATGCGGTTTCGATCAGAGGATGATGCCAAGGGGATCCTCAAGAAATACTCCCTGGAAGTGTTTCTTGCCGGATTGATCATAGCAGCGTTTATGAGTGTTCCGGTTTTGAACTTGTTCACCCCTGTCTTTGCCTCGGCGCTTATGGTTCATTTGCACAAGGCGGTCAGCGCGGAGGCTGCGTCCAACGCCTAGCTTTTTCCCGGCGCAACGGGAATAACCTGATCAGTGATGGGTACGATATGTGCAGGAACGTCACAGGTTTTCTCTTTGGACTTGCACAAATCCGCGATGATGCATTCATCACATTTTGGTTTTCTTGCCACACACATATAGCGTCCGTGAAGAATGAGCCAATGGTGTGCGTGATAGAGGAATTCTTCCGGGATGATCTTCATCAATATGGCTTCGACATCATCTGGTGTTTTTGCAGGAGCCAGGCCGGTTCGCATGCCGATGCGCAGGATGTGTGTATCAACCGCCATGGTTGGAATACCAAACGCCATGGACATGACCACATTCGCGGTTTTGCGTCCCACACCCGGCAACGTTACCAGTTCTTCGCGTGTTTGCGGGACTATGCTGTCAAAATCGTCAATCAGCTTCTGGCTCAGCGCAATGACGTTCTTGGCCTTGTTTCTGTATAGGCCGATGGTCTTTATGTAGTCGCGAACTTTTTCCTCGCCCAGAGCCAGCATTTTTTCTGGCGTATCTGCCACTTTGAACAATTCGCGGGTAGCCCGGTTTACCCCTGCATCCGTTGCCTGTGCGGACAGAGCGACGGCCACCACAAGCGTAAACGGATTGACATGCTCCAGTTCACCTTTGGGCTCGGGCCTGTATTCTCGAAACCTTGAGAAAATTTCGGTAATCTCTTCCTTGGTGTATTTGGTGCGGGGTAAGCGTTTTTTTCGTGCGACCATTTTGCTCTGTCTGTTTAATGATTTCCCGCTAAACTATAGGGCATGTCTTCAGATACTAAACACCCGGAACTTGATGCATCCACGCCTGATTTTGTCGCCGAGCTGACGCCTTACCGTTCTCTTGGTCGGATGGGCTTTCTTTGGCTAATGGCATTTATTGCGTTCACCTGCTTCATCTCCGGCCTACTGTTTCTGGTTATGGGAGCATGGCCGGTTTTTTTGTTTATGGGGCTGGATGTGCTGGTTATCTATGCGGCGTTCAAGTTTAACTATCGCTCGGCAAGAGCGAAGGAGCGTGTATCCGTCGGGCGGAATGAACTGAAGATTGAGAAATTTCATCCCTCAGGCCGTGTTTCAGAACATGTGTTCAACCCGTTCTGGACCAGGTTTGAGGTTAATCGCCATGAAGAATACGGCATTCTCTCCATGCGTTTGAACTCGCGTGGTGAGGAATTGGATATTGGTTCTTTTCTCAATCCGGATGATCGTGAAAGTTTTGCATTTGCATTTAGTGCGGCGCTCAACAGGGTGAAAACTTAAAGGCCAAGCTTGCGCAAGTTTCGGGTGGCGATGCGTTTACCCAGCCGTTAGGTTTGCGATCATGAAACACGATCTACACAGCCCTAAAGCCCTTCGTTATGGTGGTCATATTCTGAAGCCGGACTCACGTGATGGCGACTATGCGCTTGTGCGGAAGGCAATCGAATACCTGACTTGTAACTGGCAGGAACAACCAAGCCTTTCTGCGCTCGCCTCGCATCTGGAGTTGGGTGAAACCGCCACGCAAAAATTGTTCACGCGTTGGGCCGGAATTTCTCCGAAAGCATTCAGCCAGGCGATAACTCTCGACCATGCAAAGCGATTGCTGCGCGATGAGGGTCTTCCTTTGCTTGACGCAAGTTTCGAACTTGGTCTTTCATCACCTTCCCGTCTCCACGACTTGTTTGTAACACATGAAGCAATGCCGCCTGGTGTCTGGAAAGCGAGAGGCGGCGGATTGGTGATATGCTACGGGTATCATGCATGTCCTTTTGGTCAGGCGCTGGTAATGACAACCTTGGTCAATGGCGTTTCGTCCCTTGTGGGTGTCGCTTTCTGCGATGCCGGAGAAGAAGTGCTTGCTCTGGAAGACATGAAGGGGCGATGGCCGGAGGCCAAATATGAGGAAAACAGCAGCATCACTTCAGAGTTTGCCGTGCGAATTTTCAAACCTGAACACTGGGCGAAGGATCAACCATTGAGAGTGACACTCATTGGAACAGATTTTCAAATACGGGTATGGGACACGCTTCTTTCAATTCCAATGGGTGAAGCACGGACCTATACTGATATCGCAGATGCAATTGAAAATCCGAAGGCGGTACGCGCGGTCGGCGCAGCAGTTGGCAAGAACCCGATTTCCTTCGTTGTTCCCTGTCACAGGGCCCTTGGAAAATCTGGTGCGCTAACCGGCTATCACTGGGGCTTGACCCGAAAGCGCGCGATGCTTGGTTGGGAAGCGGGCGTAACCGCAGCCTGATAGGTCAGATGGTATTGCCAGACTATCAGGTTGTAACCTTGATGGTAATGACACCGCGTGCGACCGGAATCTCCTCTGAGTCCTGCCAGCACTCCACGTCAACAATAGAAAGTCTGCGACTTGATCTCACAATTTGCGCCCGTGCGTGCAAATCGACATCCTTTGTGATTCTCAGGTAATCGATTGATGCGCTGGTGATCATCAAATCAGCGCTCTGATCAAGAGTTTCGCGGGTAATTGCCTCAGCGGCGAGTTCCATAAAGGCGCCGGTTACCCCGCCGTGAAGTGACTTGATGAAAATATTCCCGAGATGGTGTGTTTTGAAACTGGTCTTGTATCTTCCTTGCTCTGGCAGCGCTTCTGCAGCAAGCCATTCTGATACATTTGACTGAAAATCTACAGTCATTGTGCTTCACCGCTCTTTTCTGCTAGGGGACGTGAAGCGGTTCCAATCATGAAGGTTCCAATAGCGGTTGAAAGCAACTGGTCATCTTTCTGGCGACGAATTTCTCCACCCACGAATGAAACAGAATTCTCTTCCCCGTTCCATTCTGCGAGGCAGTATATCGCGTCACCAATTATTATTCTTCTCAAATGATTGCAGGTGAGCTTAATCGTTGCAATTGGTTGCATTTTCTCGAGTTTACCAATCGCGCACGATCCTAGAACAGTATCGAGTAGCAATGTTGAAAAACCACTATGCGTATGGGAGCCGTTGGAATCTGCGAAACTCTCCGGTGCGTCGAGCTCCACTCGTAAGCTGCTTTCACCGACGGGTATAAACTTCATGTTTAAGGCCGCAGTCAGCGGATGTCCTTCACTGAAAAGTACTTCTGCTGGATGTTTGGACTCGCTCAAGCGTCGAGCTCCACAATTTCTTTTGAAGCAACAGTCGTATCTCCATTCAGCTTGTAAATCATTGGCACACCCGTTGCCAGGTTGAGGCTTGTAATGGTTTC
Source organism: Rhizobiaceae bacterium (assembly GCA_030065115.1). Classification (GTDB taxonomy): domain Bacteria; phylum Pseudomonadota; class Alphaproteobacteria; order Rhizobiales; family Rhizobiaceae; genus JAALLB01. The sequence continues at coordinate 15,191 of JASJDO010000013.1, read as the reverse complement.
GGTAGTCATGCGATCGAGGACCATCACCAGCGAACGCAGCGAGTTGCCATGAGCCGCAACGAGAACTGTCTCGCCCGCCATAGCGCGCGGAAGGATTTCGTTCATGTAATAAGGCCAAACACGAGCGCCTGTATCCTTTAGACTTTCACCGTCGTCACCAGGAGGCGGTGTGTCATAGGAACGGCGCCAAATATGCACTTGCTCTTCACCCCATTTTTCCCGGGCATCATCCTTGTTCAGGCCGGCCAGATCGCCATAATTTCTTTCGTTCAAAGCCTGATCCTCAATGGTCTGCAGATCAGGTTGCCCCACACCATCCAGTATATGTTGGCAGGTTTTTTGTGCACGTTGAAGGTCGCTTGTGAATGCAACATCAAACTTGATGCCGCGCTCGCCCAGAATTCTGCCAGCTGCTTTCGCTTCCTCATGGCCCTTTTCCGTTAGGTCGGGATCGCGCCAGCCGGTAAAAAGGTTTTTAAGATTCCATTCGCTCTGTCCGTGTCGGACCAATACTAGCGTTCTTTCCATTCTCAAATTTCCACTTATATGAATTAGAGTCCCAATACATCGCGCATTGAATAAAGACCATGTGGTTTGTCGTTTACCCATGTGGCTGCCTTAACTGCACCTCGGGCAAATAGCGATCGATCTTGCGCAAAATGGCTTAGCTCGATCCGCTCGCTTTCTCCTGCAAACATCACTGAATGATCGCCGATCACTGCGCCGCCACGAAGCGTTGCAAAACCAATGGTTCCTTTTTCGCGTGCACCGGTAATTCCGTCGCGGGTGCGCACTGAATTGTCCTGAAGGTCTATGCCCCTTCCTTTGGCGGCTGCGTTACCAAGCAAAAGCGCAGTTCCTGATGGCGCGTCTACCTTGTGCTTGTGATGCATTTCCAAAACTTCAATATCAAAGTCTTCGGCCGCGAGCGATGCCGCAGCTTTTTCAACCAGAGCCGCAAGAAGATTGACACCGAGGCTCATATTACCAGATTTCAGAATGGTTGCTGTTTCCGCTGCCTTTGACAGTTCCGCATCTTCATTCTGTGTAAAACCTGTTGTTCCTATTACCTGAAAACAGTCGGTACCGGATAGCTTTTGCGCAAGTGCAATGCTTGCTGCAGGAGCTGTGAAATCGATAAGCCCGTCGCTGATTTCAATCGCATTATCCAAATCGTCAGAGACTGATATATTGTTCTCACCAATGCCGGAAAGAGTGCCTGAATCGTAACCGATTTTGTCTGAACCGCTTCTTTCCAAAGCGCAGACCAGTTCGGTTTCACTGTTTTCGTCAATCGCGCGGATAAGCGCTGCACCCATTCGCCCGGCAGCACCACATACAGTCAATTTCAATGTTTTCATGATGCTTCCTTGATCGTATCCGATTTATCGTGGTTGCTGTGAAGGCGAGCATAAGTCCCCGTCTTCTTTTTCATCAATGTGGCGTGTTTGCCCTCCTGGGTTACCCTGCCATTCTCAATGACATAAATCTTGTCTGCATCGCGAATTGTGGAAAGACGGTGTGCGATCACAATGGTTGTGCGCCCTTCAACCAGTTTTTCTAGCGCTTGCTGAACCAGACGCTCCGACTCATTGTCCAAAGCTGATGTTGCTTCATCCAAAAGCAAAATGGGCGCATTGCGCAAAAAGGCGCGGGCAATTGATAGTCGCTGTCGCTGACCGCCCGACAAATTGCCGCCCAACTCGCCCACCATCGTGTCATAACCATCTGGCTGCTCAAGGATAAACTCGTGGGCCTGAGCCTGTCTTGCCGCTTCAAAGACTTGTTCGTCGGTTGCATCGGGGCGACCAAAACGGATGTTCTCGAGAACGCTGCCCTCGAATAGGATGGGTTGTTGGGATACATAAGCTATGGATTTGCGCAAACTTTCAGCCGTGATCTGCGTGATGTCCTTGCCATCCACCCGGATTTCACCTTCATGAATGTCAAAGAAGCGTTGAACAAGCGCGATCATGGTGGATTTACCGCCGCCCGACGGACCCACAAGTGCGGTGGTTTCGCCAGACTTGGCCTTTATGGACACACCATTCAGGATCGGCTCATCATCCTGGTAAGCGAAATGTACGTTTTCGAAGGAGATATCTGCGTTTTCAAACGAAACCGATTCGGCTCCCGGTTTGTCTGCCTGACGGGGAGGCCGGTCAAGAAACTCAAACAACATGCGGGCGTTTACAACATTCTTCTCAAACTGCACGCGGAAACTTGCAAGCTTTCTCGCTGGTTCATAGGCAAGCATTGCCGCCGTTAGAAACGACAATAGTGAACCAACATCATGGCCAAGCTCGGCAACTCGATATCCGCCAAATGCCACAACAGATGCAATTGCAAATCCGGCCAGTATTTCGGTTGGCGGCTTTGCCTTTGCGTTGAGTCGAACAATCTGGTTTGAGCGGGTCTCTGCTGCAGCTGTAAGATCGTAGAGCTTTTTGCTCATCTGCTCTTCCATGGTGAAGCTCTTTACGATTTCCATTCCCTGCGAGTTTTCAATAAATGCAGAACTCACGCGGGCATTAAGGTCCACCTGTTCACGTGCAACTTTTCGAATCCGTCGGACATATTTACCCATAATCAAAGCGATGACAGGCAAAACAGCCACCGATATTATCGACATATACGGATCCTGGATGATCATCACAGCAATAAGCGCAATTAGTGTGAACAGATCGCGGGCAAACATTGTCACAATGTCGTTCAGCATGGTCCTCATGCCGACAATGTTTTGATTGATATGACTAACGAGATAAGTTGAGCGATTGGATTTATGGAACTCAACGCCAAGTCGGAGCAGTTGGGCGAATACCTTGCGTTGATAGGTGGCGACAATGTTGTTGCCGATTTTCCCCAAAACGTAGAGATAGCCGTAAGTTGCGAAGCCACGAACTGCAAAGGCAATGAAGACAGCTGCTGCAATAAGGTAGGCGGCTTGTAAATCCTGACGAACGAATACATCGTTAACAATGTCACGAATAATCCAAGCAGGAAATGCTGTCGCCGCTGCAACTGCTACAAGCATAGCAAAAGCCAACAAGTACTGCTTGAAATACCGACGCCAGTTTTCGCGGATTACCCGCTTTACGGTCATCAGCGTTTCATCATTTGCCACACTTGTTGTTTTGGGATTTGCCAACTTATTTCCCGACTAATGTTCGGTTGCACCCGGGCTTTTAACGCGCAATTGGACCAATTGCAAAGGCTAAGCGGACTTTATGGCGAACACTTTTTCACCGACCGCAACTGCTCCGCTTTTTACCACTTTTGCGGTTATGCCTCCATGACCTCGTACTGCATTATACCCGCCATGTCCGAAAACCTCTTCCATTCGGCTACAGGGCGCACAAATGCCGGTTCCTTCCAGTTCTGCGGAGCCAATCTTGAACCGTGTTCCGCGAAGGCTCAGAAGATTGATCCCGCTTATCACGATGTTTCTGCGCAAAAGGAACGAGTCAACTTCTTCACGCGCCAAGAGTGCTGCAATGACCGGAAGATGCTCGTATTGAATGAGTGTGATCGCGCGCTTTCCTGTCCCGGAATAATGATCACCCTGCAGGCCGTTCAGATCGATGATTGCACTGTCGACCCTTGTTAACGGGCTACGGCGGTTTGGCCGTAAACCGATACATTCAACAACGCCGCTTTGGGCATGGCGCGATGTCAGTTCCTTGAGTGTCAACATGGGTTACCAATGGGGCGGGCGCTCATCAATGGCCGGATTATCAAGACGCTCCTCAAGACCGGACTGTTTGGCTTCCAGATTTCGAAGCATTTTCTCCAATTTCTCGATTTTCCGCATTTGCAGCAGGATTTCTGAAGACAATTCATCATTTGCCAGGCGCAGGTGAGCAACTTCTTCTTCCAGATGGGTTATGCGTTCTTCATCGGATGTGAGCATTCGGACTGTCCCTGTAAAACAAATCAATGGCTTACCAAGACATATTACTCTTGTGTGGAAAATGAGTAAGCCTGATCCAACTAAATATATGAGAAGAGAAAATGGAGCGGGCGATGAGATTCGAACTCACGACCCTCACCTTGGCAAGGTGATGCTCTACCCCTGAGCTACGCCCGCATACGCGATAACGCTCCGAGCCGCTTCTATGACGCAAGCTTGCCTGAAATGCAATAGCTTTTCTGTAACATGGTCACCAGTTATGAAATTTTTTGACCTATTGAAATCTTTTCGCTGCCAGCATAGAGCATTCGCAACTGGAGACGACCATGCCTGCATCACGCCAAGACCTTTTCGATCTGCTTTCAAAGCTGGGAATTGAAACCAAGACTTATGATCATGAAGCGGTATTCACCGTCGAAGAATCATCAAAAATCAAGCAGGATATTCCCGGTGGGCACACCAAAAACCTGTTCCTCAAAGACAAAAAGGGCAACTTTTTTTTGATCGTTGCCGAAGGTGTGGCTCAAATCAGGCTCAATCACGTTCATGGATTAATAGGTGCTTCAGGAAGGGTATCATTTGGTAAACCGGAAGCGCTTATGGAATTGCTGGGCGTCCAGCCAGGGTCCGTTACAGCATTTGCACCAATGAATGATGCGGAAGGTAGAGTAAAAGTGATCATCGACGAGCCTTTGCTCAGATATGATCAGATCAACTGCCACCCTCTGACAAATGAGGCGACGACGACGATTTCGAGGGAAGATTTGCTTCGTTTTCTGGAACATGTAAATCATGTGCCTGAAATCGTGCAGGTTTCTGGTGATGGAGAAGCATAATGAGCAATGATGATTTTGGATTTGGCGGAACGGGACACAGCGCAAACGTTTCGTTTGCCAGCGGTGACGGAATGAGCGCCCAATCCGGGCAGCAATCTGCTGAGCCTGTTAAGGATATCTCTACAGAAGAGTTTGTATCCGAAGTTTTTCAAGCCTCGCAGGAACGGCCTGTACTGGTCGATTTCTGGGCGCCCTGGTGCGGCCCTTGCAAGCAGCTTGCACCGGCGCTCGAGGCCGCGGTCGCAGCGACCAGAGGCAGGGTCAAGCTTGTCAAAATGGACATCGATAAACATCCGCAAATCCCGGGTCAGATGGGAATTCAGTCAATTCCCGCTGTCGTTGCATTTGTAAATGGTCGCCCAGCTGACATGTTCATGGGTGCAAAGCCCGAAGGTGAAATCCGGGAATTCATTGCCAAAGTTGCAGGCCCAGATGATCAGCAATCTCAGATTGAGGCGCTTCTGGAACAAGCTGCAATGCTTGCAGATCAGGGAGCAGTAGGAGAAGCCAACCATTTATACGGTCAAATCCTGATGGCAGATCCGAAAAATACAAAGGCATTATCTGCTGTCGGGCAACTTTATTTGGGCGAGGGGAATATAGAAGGTGCCAAGGGGCTGATCGCAGAACTCGAACCAGAACAATTGTCCGCACCTGAGATTGCGTCTCTGATTTCTGCAATTGATCTGGCAGAGCAGGCAGAAGGTCTAGGCGATCATACCGAACTTGTTGCAAAGCTGGATGCGGATCCCAATGATCATCAGACCCGAATGGACCTTGCGATTGCGCTCAATGCGGGAGGTCAGCGGGAAGAGGCAGCCGATGCACTGTTGGAAATTATCACGCGCAAGCCTGGCTGGAATGATGATGCAGCGAAAGCCCAACTTCTTCAGTTTTTTGAGGCGTGGGGCTTAACAGATGAGGTCACGGTTTCTGCTCGCAGAAGGCTTTCTTCCCTGTTGTTTTCATAATTTTTGTAGCAAAATGAAGCATATCAGCAGAAAACTGAGACATTCTGACCAAAGCTATTGAGTTTTGAAGAGTCTGACACACTTCTTTTAATGGGAGCCAACTGAAGAAGTGTGAGTCTGAAATTGATACAGGCTGGAAATGTCTCGTACCACAATGCAGATGATTTTCCGGAAATCTTGCCGATTTTTCCGTTGACCGGCGCATTGCTTTTGCCGGGAGGTCATTTGCCTCTCAATATTTTCGAGCCACGCTACCTTCAGATGGTTGGTGATGCGATGCAGAATCACAAGCTGATTGGTATGATTCAACCCAATCCCAAAGGTCAACCTGATGAAAACGGTCAGCAGGCACTGTCACAAATCGGATGTATTGGGCGGATCACTGCCTGTCAGGAATCTGGTGACGGGAGATTGCTGATAAGCCTTTCAGGTGTCTGCAGGTTTACTTTGCTTGAAGAGGTTAAGACCACAAAGCTCTATCGATTGGTGCAATATCAAGCGAACATAAGCGATTTGGATCAGGCGACCGACCTAAATGATGTCGATCGAGAGGGCGTTCTGACCGCATTTCGCAACTATCTTCAAGCCAATGGCATGGAAGCGGATTGGGAAACTGTCGAGAAAACAGAAACCGACACGTTGATTACAGCTTTGTGCATGATGAGCCCATTTGAGCCTGCAGAAAAACAGGCTTTGCTGGAGTCGCCAAACCTGAAAACACGCGCCGAGACGCTTATCGCGATTTCAGAATTCTACCTTGCCCGTAACAGTGGAGAACCGGTATCATCGCTGCAATAGGTGATCTGCACGGGCTCAATTTATGTCGCTTTCGAAACCTGATCCAAAACTCCTGGAAATGCTTGTCTGCCCGCTTACACAAACAGCGCTTGATTATGATGAGGAAAATCAGGAGCTTGTCTCGGAAACCGCGAAACTCGCGTTTCCGATACGTGATGGTATTCCGGTAATGGTGGTTTCCGAAGCACGGGAACTTTCTGATGATGAACCTTAAATTGCTTCGCCGCGAAGGAGTTTCGGAGATGCAGGATTGTCGCCAGCTGCCTGATTGATAAAAAACCGTTTCAGGCCTGGCATCCGGTCGACCATTCCCATCCCGACATCGCGTAATCCCCTGAGCAGATCATTATCATTTGAAAACAGGCGATTCAGGACATCTGTGGTGACACCCATGCGCACGGTATCAAACCGCCGCCATGCCTGATATTGCTCCAACACATCGAGTGTACCGAAGTCCTGACCCAATCGGTCAGCGTTTACGATGGTTTCAGCCAGAGCGGCCGCGTCCTTGAAACCCAGATTGAGGCCCTGACCGGCAATTGGATGAATACCGTGTGCGGCATCGCCAGCCAGTGCAAAGCGGTTTTTGACAAATTCTCTCGCCAGTCGCAGTCCAAGCGGAAAAGCCTGAACTTTACTCGCAACGGAAATCTTGCCGAGCTTGTGCCCGAACCGCTGCTCCAACTCCATCTCGAACACAAACTCATCCTGTTTCAGCAGGTTTTCTGCGTCACGTGTGCTTTCTGTCCAGACAAGTGATGAGCGGTTTCCTTTCAATGGCAGAATTGCAAAAGGACCAGCAGGAAGGAAATGCTCTTCAGCTTTGCCGGCATGGTCGCGTTCATGTTCAACGGTGCAAACAATTGCCTTTTGGTCATAGGGCCAATGCACCGTTTTTATACCCGCTCTGTCTCTAAGCTTTGAGCGCACACCATCACAGGCTATCAGCAAACGGGTCGATACTGAATTTCCAGATGCAAGGTTTACCGAGCACATGGCGCTTGCTTCCGTAAAATCAGAAACACTTTCCTGTTCGATCCGGATGACCCCCAATGCATCGGATTTCTTCCGCAACGCTTTTACAAGTTGGCGATTTTCGACCATATGCGCAAATGGCTCATCACCCTGGCGGTCATTTGCAAAGGTAAGGAAAACAGGGCGCGTGATATCTGTAACTTTGCTGTCAGTTACAATCATCTCATTGATAGGTTGGGCGTTTACAAGAAGCTCCGTCCAAAGACCCAGGGCTTCAAGCATGCGCGAAGCGTCTGCTGCGACGGCTGACGAGCGCTCGTCGTTTTCGATTTGAGAATCTGAAGCCGGATCAACGACCATCACGCTGAGGTGAGGTGCGGAGGCTTTTATTGCAGTCGCACATGATAGGCCGACATAGCCACCGCCTGCTATCAGGATGTCCGAATGATCCGGAATTTTTTGTTTACCCTTGGTCATAAAGATCGCCTTTCCTGATCATCTATAACAGATGTGAGAAACACGATGCAAAACTTCAACAGCCATGTTGTCTCAGGTGCAAAAATGGTTACCTATGTCAACAAGATCGCGACCAACACCCCGGAGCACCAATGTCAAAAGCGGTAGAAACCCTGATCAAAACCCTTGATCTGGAAAAGATTGAGCAAAATCTTTATCGCGGCCAGAGCCCCCAGGTCGGATGGCAGCGTGTATTTGGCGGTCAGGTAATTGGTCAAGCCTTGGCTGCTGCCCAAAAGACCGTGGAAGAAGGTCGATTGGCCCATTCCTTACACGGTTACTTCATGCGTCCGGGAGATCCCTCTGTTCCTATTATTTATGAAGTCGACCGGATTCGCGATGGGCGCAGTTTTACGACCCGACGTGTTGTTGCAATTCAACATGGGAAGGCGATTTTTTCCATGTCAGCATCCTTTCAAGTCGTCGAGGAAGGCCTTGAGCATTTTGTAAAAATGCCTGAGGTGCCAAATCCGGAAGATTTGCCGAGCGAAAAGCAATTGGCAGACCAGTTTGTGGACAAGGCTTCGGAGGCCATTCGCAGGTATTGGCAACGCGAGCGGCCGATTGAGTTACGACCTATCAACCTCGATCATTATCTTTCGGACAAGAAGCTTGAGCCAAAACAAAATGTCTGGTTTCGTGCAACAGGAGAAATTCCCGACGATCCGGCTACCCAATTGGCGGTCTTGGCCTATGCGTCCGACATGACTTTGTTGGACACTTCGCTCTTTGCTCATGGTCGGGCAGTCTTTGACCCTGGATTGCAGGTCGCAAGTCTCGATCATGCCATGTGGTTTCACAGGCCGGTTAACATGAGCGATTGGCATTTATATTCCCAAGACAGTCCAAACAGTTCCGGCGCGCGCGGGTTTACGCGCGGCAGCATTTATACACGGGATGGGCAGCTGGTTGCATCAGTTGCGCAGGAAGGTTTGATACGTGAACGTACCCACGATTTCGGCAAAACCGGCCCTTCCGGCGGATAGGGCAGAAATTGCAGTTTTATCTGCTCTGATTATACATAGTTTGTGATGTTTCTTCCCTATGGTTAACAGGCGATTAACCTTGTGAACTTACGCTTACGCTCAATGAAGGCCGGATTGTGTGCAGATTCCTGGCCTCTGGGAGTAAGAAATGCAATTGTCAGAACTAGAAACCGGCCGTGTGAATCCAACTGTCAGGGAAGGGCTCGGAACACAACTTTCCGTGCTAATTGGCTTGGCCCTACTCGGCCTTGTCGGGGCATGCTTCGTAAGCCTTGCTAGTTGGAATGTACTGGACCCCAGTTTCTCTTATGCAAACGGCAAGGAAGCAACCAATACGCTTGGCTATCCCGGTGCAGTGTTTGCAGACATGACCATGCAATTTCTTGGTCTCGCGTCTGCGATTGCTCTCATTCCACCAGCCATTTGGGGTTGGACCAAGCTCATGCAGCGCAAGATTTTCGCTTTCAAGCAACGGGTGTTTGTCTGGATTGTTTCGATCCTGCTGGCAACGGCATTCTTTGCCTGCTTGCAGATACCGCAGTCATGGCCACTTCCTTTGGGTCTTGGCGGTGTGATCGGCTCTTTCTCACTCGCTTTGCCAGAACTGGTGATAGGTGAAGTTACCGGAATTTTCGCGGTATTGTTCGGCACTCTCTTTGGTGTCACGACAATCGGCGCCACATTAGCGGCCTCCGGTCTGATCTGGCGATTGCGCGATCCATATGCAGATGGCTTGAGCGAAGAAGTGATTGATACTCTGGTTGATCATGAGGATGAACCTAGCTGGTTTCTGGGTGCAATTGGTCACTATTACTATTCTGCAAAGATGCGATATCAATCGAGCAAGTCAAAGTCAGCGGACAGTATGGCCGATCCGTTCGCGGACGAACCGAAACCGGGCTTTCTGGCGCGCATCAAGGCATTTCATTCAAACATGATGAAGTCTGATCCTGACGGGCTTGACGAGTTTTCATCAGAAGTCATTCAAAACAAGTCTGCCAGAGTCCCGCAGGAACCGTCAATGTATGCCGATCCTGTGTCTGCGGTTTCAGATTTTGATGGCCCGGACTATGGCGAGAATACATACAATGATTTTGAACAGCATGCTGAGGCAGATGCTGCTGCAGAAGAATGGGCGCCACAAGAAGCTCCTGATGCAATTGTGACCGCGTCTGCGCCAGCTACTCAAGCTGCAAGCAGCAGGGTGCAGGCAATGGCGCCACCACCCAAACCTTCTGCGCGGGTTCAGCGTGAAGCGCAGCCGTCCCTGATCAACATGTCAGACTTCGACCTGCCGTCACTTCACTATTTGCAGGAAACTCCTCCTGCAAATGCAGAAATGCAACTTTCTCAGGAAGCGCTTGAACAGAACGCCCGCTTGCTTGAGGGTGTGCTGGAAGATTTCGGTGTCAAAGGTGAAATCATCAATGTTCGCCCAGGACCAGTGGTTACACTTTATGAGCTTGAACCTGCACCGGGAATAAAATCGTCCCGGGTAATCGGACTTGCAGATGATATCGCGCGATCCATGTCGGCAATTGCTGCGCGTGTTGCTGTTGTGCCCGGGCGTAATGCGATTGGTATTGAGCTTCCCAACAGCAAGCGCGAAACCGTTTATCTTCGAGAAATCCTTTCCAGCAAAGCCTATGACAGCTCAAAAGCCAAACTGCCCTTGATCCTTGGCAAGACAATTGGTGGTGAAGCGACCATTGCGGATCTGGCCAAGATGCCTCACTTACTGGTGGCTGGTACGACGGGTTCTGGTAAGTCGGTTGCGATTAACACCATGATCCTCTCGATCCTGTATCGGATGACGCCGGAACAGGTGAAATTAATCATGATCGATCCAAAAATGCTGGAACTATCGATCTATGACGGCATTCCGCATCTTTTAACCCCTGTTGTCACCGACCCGAAAAAAGCTGTCGTTGCATTGAAATGGACCGTGCGGGAAATGGAAGACCGCTACAAAAAAATGTCCAAAGTAGGTGTTCGAAACATTGATGGCTTCAACTCGCGAATTGCCGAATCAACTAAAAAGGGTGAACGTATTACCCGTACAATCCAGACCGGGTATGATCGCGATACCGGAGAGGCGATCTACGAGGTTGAAGAACTAGATCTGGAACCGATGCCGTACATCATCGTTATCATCGATGAAATGGCCGACCTCATGATGGTTGCGGGCAAGGATATTGAAGGCACTGTTCAGCGCTTGGCGCAAATGGCCCGGGCTGCAGGTATTCACGTTATCATGGCGACGCAAAGACCATCCGTTGATGTGATTACAGGTACGATCAAGGCGAACTTCCCAACCCGAATATCGTTCCAGGTAACGTCCAAGATCGACAGCCGCACCATTCTTGGGGAACAAGGCGCGGAACAGCTTCTGGGCATGGGCGACATGCTTTACATGGCTGGTGGTGGACGCATCCAACGTGTTCACGGACCGTTTGTGGCGGATGATGAAGTAGATCAGGTTGTTCAACATCTTAAAGAGCAAGGTGTGCCGCAGTATCTTGAAGCCGTTACCGAAGAAACGGAAGAAGAGGCTGGCGCAGCTGCTGGCGGAGATGCCGGAGGCCTCGCTGCTTCGAATGACATTTATGACCAGGCAGTGGCGATTGTCCTCAAAGATCGAAAAGTTTCAACCAGTTATATCCAAAGGCGTCTTTCGATAGGCTATAACCGGGCGGCTTCACTCATTGAGCGCATGGAGCAAGAAGGCCTCATCAGCGCTGCAAACCATGCAGGCAAGCGTGAAATCCTTGTGCCGGGCGAAGATGAAACCATATAGATCAGGCCTCGTCATGATTGGGCCATATAGCGTCATTAATTGAAGTATGCGGCTGGCATTGAAGAGCAATGCCTAGAGGAAATTGGTAAATGTCTAACAGATTTCATCGATCATTTTTGTTTGGAGCTGCGCTTCTGGGCGCTGTTATTGGTAGCGCATTTCCGGCAATCGCCAATGAGAAAGATCGCGCGGTGCAGGAGATCAGCAATCATTTTGCATCGGTCCCGACCATGACCGGCGAATTTATTCAGTTTGGTCCGACCGGCGAGCAAACCGGTGGCAAGTTCTTCATTCAGCGTCCGGGCAAAATACGATTTGAATACGAAGACCCGTCACCATTAATGGTCGTTTCAAACGGGAAAACACTTGGCGTCAGAAACAAGAAGCTGAAAACCTGGCAGTATATTCCACTTCGCAAAACGCCGCTTAGCCTGCTTCTTTCCAAGGAAATCAAGATCACTGACAAGTCTGTAAGATCGGTTGATGCCCGGGACGATGTGACACGCGTTGTTATGGGAGACAAAAACCTGTTTGGTGATTCTGAAATAACGCTTTTGTTTGATCCAAACAGCTATGATCTGCGTCAGTGGACCATTAGGGACAATCAGGGCAAGGAAACATCAGTGATGATTTTCAATGTCGAAAAGAACGTCGATATCTCCAGAAAGATGTTTCAACTCAAAGCATCAAACAAAACAACAAACGACCGTTGATTCCTGCACAAATTCCCTTCTTCTGCTTGAGGTGATGTTAAAACCCGTTATGGTGAAGCTTTGCCAATCGGGAACTTCAGCATGCCGCTCAAAATTGCCACTTGGAATATCAATTCTGTCCGTCTTCGCATCGGCATAGTAGAGAAATTCTTGTCTGAGCATCAACCTGATGTTCTGTGCCTGCAAGAAATCAAATGTCAGAACGACCAGTTTCCAGCGAAGAACTTCAAGAAACTTGGATATGAGCACATCGCAGTTCATGGGCAAAAGGGATATCATGGTGTTGCAACGGTTTCCAAACGGCCATTAATGGATATCTCAAGCACCGACTATTGCCAAATGGGCGATACCCGTCATGTCGTAACTGGTTTTGAGGCTGGCGGTCGGAATTTGCGAATTCACAATTTCTATGTTCCTGCGGGCGGTGATGAACCGGACCCCTCGAAAAACCCGAAATTTGATCACAAGCTCAAGTTTCTCGATGAGATGCTGGCATTGCGATCAACCGATGAAGCTGCTGAGAATATCCTGGTTGGGGACCTCAACATTGCGCCCCATGAAAATGATGTTTGGTCGCACAAGCAATTACTCAAAGTTGTCAGTCATACGCCGGTGGAAACAGAATTTCTGGACCGCATTCGCGATGACGGAGAATGGGTTGATCTTGTTCGGTCGAAAGTACCGGTTGAAGAAAAGCTTTATAGCTGGTGGAGCTATCGTGCCCGCGATTGGGACGCGGCGGACAAGGGACGCAGGCTTGACCATATCTGGTCTTCACAGTCTTTGGAAAATGATCTCCTTTCAATCTCGGTACTTAGGGATGCGCGAGGTTGGGAAAAGCCTTCGGATCATGTGCCGATGATTGCAGAGTTCAATCTCAGTTAGCCGGGTAGGAAATTTCAGGATTCCGGCATACGTTCCAATCGTTTGCCCACTCGGTCCAATTCTCGTCCGATCGACACAATGTTGTCGGCGATGTGATCATGCAATCTTGCAGCAAGTTCAGGATACTCACTCAAAACCCGATGCATAACATCTCTGCGGATTTTCAGAACTTCTGAATTCTCTGTGACACTTGCCGTTCCAATACGTCGGTTGCGCGTGAACAACGACATTTCACCAATCAGGCTGCCTGGACCAAAGACGGTAATATTCGATGACTTCTCAGAATGGTTGATTTCCAGGGAAATTTCGCCACTCAGCACGACAAAGCCGCCATCTGCTGTTTGGCCATTGTGAAAAAGTTCCATGCCTTCCGGCAACTGCAATTTTTGGCCGCCAAAAGCAATCAGGCGCAATTGTTCCTCGTTGAATTCCGAGAATAATTGCACCCGCTGCAAGCTGGCTATGTCATTGGTAAGCGACATCTGATCCCCTTAAGAGTGGCTCTTTGGCCATTCGTTATGGGATCAGTTTATAGCCTCCACCTTCGGTTACAAGCAATCTTGCATTGGAAGGTTCTTTTTCAATTTTCTGACGAAGTCGGTAGATGTGTGTTTCAAGCGTATGTGTTGTAACACCTGAGTTGTAGCCCCAGACATTTTCAAGCAGCTCGTCGCGACCGATAACCTTTTGCTCTGCGCGATAAAGGTATTTCATAATTGCGGTTTCTTTTTCAGTCAGACGTACCTTGTTACCGTCTTCCTCGGTCAAAAGCTTTTGAGCAGGTCTGAATGTATACGGTCCAACATTGAAGATCGCGTCTTCGCTTTGCTCGTGCGTACGCAATTGTGCGCGCAGTCTTGCAAGCAGCACGGCAAATTTGAACGGTTTGGTGACATAGTCATTGGCACCTGCCTCCAGGCCGAGAATGGTATCTGAGTCGGTATCGTGACCCGTGAGCATGATGATCGGCGCCTTGAAGCCAGCCTTGCGCAGGAGCTTCACTGCTTCGCGCCCGTCCATGTCCGGCAATCCCACATCCATAACCAAAAGATCAATGTGTTCTGCTTTTGCCGTTGCAACACCTTTGGTGGCGCTGGCTTCTGTGATTACGTTGAATTCTTCGTAAAGTGCGAGCTGCTCAGTGAGCGCTTCGCGCAGGTCATCATCATCATCGACTAGCAGTATTGTGCGGGTGGCCATTTAAAATTCCTTTTTCCATACAAAATGTTGTATATGGCGACTGTTGAGTAGGCTTACTCTAATAGCCTACATTTACAGCACACACATTCAAACACAAACACAACGCCGTGATCAAATTGAGACAGAAAATTCCGGAACAAAAACAGTGCGTAAGCTGATCTCATGTTGATAAATGTCAGAAGAAAGCCGTTTGGCCCGGTTCATTCAGGTCTTTTGTCCTACGCGGATAAGTGTATTCCATGTTCGCTGGGGCGAAGTGGTGTAAAAACCACTAAACGGGAAGGCGATGGTGCAACTCCCGCCGGAAGTTTTCAAATTTTGTATGGATATCGCCGTTCCGACAGAGGGCAAACCCTGTTTTCACAATTGCCGATGTTTCCGATCAACGAGGATGATGGGTGGTGTGATGACGCCAATCATCCCAACTACAACCAGCCAGTAAAGCTTCCGGTTCCTAATTCACATGAAAAAATGATGCGGAATGACCGGCTATATGATGTTTGTCTGGTGTTGGATTACAATATTGACCCGTGCGCTAAAAATCTTGGTAGTGCGATATTCTTCCATCTCACACGTGAAGACCATGGCCCGACAGAGGGTTGTG